>CAZFBR010000204.1:0-6355 GCA_964517215.1 uncultured bacterium
GCAGACCGATCGCGCGGCGGTGACAGATCCGCTGCTGGCGTCGGCGTACTGCCGGCTGGTGGCCCGGCTCAACCCGAAATACCGGCTGCACGACGTGCTCGGCCGGCTGGCCAAGAAGGATTACGACCGCGGCGCAGCGCTCTTTACCGACGGCAAGGCCGCTGAGGCGGTCCCGCTGCTGCGCCGCGCGGTGGCGATTGACGGTACGGACGCCTACCAGCATTACCTGCTCGGTCGTGCGCTGGAACTGACCGGCGACCTGACCGGCGCGGAGCGCGCCTACCGCACGGCCATCGCCATCAACGACCCGAAATTCGGCCGTTACCGGTACTGGCTGGCGGCGCTGCTGGCGAAGAAGGGTGACCGCGACGGCGCGCGCGCGGAACTTGCGGCATACCGCGCCATGGGCGGCGATCCGCGGGCCGGCGGGCTGGACGCCCAGGCGGCTGAGCTGGCCGCGCAGGCGGCGAACTGACCATGCGGCGCACCATTCTCATCCATCTCATTATCGGCTGCCTGGTGGTGCTGATCGGCGCGTATGCGGCCATGGTGCTGCAGCAGATCGCGGCGGAACTGTACCGCGACAGCGGGATCGCCTCGTACTCGCCGCACGAGGCGACGCTGGTGCTTGACGACCAGGGCGAGATCATCGCCCGGCTCTATCTTGAAAACCGCGAGCTGCTGCGCATCGAGGAAGTGCCGACGCGGGTGAAGACCGCATTTATCGGGGTCGAGGACCACACCTTCTACGAGCATCACGGCTTCTCGGTGCGCGGCATTGCGCGCGCCATGGTCCGCAACTTGAAGGCGGGGGGGCGCGTGGTCGAGGGGGGGAGCACCATCACCCAGCAGCTGGCCAAGGTCCTGATGGGCGACTTGTCGCGCGGCTACTCCCGCTATCTGTATTCATTTCTTCTGGCCATTGAAATGGAGCGGCGGCTGACGAAGGACGATATCCTCGAGAAGTACCTCAACCAGATCTGTTTCGGGCACGGGGTCTACGGGCTGAAGGCGGCGGCGCGCTATTATTTTAGCAAGCCGGTGGACCAGCTGACCCTGCTTGAGGCGGCCTGCCTGGCGGCGGTCCCCAAGAACCCCGAACGGTATTCGCCGTACAACAACCGCGCGGAATGCCTGACGCGTGCCAAGGTGGTGCTGGCGCGCCTGCGCGAGCTGAACATGGTCAGCGAGGAGGAGTATCAGGCGTCGCTGGCCGAGGCGCTGCAGCTCGGCTCCAAGCAGGTGCTGCCGCAGGGGGCGATGTTCGCGCCCTACTTCATCGACTATATCAAGCAGGACCTGCTGACGCGCATCGACAAGGAGAAACTCTATTCCGGCGGCCTGCGCATCTACACCACCCTGAACCGCGACATGCAAAAGGCGGCGGAAGAGGCGCTGCTGCAGACCACCGACCGCCAGGGGGCGGTGCTCATCATCGACCCGCACAGCGGGCAGATCAAGGCGATGGTGGGCGGACGGTCGTACGAGCAGAGCAAATTCAACCGCGCGGTGCAGGCGCAGCGCCAGTCCGGTTCGTCATTCAAGCCGTTCGTCTATTTGAGTGCGCTGCTGCGCGGGTATACCGCGGCGACGGTGCTCAAGGACGAGCCGACCACCTTTCCCGAATTCGGCAACTACAAACCGCAGAACTACTCGCGCTCCTATGCCGGCCCGATCACCCTGCAGCGGGCGCTGGAACGGTCGCTCAATATCCCGACGGTATCGCTGGCCAGCAGCGTCGGCATCGATAATGTCATCGAGACCGCGCGCAAGCTGGGCATCAGCTCGGCCCTGACCCCGGGCCTGGCCCTGGCTTTGGGGGCGGGCGACGTCAACCTGCTGGAAATGACCAGCGCCTACTGCCCGCTGGCCAACAAGGGGGTGCGCTGCCCGCCGGTGGCGGTGCGCTACGTCACCGACGGCGAGGGGCGCATTCTCAACGAGATCAAGGACGACGACGGGCGGGTGCTGGCACAACTCAACTGGGAGCAGCCGCGGTATGCGGTGATCAGCGAACAGCATGCCTATCTCATCACCCACATCATGCAGGGGGTGATGACCCGCGGCACTGCGGCCAACTGCAACCTGGACCGGCCCTGCGCGGGCAAGACCGGCACCACGGACAGTGAAAAGAGCGTCTGGTTTATCGGGTTCACGCCGGACCTGGTCTGCGGGGTGTATATCGGCAATGACAACAGCACCACGCTGCGCCGCGCCGGCGGCGGGCCGGTGACGGGTTCGAGCATCCCCGCCCCCATCTGGAAGAAGGTCATGACCCGGGCGCTGGCGAACCGGCCCAAAACCGAATTTGCCGTGCCGTCGAAAATCGATTTTGCGCAGGTCTGCACCACCTCGGGCATGCTGGCCGTCGAGGGCTGCCCGGCGGAACGCATGGCCTTCCTCGCCGGCACCCAGCCGACGATGTCGTGCACGAGTTGTGCCGGCGGCCAGGGTCTGATCCCGCTCAACGCGGAGGAGATTTTCTATGATGAAGTCGGCTGGTAGGATTGCCGCGGCGCTGCTGGCGGTGCTGGCCCTGGCCTGGTCCGCCGCGGCGCTCGAACTGCGCGGCCATGTGCTCGGCTTGAGCATCGAACACGGCTTTGTGATCATCGATCTCGGCGCCAACGCCAGCGTGCGGGCCGGCGACATGATCGAGGTGCTGGACGCCGGCCAGCGGGTCGTGGCGCGGGCGCGGGTGTTCAAGGTGTATCCCGAGCTGAGCGAGTGCAACACGACGGAGGTGCTGCTGCCCCGCGCGCTGCAGGAGGCCGAGCAGCTGCAGGAGCAGAACGACCATCGCACCGGGCTGCTGGCGGTGCGGCGCGACGGGACGGCCGGCGCGCCGCCGGCGACGCCCCCGACCGTTCCGGCCGCGCCGCCGGCCGCAAACCGCCCGCCGCAGCTGGCGGCCAATGCGTTCGTCGCCACGCTGGTTCGCACGCTGGCTTTGCCGGGCATCATCGAGCATCCGGTTGCGGTCACGGTCGGTGCGGACAAAAAAATCTACTTCACCGACACGCGCCATCATGCGCTGATGGCGTGGCATGACGAACGCAACAGCGCGTCGCCGCTGCCGACGGGGACCATGGCCGTGCCGGGGAGCGGCATCTACTTCGGGCGCGGCCAGGGGCAGTTTATCTGCCCGTCGGCGCTGGCCAGCGACACGGCCGGCCAGCTCTATGTGGTGGACACTTTGAACCACCGCCTGCAGGTGATCGACCGGAGCGGGCGGGTGCGCCGGGTGACCGGCGAACTGGGCACGCGCAACGGGCAGTTCATCAATCCGTTCGGGGTGGCGGTGAACCCCCTGACCGGCACCACCTTCGTTGCCGACGCGGGGAATGACCGCGTCCAGCAGTTTTCCAACACCGGCGCGTATGTCAAGACCATCGTTCCCGCGGACGGCTTCCGCCGGCCGGCCGGCCTGGTCTTCACCAACCGCCAGCTGTTTGTGGTCGACGGCGGTCGGGCGCGGGTCGTGATCTTCGATATTGACGGCAACCCGCTCGCCTCGTTTGGCGAGGGGGTTATGGTGGCGCCGCGCGGCCTGGCGACCGACGGGCGCGGCCTGCTGTACGTGGCGGATCCGGGTGCGGGCCGGGTGCTGATCTACAATCTGGGCGGGGTGCTGCAGGGGAGCATCAGCGGCGCGGAATTGAGCCAGCCGTTCGGGGTGGCCTGCTCGCCCGACGGTTCGCTGGTGGTGGCCGACCCGGCGACGAATGCGCTGCTGGTCTACCGGGTGGCGCGCCGGGGAACGCGTTAGTTGGCGGCGTCCGGCGACTGCAGGGCCAGAATGACCGCCTCGGTGATGTCGATGCCGGGATGGCCGAAGAGGAGATTGTTCTTTTCGAGGATGAGCGAGTACCCCTGCTCGCGGCCGATGCGTTCAACCGTGCGCAGCACGCGGTCCATGCTGGCGCCGGCGGCGACGACCGGGGTGCTGGCGGCGGTGGGCTGGGGGGCCAGCAGGGTGAGCAGGTTGTTGACCGCGCTGTCGACTGCGCCGGCATCGGCGCTGCCGGTCAGCTCGCCGGTGATGAGCGCATAGTATTCGTCGCTGAGCGTGCCGAGCGCCGCGCGGATCTCCTGCGTCGAGCCGGCGGCCGGCCGGGGCGCGACGGTGGCGACGCCGCTGTTGGGGAGCGTGGTCAGCACCCGCTGCAGATCGACGAAGCCGATTTTGGTGATGCTGACCGCCGCGGCGGGCGCGGCGAGCAGGCACAGCAGCAGACAGCAGCACAGGATGCGCATGGTTATTTCCTCCGTCGCGCGGCACCATAGCACCGCGGCGGGAGGTTGTCAAACGGAGCGTCATGAGCGCACAGAAGAAGAAGCGGCGCGGTTGTTTCTGGCATCTGCTCAGCTACGGGGCGGCAGGGATGTTCTATGCCGGTTTGGGGACGGTGTCGTTCCTGGCGGCATTATACGGGCTGGCGTCGGGTGGCGAGGAAGTCCCGCTGCCCGACGTGCGCGGCAAGCTGCGCGCGGAGGCGGAGGCGGCCCTGCCGGACGGTTTGGCGCTGAAGGTCATTGAAGAGGCCTGCACGTATCCGGCGGGCACGATTGTCTCGCAGAATGAGCCGCCGGGCAAAAAGGTCAAACTGCCGCACCAGCTCGAAGTGCTGGTGTCGAAGGGCGGCGACCAGCGGCCGGTGCCGGACCTGATCAACCTGCCGCTGGACTATGCCAGGGAGCAACTGGCCCGGGACGGGCTGCGGGCGGGGACGGTCCAGGAAGTCGAGCGGGCGGAATCGCCGGTGCTCGACGGCGCGGTGCTTGAATCGCATCCGTCCGCGGGTACCATGCTCCCCGTCGGGGGGGCGGTGGACCTGATTGTGCGCCGCGAGGCGCGCCCCCAGATCACGCAGATCCCCAACCTGATCAATCAGCGGATCGGCGACATTGAATCGATCAGCAGCAAGCTCGGGGTCAAGGTCGAGCGCATCGACAAGCGCTTTGATTCCGACCATGCGCCGGGCACGATTATCGAGCAGTACCCGGCGCCGGGCACGCCGATCACGGAGGGGATGATGCTCCGGCTGGTGGTGGCCGAGGGTGCGGACGGCGCCGCCCCGCAGGAGCGGGGGGGGGACGCCGGGGCAACGCGGACGGTGCCGCTCTACTTTGTGGTGCCGCCGGGTGTGGGCAGCTACGAGGTGCGGGTCGCCCTCAATGACGCCACCGGCGAGCATGAGGTGTACCGGGACAACTGCGAGCCGGGCCGGCGGCTGCTGATCAATCTCACGGTCAGCGGCCGCGGCTATGCGTATATCTACGTCGCGGGCGACCTGAATCGGGTGGTCCCGCTCTGAGCGCACCCCGGCCCGCGGGCGTGCGGTTCAGCTGCCGGGCATGCGGCAACTGCTGCGTGACCCGCGGCGCCTACGGCTTCGTCTATGTGTCGCGCGCCGAACGGCGCCGGCTCGCGGCGCTGCTGGCCATCCCGACCGGATCGTTCACCCGCCGCTATTGCGTCAAAGCCGGCGGGTTTTTCCATCTGCGCGACCGCGGTCGTGACTGCATTTTCCTGGTCAACCGGCGCTGCGCGGTTTATCCCGCGCGCCCGGGCCAGTGCGCGACCTGGCCGTTCTGGCCGGAGAACCTGGCCGACGGCGCCTGGGTGCCGGCGGTGCGGCGTGACTGCCCGGGGACGCGGCACGGCCGGCGGCTGTCCGCTGCCGCCGTCGCGCAGCGGGTGCAGCTGGAACGCGACCGCGAGGCGACGATCTGGTCATGGTAGGCGCGAAGCTGGATTATCGCGACGGGCTGCGGTTCGGCTGCTGCGGCTGCGGGCAATGCTGCCGTGCGCGCGGCGGCTACGCCTACGTCTATGTGTCGCTGGCCGAGCGCCGGCGGCTGGCCGGCGCGCTCGGCCTGACCACCGCCGCATTCACCCGCGCGTATTGCGAAAAAACCGACGGCTGGTTTCACCTGAAAATGGCGGGTGAAGAGTGTGTGCTCTCCGACGGCCGCCATTGCCGCCAGTACGCCGCGCGGCCCGATCAGTGCCGCAGCTGGCCGTTCTGGCCGGAAAACATGTACACCGGCAAATGGCACGGCGAGATTGCCGCCACCTGCCGCGGCATCGGGCGCGGCCGGCGGCATACGCGCGCGGAGATCGAGCGGACCCTGGCGGCGGAGCGGCGGCGGGCGACGCGGGTCTGACACTAAGCACACCCTAATAACGCTGTGCTATAGTGAACGATAAAAGTGCGGACGGGGGTGCGGCATGCGCGTGCTGCTGGTGGAAGATGATGCCAAGCTGGGGCAGTCGCTGCTGCGCGGGCTGCGCGAGGAAAACTACGCGGTTGACCTGGCGGCTGACGGCGGGCAGGCCGAGGAGCTGGCG
>CAZFBR010000205.1:0-6345 GCA_964517215.1 uncultured bacterium
CCCTGCGCATCGCGAATGGCCCGGGCCGTGATGGCCACCCACAGGTCGGTGCCGTCGCGGCGGTGGCCCGACGCCTCAAAATCGACCACCAGGCCGTCACGGAGCAGCTGGTCCCGAATCTGTTCGCGCACCCGGGGGTCGGCGTAGATGCGGCTGATATCCGTCACCTCGCGGCACATAGCTTCGGGCGAATCGTAGCCGAACATGCGGGCAAACGCCGGATTCATCTGCAGGTAGCGCCCCTGCGGGGTCGACTGGAAAATACCCTCGGTGGCGTTGTTGAAGATGCTGCGATAGCGTTCTTCGCTCTCCCGCAGCGCCGCCTCGGCCTGCTTGCGCGCGGTAATATCGACCATGGCGGTCAGCAGGCACGGCACCCCGTCAATGGTGATCTGTTCGACCGAGGCCAGCACCATCCGCTGTGAGCCGTCGCGGGCGCGTACCGGCAATTCCAGGTTGTTGAGCATGCCGTCACGCTGCAACCGTTCCAGCAGCTCGTTGCGCCCGACCGGGCTGAGCGCAAACACGTTCAGTTCACCCGAGGTATGGCCGACCACCTCGTCCCGGGCAAAACCAAGCACGGTGAGGAACGTGCGGTTCACATCGATGTACCGGCCGGTATCGGTGGTGGAAATGGCCATGAGCACTGCGGCGGAATGGAAGGCCTTGGAGAATTTTTCTTCCGACGCGCGCAGTCGCTCCTCCGCGCGCCGGCGTTCGGTAATGTCACGGGTGACGCCCATGACCCCGGTCACCGCCCCCGCATGGTCGCGGACGAACGAGCAGACCGCTTCGGTGTGAATAATCCGCCCGTCACGGTGGATCTGGTCAATCAGCAGGGTGCGGGTGGCGGCCTGGCCCGCGTGGGCGGCCTCTTTGGCCAGTTCCTCCATCATCGCCTGCTGCACCACGGCGATCGCTTCCGGGGTCAGTGTGCCGCGCGGGGCGATGGCGATGCATTCTTCCGGCGTGTAGCCCAGCAGCATGTTGACGGACGGGCTCATATAGGAGAAATTGAACTGCAGGTCGCAGACCCAGATGACGTCGGTGATGTTTTCCGCCAGTAGGCGGTACTTTTCCTCACTGTCGCGCAACACCCGGGCAATGGCCTGACGCTCAGTCACGTCGCGACCCACGGAACAGATGTACTGCGGCTGGCCGGCGGCATCATCCATCATGGTCAGGCTGAACTCATAGTCGAGCGTTCGCCCGTCCTTGGTCAAGAGCGGCAGGTTGATGAGCAGCTCATGGTCACGGGCCAGGCAGGTAACGGCGGTGCCGATCTGCTCATGCACGGCATGGGGATGGAAACTCGTCACCGGCAGCACCGCCAGCTCGGCTGCGGTATACCCGGTGACCTGGACGAGCGCCCGATTCCAGCGCAGCAGCCGCGTGCCGTCGGGACTGATGACGGCAATGGTGTCGCGCTGGGTGTTCATCATCCGGGTGATGAAGTCACGTTCTTGGCGCAGTTCGGTTTCCTGCTCTTTGCGCGCGGTGATGTCCTGATTCACCCCGATAACACCCGCATACTCGCCGTGCTCGTCGTGAATCGCATGCCATTCGCCGAACAGCCAGCGCCATTGGCCGCTCCCCGTCTGCACCCGGTATTCGATTCCCGGCGCATACTCGCCCCGCTGGACGACCGCCAGAATCTGGCCGACCCGTTCGCGGTCCTCGGGGTGCATGACCGCCATGACTGCCGCCGGGGTGGGTGGCTGGTCCGGCGGCATGCCGTGCATCCGGTATACTTCCGGCGACCAGGTGATGCTGCCGTCGACGGCGATGGTGCCGTACCCCATCTGGCCGAGTCGCAGCGCGGTCTGCAGCAGATGCTCGTTCTTCGCCAACTGCTGCGTGCGCCGGCGGACTTCGCGCTTGAGCATGCGATTGACCATGGCGACGAACGCCAGCAGGGCGCCCGCAACCAGAATCATGCCGCCGGCGAACCACAGCCAGCGGGTCGACGCAGCCGGGCCGGGCAGATCCATGTGGATCCATTTTTGTTTCAGGGCGGCAAATTCCGTGTCGCTGACCCGGGCCATGCCGCGCTGCAGGATCCCCATCAATTCCGGCCAGTCGCTGCGCACGGCGAATCCGGAGTTGTTGTCACTTGCCCCGGTCCCCGTGATTTTCAGGTCACTGATATGCTCCTGATCGAGCGCGTAACTGGCGGTGGCGAGATCATGGTAAAACGCATCGACACGACCGCTGGCCACATCGCGCAGGCCCTGGGCGGCAGTCGGAACCATTTGCCCGATGATCGCGGGATTGCTCCGCAGCAGCAGTTCGACATGCCCGTAGTCGCGCACCAGCGCCACCCGTTTGCCGGACAGGGCAGCGGTATCCGGCAGGTCGTCGCTGTCCCGGCGGGTAATGATCACCATGGGCATGTGCAGATAGGGGGTGCCGAAAAGCATATAACGCGCCCGATCGGCCGTGGCTACGGCCGCATTGAGCACATCAACCTCGCGCGCCTGGGCCCGGGTCAAAACTTCGCTCCAGTCGCGGCAGCGCACCACCGTAAACGTTATGCCGAGTTTCTGTTCGAGCAGATGCGCGTAATCGGCTGCCAACCCGCAATATTCGCCGCGTTCGTTGAAAAACTCGATCGGCGGGAAATCGGGATCGGGCGACAACCGCAGCACGGGATGCGCCTGCAGCCACGCACGCTCCGTTGGTGAGAGCGGATCGGGTGACGGTACGGGCGGGATCGGCTCGCCCGGGATATGGGCGTACGCAATCGACGCGGTCAAAACCAGAACCAGCGGCAGCCAGCGGGCCACCGCCCTGCACATTCGCATACGCGTCATTTTAGCTCACCGGGGCGGCTGGTGGCAAGCGCCACTCACGCCTGCGCGGCGCGCAGTGCGCGCAGGCGCGCGCTGGCCCGCTGCCAGGCGGCCTGCAGCGCGGTGAGCCGCAGAGCGGCATCAGGCAGCCGCTGCCCGCGCGCGCATTCCTCGAGCTGGCGGGCATATTCCTGCATCTCGCGCGCGCCCATAACCCCGCAGGCGCCCTTGAGCGCATGCGCCGACCGACCCAGTTCATCGGCTTCGCCGCGCACTGACAACAGCTGCATGCGGGCGAGGGTTTCCGGCGTTTCCCGCAGAAACAGATCAATCAGTTCACGCACGACCGCAATTCCGTCCGGCCCGCTGGTGAGCATTTCCTGCAGCGAATCCGGGACCAATACCGCCGGTGCTGATGCCGCCGCATTCGGCTGCGGGCCAACCGCCGCCGGGGCGGCGGGCGTTACCGCGCGGGCGATGGGGCCGGCCTGCAGCCGCTGCTGCCAGCAGCGCAGCATCTCCTGCAGTGCGGCCGGCTGGATGGGTTTGGCCAGGTAATCGTCCATGCCGGCCTCCCGACAGGCACGCTGCTCCTCCTCCGCGATGCCCGCAGTGACCGCAACAATGACCGGCTGGCGTTCCGCTGTGCTCCGGATGCGGCGTGTGGCGGCCAGTCCGTCGAGCACCGGCATCTGCGCATCCATCAGGACGAGATCGTAGTCGCCGGTGCGCACGGCGGCCACCGCCTGTTCACCATCAGACACGATCACCGGCCGGTAACCGAGCTTGTCCAGCATCCGCCCGATCACCGTACGATTGATGGCATTGTCCTCCGCCACCAGCAGCCGCAGCGGATAGTGTGCGGCCCACTGCGGATCGAAGCGCACTGCCGCCCTCGCGGTTGCCACCGGCGCCGCATCGGTCAATATCTGCAGGAACAGTTCGTGCAGCAGCCCCGGTTTGACCGGCCGGGTCAGCATGCCGGCGCAGTGCGCGGCGTCCCGCATCCGCTCGCCGCGCATGCCCAGCAGCACAACCGGTATTTTGCTGCCGGCGGTCAGGGTGTCAAGCTCGGCCAGTAATGCCGGTATGTCGCGGCCGGGGAGCGCGGTATCAAGGATGATGACGGCCGGCGGCTGGTGGCGGACGGCGGCCAGCAATTCATCGGCCGTGCTGCAGCAGGCGACGGCCATCTGCCAGTGGGTCAGCCGTCGTTGCAGCAGGCGCCGGCTCAGTTCCTGGCTGTCGGCAATCAGCGCGGTCCGGCCCTGCAATGCCGCTCCGCCGTGATGCCATGTCGGCACCGTCGTCGCCGGCGCTGCCTGCAGCGGTACGGTAAAGGAAAATTCGCTGCCCGTGCCGGGGGTGCTGCGCACGGCTATGGTGCCGTGCATCAGCTCGACTAGTCGCTTGCAGATCGCCAGGCCCAGTCCGCTGCCGCCGAACCGCCGCGTGGTTGAGGTGTCCGCCTGGGTGAAGGAACTGAACAGCTTGGGCAGGATCTCCGGCGGGATGCCGATGCCGCTGTCGCGCACGCTGCAGCGCAGCAGCGGCGCATCACCGGCGCCGGCAACGACTGTGACCGCCAGCACCACTTCGCCCCGCTCGGTGAATTTCACCGCGTTGGCCAGCAGATTGACCATGATCTGCCGCAATCTGGTCTCATCGCCCATGATCACCGGCGGCACATCGTCCGCCAGCTCGCAGCCGAGTGCCAGCCCCTTGTCGCCCGCCCGCACCGCCACCAGGTCGAGCGCCGCATCGATGCAGTCGCGCAGCACCAGCGGGCGGAATTCGAGTTCCAGCCGGCCGGACTCGATCTTGGAAAAATCAAGAATATCGTTGATGATTGCCAGCAGGGAATCACCGCTGACGCTGATGGTCTGCGCATATTCGCGCTGCTCCTGGTTCAGCGGTGTATCCAGCAGCAGCCCGGCCATGCCGAGCACTGCGTTCATCGGCGTGCGGATTTCGTGCGACATGTTGGCGAGAAAATCGCTCTTGGCCCGCGTCGCCTCTTCCGCCGCCGCCTTGGCCACGCGCAGCTCGGCTTCCGCCGCCTTCTGCGCGGTGATATCCCGGCCCACGCCCTGGATCTCGACAAACCGGCCCAATTCGTCGAGAATGGCGCGATTGGTCCACTGCTGCCAGCAGAGTTTGCCGTCGGGCATGCGCACCTGGCATTCATCGGTGAACAGCGGCCGGGTCAGCGACAGGCCGGCCAGCGCCTGCAGCCAGCGCCGGCGTGTTTCCGGGGCGAACCCGGCCAGCAGCTCCGCCCCGATAATGCGCGCCGCGCTCAGGCCGCGGTAATGGCAGTACGCCTCGTTGGCAAAGGTGATGGTGCCGTCGGTGATGAACCGGCAGACAAACTCCGTCTGGTCTTCAACGATGGCCCGGAACCGCGCCTCGCTCTGCCGCAAACGCGCCTCCGCCTGGCGCTGCTCGGTGACGTCGCGCACAAAGACCACCGCGTAATCCTCGCCCTGCTGGCGGATGCCGCCGCGGGTGCAGGCCACCTCCAGCAGGGTGCCGTCGCGCCGGCGATACTGCCCCTCGCGATTGAACATCATGCCGCTGGTGGTCACCGCGCGCAGCGCCTCGCGGGTATTGCATTCAATGTCGTCGATGGTCAGGGCGAGCAGCTCGGCTTCGCGATACCCCAGCCAGTTGATCGCAAACGGATTGGCCCGCATGATGCGCCGGGTTGCCATGTGGTAAATGATAATGGCTTCGGGCGCGTTTTCGAACATGACGCGGAAGCGGGACTCGGATGCCGCTATCCGGTCGGTGGATTCGCGCACCAAAACCAGCAGGGCAAAAAACAGCAGCATAAGCTGGGCAACCGCGATGGTGCCGGCAATGGTGGCCCCGCGAAACTTGGCCAGCGTCAACAGCCAGTCCTTCGCGGGGATATCAAACCCCAAAGCCAGCGGCTCCCTGCCCGGCAGGATGGCCAGCGGAACCAGGCCGGTGACCCACACCCCCCAGCGGTCTCCTGCCGGACCGATCACAGCGGCGCGGCCGGCGGTCAGCACGGCGCGGATCTTGTCACCGGCTTCGTCATAGCTGGTGCCGGGTATCGTCAGCACCGGATCGTCGGCCGTTACCTGCGTGGTGTCCGGATCAGC
This sequence comes from uncultured bacterium, assembly GCA_964517215.1. Classification (GTDB taxonomy): domain Bacteria; phylum DAOPZR01; class DAOPZR01; order DAOPZR01; family DAOPZR01; genus CAZFBR01. Next base: position 5,924 of record CAZFBR010000205.1, read on the forward strand.
CAGAAAATAGACGGTGCCGGTATCGTCATGGCGCAACCCCAGCAGATAGGCGTCGCTGACATCGGGGCTCACCGCCAGCAGCGCGCGCAACTGGGCCAGGGTCTGCCAGTATTCGGGACGCTGCATTCCTGTCGCAGCGGCGTCGATATGGCTGAGTCGGACCGGGTCAAAGGTGACTGCCGCAGTATGCACCCGGTCGAGCAGATGCCGCTCATTCTGCTGCCGGGCATACCGCTCGGTCTGGTCGGCCACATACCAGCCGCCGCCCAGCAGCAGGACGAGCATGGCCACCAGCACGCCCGCCAGCATGCTGGTGGTCCGCCGGCCGTGCTGCGCGTGCGACCAGAGCGCCACGGCCGCCCAGAACCAGAGGCCGGTCATGATGAATTCCGGGCCAACGGCCGGGAGGCCGTCGAGCTCGC
>CAZFBR010000206.1:0-6309 GCA_964517215.1 uncultured bacterium
TCGCCGATCTCGTCGAGAAAGACCGCCCCGTGTGCGGAACAGCGGGCAAGCAGCCCGTCATAGTCGGCGGTGGCCCCGGTGAACGCGCCGGTGCGGTAGCCGAACAGCTCGCCTTCGATCAGTGTGGCGGGGTACTGCGACAGGTTGGCACTGACGAAGCAGCGGGTGAAGCTTTCGGCAAAACAGCCGCGCCGTGCGTCGAAGGGGATGAAGCCGGAGCCGCCGAGCGCGGCGGCGGCGGTCCCCTTGCCCGTCCCCGTCTCGCCGATGATCAGCGTCGAGAACTGCTCCATGCGCGTCCACAAATGCCGGTCGTAGGCGATGCGGTCGGCGGTGAAGACGTTGTTCCACAGCTGCTCGCGCAGGGCGCGCATCGCCGGGGTGTCGCCGAGGATGCGCTCGCGGATGAAGTAGAAGGAACGGCGGAGCTGCCAGAGCAGGGCCAGGCAGCGCAGCGCTTCGTCGCGGGCAAAGCCGCAGCGCGCCAGCAGGGCGAGGATGTCGTCAGCGAAGGGGACCGGGACGGAAACATCGCCCGCCGTTACCTGCGCGCGGATCAATTCGTCGAAGGCACCGGCGAACTGGTGGAAACAATCGAAAAGGATCAGGGCGCGGATCATGCCGCGCTCGGGTTCGGGATATCCCTGCACATCTGCCGCGCCGCGGCGGGCGAGGTCCTGCACCTCCGCGCTGACCAGCGCCATCAGCTTTTCAATCGTCAGCGTGAGCGGGGCATCGGCCGGCAGGCCGACCAGGTCGGTGTCGAGTTGATGCCGCTCGACACTGAACGGATTGGCGAGTGCCGCCTGCATGATCCTTTCGTACAATTCCCGTTTCTTCTTATCGATGATAGCCATACAAAATATGTACCACGAAATACATATAATGTCAATGTGGTATTAGTGAAAAGGCGGTGTGATTGCGTAATGTCATGTTATATCAATAGTAAACGCGGTTGAACAAAACTGGCATGGCAGTGGCTATATCAAGTGGCATGAGGAGGGCGAACATGATACCGACCGGGATTGAAGGGCTCGCGATTGACTGGGTGAATATGGTTCAAGGCGTGCAGGTACTGGCGATGCAGGGGGCGAAATACGCGGGGATGGGGCTGGCCGGGATGGTGGCGTACGCCGGCTGGCGGCGCTGACCATGCAATTCCTCTACGATTGCTGGTGGCTGTTGGGCAGATTTTTGCCTGCGATTGAACCGCGCCGCTTTTTCGGATGGCGCAGACAAGCGATCAAAAATATGTGTTACTGGGCCGGAATGGTTCTGTCACGGCAGTTGCAGCTCTCTGCAGGGGAAGGGGATATGGCGAAACGTGTCATCGGGTGGCGGGGATGAAACGATATTGGCGCTGGCTGGCGGTCGCGGGTTTGACGGCAATTGCCGGGAGTGCGCTGGCGGGTCAGCAGCGTCAGGAGCTGTCGCCGGCGGCGCAGCAGCTGGTTTCCGCTGCGCTGGCCGGCCTGCAGGGGGAGACGCTGATCGATTGCCATGCGCATCTGGCGGGGCTCGGCACCGACGGGAGCGGGGCCGCGGTGCGTCCGGAACTGCGTTCGGTCTGGCATCCGGCGCAATGGCTGCGCTTCCGCACCTACCTCACGGCGGCGGGCGTGCGGAACGAGGCGCATGCGGACAGCGAATACCTCGCCGTGCTCGCGGCGCGCGCGCGCGCCCTGCCGGTGCGCCTGCGGCTGTGCGTCTTCGCGTTCGACCACGCCTACCGTCCCGACGGCAGCGTCGATACCAATGCCGCGCCCTATTATGTGCCGAACGATTACGCCCTCCGCGCGACGCGGGCGTATCCCGATATTTTCATCCCGGTGGCGTCGGTGCATCCATACCGGGCGGATGCGGTGGCGGAACTCGACCGCTGTGCCGCCGCAGGGGTGCGCCTGGTCAAGTGGCTGCCCAATGTGCAGAACATCGACCCTGCCGATACGCGCTGCCTGCCGTTCTATCGGGCGCTGGTGCGCAACCGTATGGCGCTCATTACCCACGGCGGCGATGAAAACGCCTTTGGCGGGACGGTGCAACAGGCATACGGCAACCCGCTGCGACTGCGGGCCGCGCTCGACGCGGGGTGCACGGTGATTGTGGCGCATTGTGCGGCGGAGGGGGAAGGCGAGGACCTCGACGCTCCGGCCGGTGCCGACGGCCGGCGGCCGCGGGCGGCGAACCTGGCGCTGTTCCTGCGCCTGCTCGACGGGACGCGCTACCGCGGCCGGGTCTATGGCGATCTTTCGTCGCTGACCCAGCTCAATCACGCGCAGGAGGCGCTGCCGACGCTGCTCGCGCATCCTGAACTGCATGATCGCCTCATCAACGGCAGCGATTACCCGCTCCCCGGGGTCGATACCCTCAATTCGTCGTACTACCTCGCCGCGCACGGCTACCTGACCTGGCATGAAGCGCGCTTGCTCGAAGAGATCCAGCGCGCCAACCCGCTGCTCTACGATATCGTGCTGAAACGCACCCTGCGCGACCCGCAGAGCGGCGCCCGCCTGCCGGCGGCGGTGTTCGGCACCACCATGCGCCGGGCGGTAAGGCAATGAGTCGGCACGCGGGAGAAGCGCCGGGTGCGGACGCAGGAGGAGCCGGCGATTTTCTGCCGGCGAAGATGAGCGCGGGCGAAGGGCCCGTTTGCCCTGACCGGCGCAGCCTGTTAGAATGCCGGCGGAGGATGTCATGACGGAACTGATCGACAGAATCAATGCCCTGAAGCGGCAGCGGAACGCGGTGATCTACGCGCACCTCTACCAGCGGGGCGAGGTGCAGGACATCGCGGACATGGTGGGCGATTCGCTGGAGCTGGCGCGCGCGGCGGCGCGGAGCGACGCGGCCGTGATTGTGCTCTGCGGCGTCTATTTCATGGCGGAGTCGGCGGCGCTGCTGGCACCCGCTCGCACGGTGCTCATTCCCGACGCCAACGCCGGCTGCCCGATGGCGAATATGGTCACCCCGCGCGAACTGCGCGAATGGAAGCAGCAGCATCCCGGCGCAATGCTCGTCTGCTACGTCAACTCCTCCGCCGCAGTCAAGGCGGAATGCGACATCTGCTGCACCTCGGCCAACGCGGCAGCGGTGGTCAAATCGCTCCCTGCGGACGCGGAGATCATGTTCCTCCCGGACCAGTCGCTGGGCGACTGGGTGAACCGCCAGACGGGGCGCAACATGCGGCTGTGGCCGGGGTTCTGCCCCACCCATCACCGCATCCTCGCCCGCGATATCGACGAGCGCCGGCGCGAGTATCCCGAGGCGATGGTGCTGGCGCATCCCGAATGCACCCTCGAGGTGGTGGACCGCGCCGACGTGGTCACCTCAACGGCGGGGATGATCCGCCACGTGCGCGGCAGCGACCGGCGGCAGTTCATCATCGCCACGGAACTCGGGCTCATGCACCGCCTGCGCGCCGATTTCCCCGACCGCACCTTTATCCATGCCACACCGCTGGCGGACTGTGCGAACATGAAACTGGTGACGCTGGAGAAGATCCTCTGGTCGCTGGAGGACATGGCGACGGTGGTGACGGTGCCCGAGGCGGTGGCGGCCCGGGCGCGCAAGACCCTGGAGAAGATGGTGGGCATCGGCTGATACCGGGCAGCCCTGCCCGGCGATGCGACCGGACGAGGCACTGCCGCTGCCGGCGGCGGCGGGGCCGCACGCGCGATACTGTACTGACGCCGCCGGGTCAATCGCCGGCGGGAGGAGATGGCGCTGATGGGTTCTGACGAAATGTTCTGGGTGGCACTGGTCGTGATCCTGCTGCTCGGCCTGCCGCTGGCGGCGGTGATTGCCAGTGTCGTCGCGCTGGTGCAGGCGAGCAGCCTGCGCCGGCGGGTCGCAATCCTCGAACAGCAACTCGCCGGCGGGCCGGCGGGCGCAACCGCACCGCTGCCAGTCGTGCCGCAGCACCGTGTGCCCGCGACGCGGGTGGCGGCGCCGGTCATGCCGGCGGAATCGGCGACAGCGCCCGTAGCCGCAGTCCCGGTGCCGGGTATCGCCGGCATGGCGGCTGCCGCTGCGGCAGGTGCGTGTCGCCCGGCCTCCGCGCCGGCCGTGGCTGCTGCCGCGGCACAGACCGATACCCTGGAGATGCGGTTTGGCAGCGGCTGCCTCGCGCGCATCGGCGCGCTGGCCATTGTGATCGGGGTCGGGTTCTTTTTCCAATATGCCATTGACAACAACTGGCTGGGCCCGGTGGCCCGGGTGCTGATCGGACTCTTCTGGGGCTGTGGGTTCATCGTCGGCGGGGAGTTCCTGCGGCTGAAGGAGTATGCCAAGACCGGCCTGGCGGCAACCGGCGCCGGCCTCGCCATCCTTTATTTTTCCACCTTTGCGGCCTACAGCTATTACCAGCTGATTGAACAGCTGCCGGCGTTTCTGTTCATGGCCCTGCTGACAATAATGGCGGTGGGACTGGCCGTGCGTTACGACGCGCGCACCGTGGCGGCGGTCGGGTTGCTGGGCGGCATGCTGACCCCGGTGATGCTGTCGTCCGGCAGGGACGAACTCTACGCGCTGGCGGGATACCTCGCGCTGCTTGATGCCGGGTTCCTGTTGCTGGCTCATTTCCGCAACTGGCAATGGCTCAACTGCCTCGCCTTTTTCGGCACCGCCGGCCTGCTCGCCGGCTGGGCCGAACAGTTCTATTGCGTGGCACGGTTCGCGCCGGCACTGACCGTATGCACCCTGTTCTCGGTCTTTTTCCTGCTGCTCGCCGTCTGGCATCAGTTGGTGCGGCGGGAAAAAACCGGTTTCCTCGACCTGCTGCTGATCCTGGCAAACGCAGCGGCGTATTACGGCGCGGGCGCCGGCATGATCGATGACTGGAACGAACACTATACCGGCATCTTCACGCTGGCGGTGGCCGCGGTATATCTTGCCTTTGCCGCCGCGGCGGGAAAAAGGCTGGCCTGCGACCGCAAACTGGTGACGGTTGGTGCGGGGCTGGCGTTAACCTTCCTGTCGCTGGTTTTCCCGATGCAGTTCGACGACGAGCCGGTGCTCTTTGCCTGGACGGTGGAAGCGCTGCTGCTCTTCGTCATCGGCATGCGCCTGCAGAGCTGGCAGATCCGTGTCGGGGCCTTCGCGGTGGGGATGCTGGCGCTGGGGCGGCTGGTGGCGTATGGCGGCGCCATCGAGTATCTGCCGGGCGGGGCGGAATTCACCCTGGGCGGCAATCTGCGCTGCCTGCTGTCGCTGGCGTTCATCGCCTGCGCCTATGCCGCTATCGGGCTCTACCGGCGCTGGCAGGCGCTGGTCCCCCGCTGGGAAGCGACGGTATGGCGGACGCTGCTGCTGATTGTCGTGCAGCTGTTCACCCTGTGGACGCTGGCACTCGAGAACAGCGACTATTTCGCCTGCCGGCGCCAGAACGATCCCGGCCGGCAGGAGCGCTGGCACGCGCAGGAGGAGCTGAACCGGAACTATTTTCGGGAAAGCGAGCTGCAGCGGGAACTGGACCGCAGCGACCAGACGGGGGACGCGCGCGAGCAGCTGCAGCAGGAGCTGGTGCTCCTGCTGGCGGAGCGCGGCCGGCTGCAGGAGCTTGCCGCCGCCCCGTACGATTACCGGGCGCAGGTCGACTATCGCAATGCGGAGCAGATGACCTACTCGCTGATCTTCGGCGGCTACGCGGTGCTGCTGCTGCTTGCGGGCCTGTGGCGGCGCAGCGCGGTGCTGCGGCTGGCGGCGGTGTCCCTGTTCGTGGTCACCATCGGCAAGGTTTTTCTCGTCGACCTGTCGGCGCTCGACACCATTTACCGGATCATCTCGTTCATTGTCCTCGGGTTCATCCTGCTCGGGGTATCGCTGCTCTATACGCGGTTCCGCCGGCAAATCAATGCTTTTGTCCTGGCGGACGGGGGTGACGGTCATGCGTAACCTGCTGCTGCTGGCGCTCCTGCTGGCTTTGCCGCTGCCGGCGTGGGCGGCGTTCGACCCGGCCTCCTGGCAATACCGGCGCACGTTGTCGCTTCCGGACGGCGCGGCCTTTGGCGTGGTGACAGTCGACAGCGCCATTCATGCGCGCACGGGCGCCCGGCTCGACTCGCTGCGCGTGGTGGCCGACAGTCAGGAGCTCCCCTATGCGCTGGTCAGTCGCCCGCCGCATCAGGCATGGGAAACCGTCACGGCGGTGGTGCATAATGCCACCCGCGACGGATCGACGCTGCGCGTGGAGCTTGACGGCGGCGTGCCCGACCGCTATCACGACCGGGTGAATCTCACCCTGACCGGCGGCGATTATCGCGTGCCGGTCACGGTGGAGGGGAGCCGCGACCGGCGCCAGTGGCAGACCCT
>CAZFBR010000207.1:0-6295 GCA_964517215.1 uncultured bacterium
CGCCTACCGGCTGCTGCTGTGGAAGTTCGCGCCGCTCCCCTTCCTGCCGGTCTCCCTGACCTTTTTCTCCGTCGCCCTGTGCGCGCGGATTGTGCTGGCCGGCGCGCTGATCGGCGGCGGCGGGTCATTGGTCGCGCTGCGCCATGTTCTCAAGGAGCCGGAAGCATGAAACGCTATGGCCTGATCGTACTCGGGGTGCTGCTGCTGGTGGCGGGTGGCGCCGGCATCGGCGCGGCGGAGACCGCTGAAGAACGGCGGGCGCGGGCAAACGCGGAACTGCAGCAAGGCGAGCGCGAGATTGCCGCGTTGAGCCAGCGGGTGCAGGCGCTGAAGGGGAAGCAGGCCGAATTGCAGAAGTTTTTGAACGCGCTGAGGGGCGAAGTTGACGCGGTGCGCGCGAAGCTGGCCGCGACCACGCAGCAGCTCGACCGGCTGACCGCGGACAAGAATGTGACCGAACGCCGGTTCAACGATGAAACGGCGAAACTGAACCAGCGGCAGCAGCTGCTGGGCCGGCGCGTGCGCGAGATCTACAAGCGCGGCGGCAATGCGGCCTATTGGCAGGTGCTCTTCACGGCGAAGGACTTTGGCGACCTGATCCGTCGTTTCCGCTTTCTCAAACTGGTCATGGAACAGGACGCGGCGCTGATCCGCGACCTGCGCACGGAACGGCTCCGGCTCGATGCGGAAAAGCGCAAGCTGGAGGCGCAGGTGGCGGAGATTGCCGCGGTCAAGAAACAGCAGGACGCGGAGAAGGCGGCGCTCGACCGCAAGCAGAAGGGGTATCAGGCGGCACTCGCCGCGGCTGGCCAGCAGCGGACGCAGGCCGAGGGTGCGATCCGCACCCTGGAGGCCAATGCGCGGCGGCTGCGCGACCTGATCAAGATACTGACCCGGCGGCCGGATACGACCCCTCTGCCGCCGCCGCGGTTGCCGGGCGGCAACAAGCCGTGGCCATTGGCCGGGGTCGGGCGCGCGCAGGTCATCCGTCCGTTCGGCTCCTATCAGCATCCGGAATACCACGTGCAGGTGAGCAGCAACGGCATTGATATCAGCGTCGCGCGCGGCAGCACGGTGAAGTCGATTGCCGCGGGAACGGTGGTCGAAGTGACGAATATGCAGGGATACGGCACCACCCTGGTGATCGATCACGGCAACGGCGCCATGTCTGTGTACGCGTATCTGGGCGGGATGAGCGTGGCGAAGGGCGCACGGGTGGCGGCGGGGCAGGCGATCGGCACCACCGGGGTGCGGCCCGACGACAATATTGCCGCGCTGCATCTGGAAACCTATTCCAACGGCACACCGCAGAATCCGCTGGGCTGGCTGGTGGCACGCTAAGCGAAATATGCTATTATGGCCGTCGCGGCCGGCGCGGGCGTTTGCTTGCGTGCCGTGCGGCAGATGGGCATGCGCCGGCTGGTTGCCGGCGGATGCAGCGAGGAAAGGACGAGGGGTATGAAGACAAGAACAAGAGTGCTGGCGGTTGTCCTGCTGGCGGGGGTGGCGCTCGGCGTTTATAATTCCCTGGCGGAGGCGGGCACGGGTTCGTTCTATCAGTACCTGCGGCTGTTCAACGAGGTGCTGAAGAAGGTGCAGGACACCTACGTCGATGAGACCGCGGTGACGCCGGAAAAACTGATGGTCGGCGCGATCAACGGCATGCTGGCCACACTGGGCGATCCGTACACGCGGCTCATTTCCCCGACAAACTACGAGGAAGTGCGCGAGGACTCCGTCGGCGAGTTCGGCGGGCTGGGCATTGTCGTGACCATGCGCGACGATGAGATCACCATTGTCTCGCCCATGGCGGGCACGCCCGCGTTCAAGGTGGGACTGCGCCCCGGCGACCGCATCGTCGAGATCGACGGGGTGAGCACCACGGGGATGGAACTGAACGACGCGGTGAAGCGGATGCGCGGCCGGCCGGGGACGACGGTGAACCTGCTGATCCACCGCACGGGCGCCGCGGATTTTCCGGTGACCGTCGAGCGCGCCAATATCAAGCATCACACCGTCGAGTGGCAGGACCTGGGCGAGGGGATCGGCTATATCCGGCTCAACCAGTTCAACGAGCATGCGGGGATCGACATCCGCGATGCGCTGGCGGAACTGCCGCAGGGGAGCCAGCTCAAGGGCCTGATCTTCGACCTGCGCAACAATCCCGGCGGGCTGTATGAGGAAGCGGGGATTGTCGTTGACGTGTTCATGGATTCCGGCCTGGTGGTCTACACCAAGGGGCGCGACCAGGTCCGCCGCCGCGAGATCTACTGCCGCAACGACGGCAACGAGCCGCGGGTGCCGCTGGTGCTGCTGGTCAATGGCGGCTCGGCCAGCGCCGCGGAGATCGTGACCGGCGCGATGAAGGACAACGGGCGGGCGACGGTTATCGGCACGCGCACGTTCGGCAAGGGGATCGTGCAGTCGGTGACCAACGTCAGTCTGGGCTACGGGCTGTCGATCACCACCGAGCGCTACTATACGCCCTCGGGCGTGTGCATCGACAAGCAGGGGATTGAGCCGCATTACACGGTGACCGCGGACGATATTGCCGACACCTATGTGCGCGCGCTGGTGAAGATCAACAGCAGCGACACCTTCATCAGCTATGTCAACCGTCTGTCGGGTTTCAGCGAGGTGGCGGTCATCGAGCTGCGCGACCTGCTGCGCCGCGACGGGGTCGAGCTGCCCGACCGGCTGCTGCGCTGGACGCTGCGCAACCAGCTGGCAGTCAAGGAAGGGCGCGCGTTTGTCGGAGACCTTGAAAGCGACCGGCAGCTGCGGGTGGCGCATGACTTCCTGCTGGGCCGGCCGCCGGTGAATGAAACGGATACCGTGCCGGTGAACAACTGACGCCGCTGCCCGGGCGGGCTGTGGCAGCAGGCGCCGACGTGGCGACCGTGCGCCGGTGACCGGCTGATTCTGTTGTCGTACACGCGGCGGCTCCGGTCCGCGCACAGCGTTACCGTTTACGGGGTGGGAGACGACAGGGAACGGCGGCAGCCGGGCAGGCCTGACCGGATAGTGAGATTCCCTGACGGGTGTTCCGGCGCGGATGAGATTGCTCTTCCCGCGTACGCAGCAGCGTCAAGAACCAGCGGGCTCCCTGCTGGTGCAGGAACGATGCGCATGGCATTACCGGCGCCGTCACGACGTTATTGGACAATCTGTCCGGCGGTGACGGGGTTCGGGCGGACGGAGACAGCATAGGCAATGGCACGGCGAGGCAGACGGAAGGGAAACGGCGGCTCGTTGCTGCTGGCGGCGGTGGTGGCAATGGTCCTCCTCGCGCTGGCGGTGGCAGGCGGCTGGTGGCTGGGCCGCCAGGCGGCGCAGGATGAGACCGGCGTGGCGGCGGTGGTGCCGGACGTAACCGGTGCCGATACCGCCGCAGTAAACGGCGCCAGCGCGGCAGCTGCGCCGGCAAACGCGACGCCGCACCGCGCCGGGGCGGCGGCGAAACCGGCCGCCGCAGTGCCGATGGCCGCACAGGCGCCGCCCGACCTGCCGCCTGCGGCTGCCGGTGCGCATCTTGCCGTTATTCTCGATGATTGCGGGCAGAACCTCAACCATCTCGATGAAGTGCTGGCGCTCCCCTTCCCGGTGACGCTGGCGATCATGCCGCGCCAGCCGCAGTCGCTGACCACCGCGCAGAAAGCGCGGGCGGCGGGCAAACCGATCATGCTGCATCAGCCGATGGAACCACTGGCGGGTGCCAACGGCACGGCACCCAATCCGGGGCCGGGCGCGATCATGGCGGCGACCCCGCCTGACCAGGTGGCAGCCGTGCTGACGGACAACCTCGCATCGGCGGGCAATCCGCCGGGTTTCAACAATCACATGGGCTCGAGAGTGACGGCCAACCAGGAGCTGATGCGTGCGGTCATGCAGTTTGCGAAGAACCGCAACCTGTTCTTCATCGATTCGTGGACGAGCGGGCAATCGGTGGCGATGACCACCGCGCATGCGGCAGGAGTGCGCACCGCCCGCAACGAGGTCTTCCTCGACAATCAGGATGATTATGCCTACGTCACCGAGCGACTGCGCCTGGCGGCCCGCAAGGCCGCGCCCGGCGCTGCAGTGGTGGCGATCGGGCATATCACGCGGCAACAGACCTGGCGCGTGCTGCGCGACGCGGCCGGCTGGCTCAAGGCCTCGGGCATCGCCCTGGTCCCCGCCGCCGACCTCGCCCGCTGACGCGGGCGGATGGTGGATTGCGCGGTACCGGCGTGCTGTTTTTCTGCCGACAGCAGCGGACGCTAACCGGCATGGTCCGTTGGGGCTGTTGACGACGGTTCCCAATCGCAACCGCGGGAAGCAAGGTTGATTGGCGGCATCATCCCGTTATTCCCTCGCGCGATAGCGGGAGCGGGCGGTGCGCAGCACCGGGCGAGGGTAGCGCAATCGCGGAAGGCAAGGTTGATTGACGGCATTATCCCGTTGTTCCCTCGCCCGCGATAGCGGGAGAGGGCGGTGCGCAGCACCGGGTAAGGGTAGCGCAACCGCGGGAAGCAAGGTTGATTGACGGCATCATCCCGTTGTTCCCTCGCCCGCGATAGCGGGAGAGGGTGGGGCGCAGCACCGGGTGAGGGAGGGTGCGGCGCACAGGCGAGACGGAGACAGCGATGATTGTTCTCGGTATTGAATCGAGCTGCGACGAGAGCGCGGTCGCGCTGGTGCGCGACGGGCGCGACGTTATTGCCGACGGGGTGGCTTCGCAGGTGGCGGCGCATGCCGTGCATGGCGGAGTGGTGCCGGAACTGGCGGCGCGCCACCACGGCGAGAATCTGCCGGTGCTGCAGCATGAGGTGTGGGCGCGCGCCGGCTGGGATGAAACGCGGCGGCCCGACCTGATCGCGGTGACGCACGGACCGGGCCTGCTCTCGTCACTGAATGTGGGCATCGCCTGGGCGACCGGCCTGGGCCGGGCGTGGGGCGTGCCGGTGATCGGGGTCAACCATCTCGATGCGCATCTGCTGGTCGCCGCCGGTCCCGATTTTCCGTTTCCGCACCTCGGCCTGCTGGTTTCGGGCGGGCACACCATGCTGGTCCTGCGCCGCGGGCCGTTCGCCGCGGTCACCGTCGGGGAGACGATCGACGATGCGGTGGGCGAGGCGTACGACAAGGTCGCGCGCCTGCTCGGGCTTGGCTATCCCGGCGGGCCGGCGGTGGACAAGCTTGCGGCGTCAGGCGATCCGGCCGCGGTGAAATTCGCGCAGCCGCAGGTAAAGGGCCAGCCGTACAATGTGAGCTTGTCCGGGCTCAAGACCGCGGTGCTCTACCTGCTGCGCGGGCCCGACGGCAAGGGCAATCCGCACCCGCCGCGGCCGGAGGATGTCGCCGCGGCGTTCCAGCAGACGGTGCTGACCATGCTGGTGAGCCGCATCGAGCGGGCCGGGCGCGAGTTCGGCTGGCGGCGGCTGTGCGTCGGCGGCGGGGTGGCGGCCAACCGCGGGCTGCGCGCGCGGGTCGAGATGCTGCGCGGCGACGGGTGGGAGGTGGCGCTGCCGCCGCTCGCCAACTGCCTCGACAACGGCACGATGATCGCCATGCAGGGATATCGTGTGCACGCGGCCGGCCGCGGCGCCGCGCCCGCCGGCAATCCCAACCTTGGGTTTGGCAATTGACTGCACTGGTTGCGTTGGCATGGTTTTCCCGCTCCCCCCGGGCGGAGAGGGGGAGCGATAATGAAACTGGTGGCATTTGATTTCGGGACCAATTCACTGCGCATGCAGGTTGCCGTGCGGGATGGTGACCGGTTGCAGCCGGTCGCGTCGCGGCTGGACGCCTGCCGGATCGGGCGCGGTCTGCGGCAAACGGGGAAATTGTCGAGCGCAGGTTGCGAGCGTGCGCTGGCGACGCTGCGCGTATGGCTGGCTGAATGCGCGCGCGACGGGATCACCCCCGTCGGCGGGATTGCCACCGAGGCGGTGCGCCGCGCCGCCGACGGCGCAGCATTCCTTGACCGGGTCCGGCGCGAGACCGGGCTGGCGGTCGAACTGATCGACGGGGCGCGCGAAGCGGAACTGACCTGGCGCGGAGTGACGGCAGCCCTGCCCGGATTGCCGGAACCGGTGGCGATTATCGATATCGGCGGCGGCAGCACGGAAATTATCGTCAGCACCCCGGCGGGACAAACAGTGGTGTCGCTGCCGATCGGCTCAGTGGTGGCGACGGAGGATCATATCAGGCAGGATCCCCCGACGGAAGCAGAACTGGCGGCAGTGGCGGATGCAGCCGAACAGCTGGTTGCGCCGCATGCCGCGCCGGATGCCGCGCTGGTTGGGGTGGGCGG
>CAZFBR010000208.1:0-6293 GCA_964517215.1 uncultured bacterium
GTGTTGGTGTGGTCGACGCGCTGACCCTGCACGATACGATGATGATTCGCTGTGATGACGCGCCGGAGACGCTGCCGAGGACGGTGGCAGAACTGCAGCCGATTCTCGACCCCATCAGCCACAGCCGGCGGATCAAGGTCACGGTGCCGGCGCGGCCGTGGCTGACCGCCGGCATGTTCGGCCGTCTGAGCTTCGTTAGCGACAGTTGGTTGGTGCTGGTAATTTTTGTGGTTGTTGTGCGTTGGCTGGGCATCCTCATCATGGTGCGGGTGGTGACCGCAGGCGCGACGGGCGGCGTGGTTGAATCACGCTATGTGCGCTGCGGTGCGGTATTGCCGGACGGGCGCCTGGCCGTGCTGGCCGGGCTTGAGCCCGGCGAACGCGTCCTCGTGCAGCCGTAGCGGGGGGCGACCATGAGCCATTCCCACCGTCCCGACCCGCAGCATGACGAACTGCGCGATGCGCCCCCCGGCTGGACTGCCGGCATTGTCCGCGTCTTTCTCACCTCCAAGATGTCCGTGCTGCTTATCATTGCCGCGCTGGTGGCGGGTGCGTTCGCGCTGCAGTTCACCCCGCGCGAAGAGGACCCCCAGATCGTGGTCCCGGTCATCGACGTGCATGTGGCCATGCCGGGCGCGTCGGTGCAGGAGATCGAACGGCTCGCCGCGGCCCCGCTGGAGACCATTCTCAAGGAGATTCCCGGGGTGGAGAACGTCTACACCTTTTCCCGGCCCGGGGCGATGGTCTGCACCGTCCGCTTTTACGTGGGAGAAGACCGTGAGCAGTCGCTGACCAAGGTCTGCGTCCAGCTTGAAGCGAACCGCCATCGCGTGCCGCCGGGCCTGCCCGGCTGGCAGGTCATGCCGGTGGATATCGATGATGTGCCGATTGTGTCGCTGGCGCTCTACAGCTGCGAGCTGTCGACCGCCGACCTGCGCCGCGTGGCGCTGGAACTGGCGCAGGATCTGGCGCAGACCCCGGACGTCGGCAAGGCGGCCGTGATCGGCGGCGAGCAGCGCGAGATCCGCGTGGTGCTCGATCCGGCAAAAATGGCGGGCTATCAGCTCGCGCCGCTCGAAGTGGCGGCGATCGTGCAGCATCAGAACCTCAGTGTCCCCGCCGAACGCACGGTGCGCGGCCGGGAGATGACGGTCTATGCCGGCCCGTTCATTACTTCTGCCGAGCAGCTCAAGCAGATCGTCGTCGGGATCAGCAACGGTCGCCCGGTCTATCTCGCCGATGTGGCCGAGGTCTACGACGGCCAGGCGGAAGCGACAACCTATACGCGCATCGGGTTCGGGCCGGCAGCGGACAGCCCGGCCATCGGCCTGACTGAATGCCCGGCGGTGACGATTGCCATTGCCAAACGCAAAGGCGCCAATGCCGTCGCGGTGGCTGACCGGCTGCTGCAGCGCGTGGCGAGTCACAAGAACGGGCTGATCCCCGGCAAGGTGGGGGTGCAGGTTACCCGCAACTACGGCGAGACCGCGAACCACAAGGTCAATGAACTGGTGATGCACCTGACTATTGCGGTGGTGACCATTATCGTGCTGCTGGGGTTGGCGCTCGGCTGGCGCGAGGCGATGGTTGTGGCGCTGGCGGTGCCGATTACGCTGGCCATTACGCTGTTGTGCGATCTCGTCTTCGGCTATACCATTAACCGGGTAACGCTCTTTGCGCTGATTCTGTCGCTCGGGCTGCTGGTGGACGATCCGATTGTCGATGTGGAGAATATCTACCGGCATTTCAAGTTGCGCAAGCATCCGCCGCTGCTGGCGACCCTGGTTGCGGTGGATGAGATCAGGCCGCCGACCATCCTCGCCACCTTCACCGTTATTGTGTCGTTCCTGCCGATGTTCTTTATCACCGGCATGATGGGGCCGTACATGGCGCCCATGGCATTCAATGTGCCGACGGCGATGATCATGTCGCTTTTTGTTGCCTTTACCATCACCCCGTGGGCGGCGTATTACGCGCTGCGCAAGGAATACGATCTGCCCGCGCCGCCGTTCGACCTGCAGGCGAGCGGCCTCTACCGCCTCTATCGCGGGGTCATGGCGCCGCTGCTCGAGCGCCGCGCCCTGCGCTGGCTGCTGCTGCTGGCGGTCTTCGCGCTTTTCCTTGGCGCGCTGGCGCTGGCCGGGCTCGGGTTTGTGCCGCTCAAGATGCTGCCGTTCGACAACAAGAACGAACTGCAGCTGGTGATTGAAACGCCCGAGGGGACGCCCCCGGAAGGGACTGATGCGGTGGTGAGCGCGCTGGGCGATTACCTGCGCAGCGTCCCCGAAGTGGTGGCCTATACCACCTATACCGGGCTGGCCAGCCCGACCGATTTCAACGGGCTGGTGCGCCACTATTTCCTGCGCCGCGGCGGCAATGTCGCGGATATCCGCATCAATCTCCTGCCGAAGGAGCAGCGGCAGTGGCAGTCGCATGCCATTGCCTTGCGGGTGCGCCCGGCGATCGAGGAGATTGGCAAACGCCATAATGCCATTGTCAAGATTGTGGAAAGCCCGCCCGGACCGCCGGTGCTGTCGTCCATTGTGGCCGAGGTCTATGGCCCGCCGGGCGCCGACTATTCGCAGCTGGTCAAGGTGGCGCAGGGCGTGCGCGAGACGCTGGCGGCGACGCCGGGCGTCGGCGATGTTGATGCCAATATCGAGGATCCCGCGCCGCGGCTGGATATTGTCGTGGACAAGGAGAAGGCCTCGCTCGCCGGGGTCGATTTCAATGCGGCGGTGGCCACGGCGCAGCTGGCGCTGGCGGGGCAGGAACTGGGCAGCATTCGCGACGCCGCCGACCGTGAAGCGGCGACGATCCGTCTGCGGCTGCCGTACGAGCAGCGCGAAGACGCGGCGGTATTGCAGGAAGTGCGGGTGCGCGCCGGCGACGGTAATCTGGTCGCACTGGGTGAATTGGCCGGATATCGCGCCGGCACCGAGGAGCAGACGATCTACCACAAGGACCTGCGACCGGTGATGTACGTTACTGCCGAGCAGGTGGGGGTGTCGCCGGTCAATGCCATGTTCGACGCCCGGAAGAAACTGCAGGTGCCCGAGGGCTATACGGTGGTCTGGGACGGCGAAGGGGAATGGAAGATCACCGTCGAGGTGTTCCGCGATCTTGGCCTGGCCTTTGCCGCCGCCATGCTGCTGATCTATTTCCTGCTCGTCGCGCAGACGGGCTCGCTGCTCGTGCCCGGGGTGATGATGGTCGCCATTCCGCTCACCATGATCGGGATCTTCCCCGGGTTCTGGCTGCTCAATCTGTTCGCCGCGCCCGTCGGCAGTGCGCCCAATCCGGTATTCTTTACCGCCACCGGCATGATCGGCATGATCGCCCTGGCGGGGATTGTCGTGCGCAATTCGATTATTCTCATCGACTTTATCGAGATGCTCAAGCAGCAGGGCCGGACCCTGGCCGAGGCGATTATCGAGGCGGGTGCGGTGCGCACCCGGCCCATCCTGCTGACTGCCGCCGCTGCGCTCTTTGGCGCGTGGGTGATTGTGCTCGACCCGATCTTTTCGGGATTGGCGTGGAGTTTCATTTTCGGCATTTTCGCCTCGACGCTCTTCACGCTGATCGTTATCCCGCTCTGCTATTTCATGCTGGTGGGCAGGCGTGGCGATGAACCGCAGCCGTCGACCGAACCGCCGGCCGGCCCGCCGGCGGGGCCACGCCCGCTGACCGCACAGGAGCGCGCCGCCGCAACCGCGGCGGCCGTTGCGGACGCAGAACCGGCAACCGGTGCGCCGGCGAACGCAGCCGTTTCGGAACCGCCGGTGGCGCGGTCGGTGCCGCCGGCCGCGGAGACAGCAGTAGCATCTGCCGACCTGTCGGGCGCGGTTGTCACACCATCCGTTCCGCCGGCACCTGCGGTGGCAACCGCATCAACCGACCTGCCGGACGCTGTTGTCCCACCAGGCGTATCGTCAGCACCTGCAGTAACGGCATCAGCCGGGCAGGCGGAACTGGCGCCGGTTATCGTTACCTTCCCCGTTGCCGCGCCGCCGGAGCCGGTAGCGGCCGTCCCGGAAGCCGTGTCGCCGCTCACCGCGACGGGAACTGCCGACGATACGGGTTTAGTGTCCGCAATTGTTGCCCCAAAAGAAGAAGTGCCACCACCAACAGCGGCAGCAGAAGCATTGGCGATAGCAGCGCCTGCCCCGGCGCCCGAAGTGCGGCCGATCAGTCGCATGGCTGACTTTGTGGGTGGTGAGGCGACCGGCAGTATTGAACCGCCGGCAGCATCGGTTGAGGTGCCGGCCGAGAAGCCGGCGCCGGTGGAAACTGCGCCTGCCGCTCCGGCCGCGAAACTGGAGCGTCTCGCCGACGCCGGCGCTGCCGACCCCGGCGAGCGCACCATCCGCCTCAAGGTCGATCAGGACCTGCTGCGCAAGCTCGGCGGTAAACCAAAGTAGCCCATGAAATTGATTGGAGCCGTTGTTATCATTGCAATGGCGGTGATATGGTACATTGTCAGATATACGCCAGATCCTTTGCGACAAACGACGGCCGCCACGACGCAATCGATTGTTCCACCCGACGATACGGGACTTGTTCTTGTCAAAACAGACAGCACCGTGGTTGTTTTCCGCAACCGAATTGTCGACACTGTGTGCGAAATGTCATCCGTTGAGATTATTGAAGATGGAGATCGCTGTACTTCTTTAGAAAGTGGCGAAACGTTCACTGTGAAACAACGATGTATAATAATGGGAGTGGGTGATGAAGAGATGGCACGGCAGCATGTAGTTGGAGAGGGAGAAGTTGGCCTTGATATACCGTCATCGATCGAATATTCTTTATGCTTTTGTGCGCTTGACAGAGCAACATGGTCAAGAACAGTTAAAGGTGTGATACAGGTTATATATTTATCCGATAATATTCTCGTATCGAGTGATTCGGGAGTTCCAGGAACAAGCTATGGAGTCAGTGAATTGTATAATTCTTATGGGTCACGAATTGCGCAGATAACCTACTCTCATAGAATTGACCAAATCAGTATTCCACCGAATGAAAAATACATATTAGTTAACGGTGGAGGAGCCATTACCATTATCCAACAGAAGGATTTAAGCGAGTATTGGTCGATATCCGGCAAATACGATTCTGAAGAGCCAGTATATTCAGAAACAGGAAAATATGTTGGAATGTATGTAGGATTATCGGATGATTATAAAACTGAAACCGGCCAAGGTGCAGAAATTCTTGATGTCACCAACAGGAAGATTTATCGAATTGGTGCAGACAGAACTATTCGCGAAGTAAATGATAATGGCACAGCAGTGATATCGTTGTGGCCCCAATACATAGGCGCGGCGTTGGAAAATCAGACAGTCAGGTTCAAATGACAAATGAACACAGGGAAGCGGAGAATGGATAATCCAGCGGAGTTAATTGCATACAATTGCCGGCCAGCGAAGCTGGAGCGTCTCGCCGACGCCGGCGCTGCCGACCCCGGCGAGCGCACCATCCGCCTCAAGGTCGATCAGGACCTGCTGCGCAAGCTCGGTGGGGAACCACAATAATGATAAGGGACGCTAATACCGGCGAGGGCTATTGATAATGAGAATTGTGCTCGCAGCTATGGGAATAGTTATCGCGATATTGAATTGTTCATGTGGCAATAGTACGGATTCACAGCAGAAGCAAAGTGAAATTGAAACGTGCGGCGGTTTGATACAACCCTTGGACTTGTTTAAGGAAGTCCGAATCGAGATGACCCCTGAAACGCCAACAGTTGGAGAAATAGTGACATTCAAAGCAATATCGATACCCATCGACGATTTCTCTAAAGCTAACCATCCTTCACTGCATCGGTTATACAACGATTCACCTGCATTTTCGATAACAACGTACCCATATTACTTCAGAATGGTGCTCGATGGTGCATGCACCGACAGTAATGTGATGTCAGTTGTGTCAGAACAAAAGGAGGCAAAGTATTTGATTCATGACTTCGGAGGCGGATTTTCAGTAGAAGCACATAACTTGTACTTTAGCACGAAGGGCGACACAATAGCTGTCAAAATGAAATTTAGTAATCCGGGGGCATATTATTATAGTTGCAGCTACCGTATTATGCGGTTGCCGGGGCTGATGTATAACGTTGAACAATATATGGCAAGTATTAGAAATCAGCGATTTGTTGTGAGAGAGCATTGATGAATGATTTGGGTTTTGAGTTAATGGTAGCGACAATGCTTGCCACTGCAATGCCGGTGTTTTCTGCCATAAATATCAGAATGTGAATTAGGTTGAAAGCAGGCCAGACCGTGGCATATG
Source organism: uncultured bacterium (assembly GCA_964517215.1). GTDB lineage: Bacteria > DAOPZR01 > DAOPZR01 > DAOPZR01 > DAOPZR01 > CAZFBR01. Next base: position 6,289 of record CAZFBR010000208.1, read on the forward strand.
CGCAG
>CAZFBR010000209.1:0-4715 GCA_964517215.1 uncultured bacterium
TTTGGTGAGGATTATCTCTACGTTGTCGACACGGTGTGGGTGCCATACGACGACCGTCCGCTGCCGCAGATGAAGCAATTCGCCTTTGAAATCATGGATTTCCTGATCGCCCGCGAGGTGAAGGCGCTGGTCATCGCCTGCAATGTCTCGACGGCGGTGGCGCTGGCGGCGGCGCAGGAAAGCTACCATATCCCCGTGTACGGGCTGATCAACCGCCACAGCATCGGCGCCATCCTGGCGGCGGCGCCGGGCGGGCGGGTCGGCCTGCTGGCGACGACCGGCACCGTGAACAGCGGCGCCTATCGGCGCGCGCTGACGGCGCATCATCCCGGCGTGCAGCTGACGGCGGTGCCCTGCCCGAAGTTTGTGCCGCTGATTGAGCGCTGCGCCTGCACCGGCAGTGCGGCGCAGGCGGCGGTGGCGGAGTACCTTGCCCCGCTGCAGGCGGCGCGCGCGGAAGTGGCCATTCTCGGCTGCACGCACTATCCGTTCCTGCGGCCGCTGATCGCGCAGGCGGCGGGCGCCATGACGGTATTCGATCCGGCGCTGGCCACGGTCGAGCATATCCGGGAGCAGCTGGCGCTGCGCAATCTGCTGAACCGCCAGACGCACGGCACGACCAGCTATTACGTCAGCGGTGCCCACGACTGTTTCCGGCAGTTCGTGGCGGCACAACTGGGGCGGGAACCGGCGGCGGAACGCATGCATGCGCTCCCGGTGACGGCGGGATGAAGGGGGTTCTATGAGCGAGCAGGACAATCGGCGGGTCTTTCTGCGGCACCCTTCGGATGTGCCGATCGATTTTGATCTGGCGGGAGTGGTGGCAGACGAGCACGAGCATCTGGTCGATATCAGTGCGGGCGGACTGTCGTTCCATGCGCTGCGGGCGCTGCCGGTTGACGCGCTGATTACCGTGCGCATCCCGGTGAACCGGCCGCAGTTTGCCGCGGTGGCGCGCGTGGTGCGCTGCGTGCCGGAGGAGGGGCGGTTCCAGGTCGGCGTGGCATTTCTGCAGGTGGCGGACGGCTTTCGCGCCCGCATGGCGGAGCAGGTCTGCCACATCGAGCAGTACAAGCGCGAGGTGCGGGAGCGCGAAGGACGTGAACTGACGGGAACGCAGGCGGCGCTGGAATGGATCGGGCGGCATGCCGCCGATTTCCCGCAATTTCGGCCGTAAGCAGCAGGCGGGGCCATGAACAGTATCCGCGGGCTTGAGTCCGCGCAGCTTGACCGAGGGAGGCACAGGATGAATTGGCTAAAACGCGCAGTATTGGCAATGGTGGTGGCAGTGGCGCTGGCCGGCTGTACCGCGCCGGAGCAGCAGACCGTGCAGGCGCAGGACAATCCGCTGCAGAATTTTCTCACAGCCGGTGACGCCGTGCCGGATTTTCGCATTGACCGGGTAACCATGTATCCGGCGCCGCCGGCGCCGCCGGCCGCAGCGCGGGACGGCGCGGAGGATGCAGCTGCGCCCGCGGTTGCGCCGCTGCCGGCGGGCCCGGAACCGCTGGGCATGGATCTTGCCGTCAGTCTGCCGGCGTCGTGGGGGGAAAACGGGGTGTTTGCCGTGACCGTCGACGGCCGGCCTGTGACGTTTGCCGAGGTGGGGGGCGGCTACGGCGACGGCCGGGCAACGCATTATTTCCGCATTTATCCGGGGGTGCCGGGGCGCAAGGACCTGGCGGTGACCTATGCCAATAATGGTGAGACCCATCGCGCGACCGCAACCGCGGCATTTGTCTCCGCCGGCGACGTGCAGCTGCTGGACCATGCCGACGGCGAACTGTTCCTGGCCCAGCCGGAACTGCGGTTCCTGACGTACTTCGTGACGGCGCCGTCGCTGTCCTGCAATGGCGCGGCGGTAACGGGCGAGCTGGCGGCGGCGGAGCCGCTGACGGGCGCAACGGCGCAGGTGCTGCGGTTTTCGCCGGTGCTGCAGCCGGGAAAGAATCAGCTGACCGTGGCCTGGCAGGACGCTGCGGGGGCGGCGCGGACGAAGCAGCTGACGCTGGTGTACGCACCCGACGGCAAGCTGAAGGTCGGTGACGCGGTGCCGTTCGGGTATGGCCGGGTCGGCAGCCGTTCCGGCCCGTTCTACCAGCTGGCCACCGAGGATTCGACGGTGGTGGCGTTTGGCGATGACCAGCAGGATTTTCGCTTCCCGCAGATTACCGACGGCCAGCTGACGTTCGGCAGCCGGCTGCGCGAAACGGTGACAGCGACGGGCCCGGGCGTGGCGCGGGTGCAGATCATGAAGAGCCGCTATTTCCTGATGCCGTACGACCCGGAGGATACCGTGGTGCTGACGGTCGCACCGTAAACGGCGACGCCGGTTTGCGGCCGGGCGGGGAAAAGGGAAAACAAAAAAACCCTTGACAAATAAGGCAAGATGTGGTAATATAACAATGCGGGCTTTTAGCCCGAAGAGAATGGCGGGTAAGGTTGGTAGTGGATGTTGCATCGGGGCAGGATGAATCGACAACTGTTTCTTCCAGTTCTTACCTCCACGCTGTGTTGGAAAGGAGGCGAGAACAATGGCAGAAGGAACAGTTAAGTGGTTTAACGAGCAGAAGGGGTTTGGTTTCCTCACGCAGGAAAACGGCCCGGATGTGTTCGTGCACTTTTCGGCGATCAAGGCTGACGGCTTCAAGACCCTGAAAGAGGGTCAGAAGGTCAGCTTCGAGATCAAGGACGGCCCGAAGGGGTTGGCCGCCGACAATGTGGTGCCGATGTAAATCGCTCACGCGAACTGCCGCGCTTCCGGGTACCCGGAAGCGCGGTTTTTTTATGGCACGCCGGCGCGCCGCCGGCGAGACAGGCGAGAACCAGACGATGGCGGGTCGGATGGCGGGCATACTCGGAAGGATGTTGCTGGTGCTGACGGTGAGCGCGCTGGTGCTTGCCGGCATGCATCTGACAATTCAATTCCCGCGTGTCAGCCAGCGCACTGTCGCCATTACCTTGAATGTTTTCAAACTGAAAACTGATCACGCCAGCCGCATGCTGTTGAATCATGACGGTTCACCCTATGATTTGGGTGGCGGATTTCCCTGGCAGAACCGTATTCTGGTGCCCGCGCTGCTGGCAACTGCGGACGCGGTGCTGCCTGACTGGCATGCGGATTTTACCCGGCACAAGCTGCGGTCGGCATATGCGGGGCTGATCGCTCTCGGGGTACTGCTGGCTTGTTGCTCACTCTGGGCGTGGGGGTGCTGGTACTGGCTGCACGCCGGCGGTGACGGGAACCTGACGCTGCGCGCCGGTGGGATAACGCTGCTGTTCGGTGGTATGCTGCTGGTGCTGGCGACGCTGGGCGGACCGCGCTGGATTGTTGCCAATGACTATTATGAAATCGCGGGATTTGGGCTGGCCCTGATCCTTGTGCTTGAACGCCGGTGGGACTGGTTGCTGCCAATCGTCTTGCTGCTGAGTCTGGTCCGTGAATCGTCGCTGTTTATCGGGATCATCTATGCCGCAGTGCATGGCGGACTGACGCCTGGCCGGCGTTGGTCGCCGGCGGCAGCAACACACGGCCTGTACCTGATCGCGGCGGCAGCCATCCCGGTCTTGGCGGTGCGCGCGTACTATCTCGGCGGTCTGCGCTATGCGCTGGGAATGGAGATGGCCCAGGAGAGCTATGCGGTCGCTGTCCAGCACAACCTGATGCTGTTCGCCACGCAGTCCCACTGGCTGTTGGCGACGCATGCTTTCCTCGGTCTGCTGCTGCTGGCAAGTGCGGCCAGTTGGGGGGGGCTGCCGGCGTCCGGTCGACGACTGATACTGGCCGGTTGGGGACTGATGGCACTCACCACCGCGTTGGGAATGTATCCGGAAACCAGGATATTCTTTCCGGTGATGGCGGTGCTGCTCGCGCCGGCGGTGACGGGCATGCTCCTGCAAGGTTGCCGCTGGTGGTTGACACTATCCGCGCGGATGAGGTAGCATTTTCGCCGGGGGGGATGCCATGCAGGTACTGTTCATTTGCGACGGCAATACCTGCCGCAGTCCCATGGCGGCGGCGCTGGCGGCGCAGCGAATGCCCGGAGTGATTGCAGCGTCGGCGGGGCTGGGGGCGGCTGAGGGTGCGCCCATGGCGGCGCCGGCGGTTCAGGCGCTGCGTGAAGCGGGGGTGCCGGTGCCGGCACACACGGCACGGCAGCTGACCCCCGCAGTGGCCGGCGCGGCCGACCTGATCCTCACCATGAACTTTCGCCAGGCGGCGGCGGCTGAACGGCTGCTGCCCGACAAGAAAATCATGACCTTGCCGGCGGCGGCGGGAACGGCGGGAGAAGTCGCAGATCCGTTTGGCGGCGATATCACCGAATACCGCGCCATTCGCGATCAGCTGGACCGGCTGCTCACCCAACTGGCCCCGCGGCTGCCCGGCTTGCTGCGGTTGCGGGGCTGACATGGACCGCATTCCGGGACGGCGCCCGCGGTTGCGTCTGCGGCGGGCGGCGCCCGCTCCGGTGAAGCAGCCCTTATGGCTGGCGGTGCGCGCAGGCGATGCGGCGCTGCCGGCGCTGCTGGACGGGGCCTGGCATGAGGCAGTGCCGCTGGCCGAGGCACGGCGGCTGGCGCGCCTCCGCGGCACGCCCGCCGGGGTGCTGATCCATTTCCCTGCCGGTCCGCTGCCGCCGCTCGATGACCTGCTGGCCTGGCTGCGGGAATTGCCGGTGGCGACGCGGGCGGTGGCGTATGCTGCGCCGGCCCCG
>CAZFBR010000209.1:4725-6221 GCA_964517215.1 uncultured bacterium
AAGCAGGTGGATGCGCTGCTGGTTGACGTTTATGCTGAAGACCAGAGCCCGCCCGGAATGCCGGCGCAGGACGTGGCGGTCTTTGCCCAGCTGCACCGCCTGCTGGCGCCGCAGACGCGGGTAATCCCGAAGCTGTGGTGCGGGCGGCGGGATGGCGACTGCACGGCAGATTACCGTGTTCTGGATGAAATCTGTCTGCTTGGGTCGGTGACGACGCTGCGGCTGGCGCTGCACTTTTCCGCGGACCGCGGACCGGGTCGCCCCGAAACGGTGCTGCGTCTGGCGGGCGAGGCCGCCGAGCGCTTTGCAGGTGAGGCGCGGTGGGGCGCTTTCACACCGACGCCAACCTATGCGGCGCATCTGGCGGAAATGTCAAAGACCCTGGGGTGGCCGGGGTTGCCGTGGGACTGTGCGGCGACCGACGCTGACCGTCTGCAGGGCGCGGAGCTGCTGCTGTGAGGTGCCGGGCTGCAGTTCTGGCGGTTGCCCTGCTGGCGCTGATCGCAGGCCCGTTGCGGGCGGAAGGCGAATCGGGCTATTATCGGCAACAGGGTCAGGCAGCGCTGACCGCGGGCAATTTCGAACGGGCGGTGGTTTGCTACGAAACCGCGCTGCGCTATGCGCCTGGCGACACGACGGTGGAGCGGGAGCTGGCGGTGGCGTACAATAATTACGCCCTGCGCGTGGTGGGGGATACGCCCGACCTGGCACTGACCATGCTGGAAGCCGCCTGGCGGCTGCAGCCGGCCGATGGGCAGGTGGCCGGAAATCTTGCGGCGCTGTATAACCGCAAGGGGGTGGAACTGGCCAATGCCGGTCAGGGGAGCGGCGCCCTTCCCTGGTTTGAAAAGGCGGCCCAGCTCGCCCCGCAAAACCAGGCGATCCGCGCCAATACGGCGGCAGTGCTGGCGGAGGCCGGGCGACAGGCGTATGAAGCGCGCGATTTTTCGACTGCCAAGGATCAGCTGGCGCGGGCGCTGACCCTGGATGGCGCCAATGTCAATGCCCTGGTCACGCTCGGGCAGATCAACTACGCGGAACAGAATCTGGCCACCGCGCTGCAACTGTGGAAACGGGCGCTGGCCGCGCGGCCCGGCCTGGCGCAAGTGGCGGCGCTGGTCGAGCAGGCGGAACGCGAGCAGGCGGTCGAGGGCCGGCTGGCCAATCTCAAGTCGTTCCATTTCGAAATACTTTTTGACGGCGAGCAGCGGCGGTACGATGCGTATGATGTGCTGGCGGTGCTCGAAGAGGCGCACGACCTGATCGGCAACGAATTCGGCCGCTGGCCCGATCACAAGCTGGCGGTGCTGGTTTACAGCGCTGCGGACTATCAGCGGCTGACCGGCACCCCGCAATGGACCGGCGCGGTGTACGACGGCAAGATCCGGGTGCCGGCGGACAATATTTTCGGCGACCGGGCCCGGCTCAAGGCGATTTTGCGGCACGAGTACACGCATGCGCTGGTGCATGACGTGACCGGCGGCCGGGTGCCGACC
>CAZFBR010000210.1:0-6143 GCA_964517215.1 uncultured bacterium
GAGGAGGATCTCGCGCTCCACGCCCAGCAGGTTGAGCGTCAACCGCATGCTGTCACAGGCGGCGTCGAGCAGCCGCGCGTACGGCCGCGTGTAGAATTCCGCCAGCGATAGTTCGTACGCGCGAAAATGCGGCGCTTTCGCGTACGACTGGCGCAGCGTCGCCCAATGCTTCTTCCGCCAGTCGGTGTCGTCGCAGATGGCGACCTCGCTGAATGGCTGGCCGAATTTACCCTTTGTCAGGACGGGTATGGTCAGCCACGTCCACCCCTGCGCGGTGCGCACACGGTTGCGGTTGTAGAAGTAGTTGCGGCTGTACGGCACCGTGTCGAGCACGACAAAGACGTCGCTGTCGCATATTTTCTGCACCAGTCCCAGCCACGGCAGGTACTGCGGCTGGTGGATGGTGACGATGCGCTCAGCCACGCCGCCCCTCCAGGCAGTCACGCAGCCAGGTTGCCACCCGCGCGCACTGGGCGCGGGTGACGAACGCGTGCATCGGCAGCGTCACCTGCCGCGCCAGCAGTGCTTCGCTCACCGGCAGCATGCCGCGGCGGCAGCCGAACGCCGTGCGGTAGGCCGGCTGCAGATGCACCGGCGGCCAGTAGAGCGATTCGAGCTCGAGTTTGTGCTGCCGGAGAAAATGCCGCTTCAGTTTCGCGGCGTCACCGGCGCGGTCGAGGATGACCGGGTACTTGTAGTACGCGTGCGTCTCACCGGGGAGCGGCGCCACCGGCGCCAGCGGCAATCCCTGCAGCAGTTCGTTGTACCAGCCGGCGACGCGATTGCGGTGCGCGACGACCCTGGCCAGGTGCGGGAGCTGCCGGCAGCCGAGCGCGGCGCGCAACTCGTCGAGATACCAGTCATTGCCGAAGTCGGTCACGCCGGTCAGCCCGCGCGGCCCGGCGCCGTGCAGCCGGACGCGGCGCGCGAACGCGGCGAGCTGTGCATCGTTCGTGACGAGCATCCCGCCGCCGGCAGTGGTCAGCACCTTGGTCGGGTAGAACGAGTAGCAGCCCGCCCAGCCGAAGCTCCCCGCCGCGCGGCCGTGCCGCGCCGCGCCGTGCGCGTGCGCGCAGTCCTCGATGACGGGGATCCCCCGCCGGCGGCAATGCGCCACGATGGCGCGCGTGTCGGGCGCGATATGCCCCGCGATATGCACCAGCATCACCGCCGCCGTGCGGCGGTTCAGGCGCTCTGCCACTTCTGTGAGCGGCATACAGAGCGAGCCGTCGCAGTCGGCCAGCACTGGTTTCCCGTTTTCGTACAACACCGCGTTCGCCGTGGCGACAAAGGTGTTCGTCGGCACGATGACCTCGCGCCCGGCCAGCTTCAGGTAGCGCAGGCAGAGCTGCAGCGCCGCGGTGCAGGAATTGACGCCCACGGCGTACCGCGTCCCGCACGCTGCCGCGAACTCCGCCTCGAAGCGCGCCAGGTACGGGCCGAGCATCAGGCGCCCGGAGGCGAGGATGGCGCGGACATCGCGCAGGTAGCCGCGCCGGTCGAAGAGCGCCGGCTGTGCGATCCGTATCGCGTCGGTCATGGTCTCTCCTCCTGCAGCCGCCGCGCGTATGCCGCCAGCGCCGCCGGCAGCGACTCCGGCCGCCAGCCGCGCCCCAGCAGCGCACGCAGGCGCCGGCTGTCGAATGTGCGGCTCTGCGTGTCATCCGCCGCCGGTCCGCGCACGATACGCACCGGCTGGCCGCGCAACGGCAGCGTCACCCGCGCGATGAGGCGGGCAAGTCCGTCGAGCGTGGCCGCGTTGCCGCAGCCGAGATGCAGCAGTCCCGGCAGCGGGGCGCGCTGCGCCAGCAGCTGCGCCAGTACCTCCGCACACCAGCCGGCGGAGACGAACTCGTAGCGCCGCGTACCGCCGCTCACCCGCATCTTCCCGTCACGGAGCGCGGCGCGGGTCATCGCTTCGACCGCATCGCCGCCGCCGCTGCCGAAGACGTTCGGCAGGCGCACCACGCTCGCCGGCAGGCCGGCGCTGAGCACGACCCGCTCCGCCAGCGCCTTGGTCAGGCCGTACGGCTCGGCCGGGCTCACCGGCGCCGTCTCGCTGAACGGCGGCCTGCCGGTGAAAACGAAATAGGTCGACAGGAGGATGAAACGCCGGCAGCCGGCACGCCGCGCCCGTGCGAGCAGCAGTTCCGTCGCGCGCACGTTGACCGCATCCGCCAGGCCCGGGTCAGCTGCGCACGGGGCCGGCCCCTTCAGCGCCGCGGCATGGATAACCGCAACGCCGCGCGGGATGCGCCAGCTCCCCGGACAGCGCAGGTCGGCGCGCAGCTGGTGCAGTCCGCCATGGGCCGGCAGCCTGCGGTCGCCGGGCCCCAGCAGGGCGGTGACCTGCCAGCCGTCGGCCAGCAACTGCGCCACGAGATGCCGGCCGAGGAAACCGCCCGCGCCCGTCACCACCACGTGCCGTGTCATGCCGCCAGCTCCAGCAGGCGCCGCGCCACCAGCGCCGTCCCGTCCGCAGTGAAAGCGCCGGCCAGGTTCCGCGCCAGCGCCGCACGTCCCGTCGCATCAGCAAGGAATGCGCGCATCCCGTCGCGCAGCTGCCGGTCGCTGAGCGCCGGACCAATGCCGAGGTCGCGGGCATAGCCGCGCGCGGCGAATGCCGCCGCCACCTGCGCGTGCCGCGCGTGGTGGCTAATGATCAGCGACGGGATGCCCAGCCGGCAGAGCTCGTAGAGGGTATTCCCCGCAGCCGTCACCGCCGCCTGGCAGCGTGCCATCACGGCAAACATTTCGCGCGGCGGCAGGTAGTGATGCCAGGCGATGCGCGCCGGCGTCGTCGCCGCCTGCGCGCGCAGGCGCCGCTGCTCCGCTTCCGCCACCGCGCCGCCGACCACGCAATGCACCCGCGGGCCGGCCGCGTCGTGCGCCAGCGCGGCGATGATGCGTGCGGTCAGGCCAAACGGGTCGCTCCCGCCGGAATTGACAAAAACGTCGGTCACCGCGCCGTTGGCCACCATACCGCCGGCCGGCAGATCCGGGTGGGCGATAAAGTAGCGCGGCCCGAGCAGCAGCTGCGTTTCCCCGGCCTGCCGTTCGCCATGCTCCGCCTGCAGCACGGAGAAATTGACCACAACATCGCCGGCCGGGTGGTCCGTGCCATCGTCGTCGAGAATGACCAGCGTGCGCCCGCAGGCTGCGCGCAGGCCGCGGTAGTACGCTGCCGGCCGGCGCAGCAGGTCGCAAACAGTCACACGCGCAGCGCACTTCTCTTTCAGGCGTGCCAGCTGCGGCAGCTCGTCGCCGGGTTCCAGCATGATGCGCTCGTCGAACGGCTCGTCCGCCGCCAGCCCGGAGGAGAGTTCGGCGGCGGCCAGCACCGTCACCGTCTCCGGACGCCGCGCCTTCACCGCGCGATTGAGCGCCACAACTTCCATCAGGTGGCCGGTCCCCGTGGCCAGGCCGGCATCGACGCGGAAGATGATCGCGCTCACGCCATGCCGTCCCGCGGCGGCTCTCCCGCCTGGTCCGTGTAGCGCACGATCTCGATCTCGCGCCCGTCGACAGTGATGCGGTCCTTCTCCGTCACCCCGCCGTCGCAGCAGAGACGACAGGGGGCGGTGCGCAGCCGCTGCCGCCCGCGCATCAGCCGCCGCAGCTCGGTGAACGGCGCGCCGTGCCAGATTTCGCGCAGCGTCTGCGTGTTGGCATCGCCGAGGATGTTCCCCTCGCAGTAGTCGCTATGGCATTGCGGCACGCGCCCGTCCCACATCACGCAGAGGCGCTGCCACGGCGACTGGCAGATGTACTCGGGATCGTGTTTGAACTGCTTGACCGCCGAAGCGCGGTCCTCCGTGGCAATAAAGTTGATGCGGTCGGCAATTCCCCGCCACAAATCGCGGAAGCGCTGCGGGTCCTTCTCGATGGCGGCGAAGACCGACTGCACGCGGATGAGCGGCTTGCGCTGCCCGCGCCGCTCGCGCGCCGCGCGCAGGTGCTGCACCATCGCAATGGTCGTCTCGAACACGGCCGGGCGGCGGATCCCTTCGTAGGTCTGCTTGTCGTAGCCGTCGAACGAGATGCTGAGCCAGTCGAGCCCCGCCCCGACCAGCGCCTCCGCCAGCGCCTCCGTCAGCCGCTCGCCGTTGGTGAGGAACGCCACCTCACGGATCCCCCGTTCTTTGGCGTAGCGCACCATGTCGACGATGCGCGGGTTGAGCAGCGGCTCGCCGCGCCAGCTCAGCTTCACCGAGTAGACGCCGCCCGCCACGCACTGGTCGATGAGCCGCGTGAAGAGCGCGTACGGCATGTTGCCGCGCGGCTGCGTCATCAGGTGGGTCATGCACATCGGGCAGCGCATCTGGCAGAGCGACGACGTCTCAATATCGACGTGGGTCGGGAACGGGAAGACGACCCCGAGTTTCGGGCCGAGGTACCACTGTGCGCGGTCGAGGCAGTGCGCCAGCACGTGCCCCTCCGCGAGGAAGTTGCGCAGCCGCTCCGCGCGCGTGTTGAGAGTAAAGTAGTCGTGGTTGATCTTGACACTCATCATATTCAACTCGGTCGCGCAACCAGTACCTGCGTTGTCCTGCGTTTCGGCCGCATTTTTCCGCTCGTGCAACTGCGCTTCATTGCCTGCCTCCGTGTACTGACGCATCCGAATGACGGGAGCGATATTCTTCCGCTATGAATTCCTGCAGCCGGGGACTGACCTTCCGCTCATCAAGATAATAGTCAACGCTCGTTTCTTTGCGCGGACGGTAGCGCCAGTGGTGCAGCTGCAATCGTCGCACGCACAGCGATTCCATCAGCCCATTTCCGGAGGTTTGCGGCATTTCCACGAGATCAGCAATAACAGTTTTGGCAATAAACTCGAGTGGAGGCATATCTGGGGCCGTCTCATCAGGACCGCGATGCTGCAATCCCGACAGGCATTCCCGTTCGGGGCGTTCGCATACCGCTGCCGTTGCCGGCCGCTGCCAGCAGACCATAAATCCGCACATCAGACGTTCCCTGCACCGCGTGATCGGCAACTGTGCGACAGTCAGGTCCCGACGCCAGGCATCGAGAATTTCAACAGCATATCAGCATTGTTCCAGCCCCGCGGCAAAACACAGCAGCGGGGAAGGCATCGTTTTCAGCTTTATGTCCCTTCGCAAAGCCGGATAGATCAGAACAATGCGTGCCATGGTTCTATGCGGCGCTCATGCCGTGCGCCGGGCGAGGCAGAAAAGACAATCGCTTTGCCGGTTCTGGTCAATTACTCTCTGCAATCCGTTGAGATTCTTGGCCAACAGGCGCAGCAACTCGCTATCCGCTGGCAGTGCTCCTCCTGCTATGAGCAGTTGCAGCCATTCGTAAACGTCCTGACCAAACCACCAGAAGGCCTGCGCGCGCAGTCCTGTCCGCTGAAGCAGCCAGTCGAGCGAGCTCTTTGTGAACAGCTGCGGATGCAGGCAGGGAACGAGGTGGCGGTTCACCGGACGCTGATACTGCAGTTGCGCCGCCGTACTCAACGAATCGAAATGCGGCACTTCGATAACAAACAGTGTGCCGAGTCGTGTGCCGTCAACGAGTGTGCGTAAGGCCCCGGCCGGGTCGGGGAGGTGTTCCAGCACATTGCACAATGATATCACATCCGCCGTCCCCCCCCCCGCCACCTCCGCAAAATCGCCGCAAACCGGAATACCGTGCACGTCCCGGGCCACCGCGGCGGCCGCCGCGTCCCGTTCCACCCCCGCGACCCGCCAGCCGCGGGCATGTGCCGCCGCGAGCAGTTCCCCCGTACCGCAACCGATGTCAATCCAGTACCCGCCGCCTACTTCACCGGCACAACAGACATACTCAACTTTCGGGACCATTACCTGTTGCAGACGCGCTGACCGCGTCGCGCTGTTCCGGTAGAGCGTCGCGCTCATGTGCGCTGCTGCCTCCGCGGTCAGCGCCAGGTACTCCGCCCATGCCGGCATGCGTCGCAGATGGACATGCCCGCAGACCGGGCAGCGCACGTAGGTGCAGCCGTGCAACTCCGCCGCCGGTTGCGGTTCCGCAGCAACACTACCGCAGAGCAGGCAAGGGCTGAGGGGAGTCGTGCGCAGCAAGTCAGCGGCACGTTCATACATGGCTGCGTCACGCCTTTGGTCCATACCCGGTTTGAGCGCGGCGATGTCGACCGGCTTGCC
>CAZFBR010000211.1:0-6091 GCA_964517215.1 uncultured bacterium
AGCTGATGAGCGCGAGCAGCGACAGGCACGAGGAAATGAGGATCACCGCGAGCATGATAAAGTAGTCGCCGGGCTCGGGCGAGAAGACGGGGCGGAGCATGATATTGAGCCCGCCGCGCCCCATGCCGGTCGGAGTCAGCGCGGTCAGGACGAAGACGAAGAGGAAGGCGCCGACGTAATAAAGGATCTTGGTGATGCCGCCGCCGAGGATGAAGACCGCCTCCTGCTTGTAGTACATCTCCGGGGTGTGCAGGCGGATGTAGGTGCCCGGTTCGACCGGCTTCTCGAACGACAGCGCGCGCAGGGCGCGGTGATTGGTCATGTGCCCCGAGAAGATGCAGGCGATGCCCATGGTGATGCCGGGGAAGAGGGCGCACATCAGCCCGGCAATGGTGCCCGGCACGGTCGCGTAGCCGACCTCCTTCAGGTCGCCGTTGACGTATTTGGAGAGATACTGCCGTGCCGGCGCGCTCTGGTTGAACAGCGCCTGGATGGTCGACGGGAAGGCGAAGAACCCGACGAAGACCGGCATGATCGCCTGGAAGGCGTCCTCGACGGGAACCAGCGGCTTGGTGAGCAGGATGCAGCCGGTGACCGCGGCGAGGGTGAAGGTGAACATGCCGGCAAAGACATTGCGCCAGGCGTCCTTGAATTTCGTCCACGGCGTTTTGCCGCGCCCCGCCCCCTTGGGCCATTCGCTCATGACGTAGAAGACCATGATCAGGCCCAGGATCCAGTGGGTATGCGGCCCGATGATCTCATGGACGTAGGTGAGGACAAAGTAGGCCAGCGGGGTGAGCACAATGAGCACCATGGTGCCGGCCATGGTGCCGATGCCGGAGAGGATCGAGGCGTCCCAGCCGCGCCCGCGCGCCATCAGGTCGTTGGAGGGGAGCAGGGTCGCGCCCGCCGATTCGTCCGCGGCGTTGAAGAAGGTCATGGGGATCGTATTGACGTAGGCGAAGGCGACGATCATGCCCATGAAGAACGGGGCCAGCATGGCAAACGGGACGAGCCCCTTGATCACGATCCAGATCATGACGCTGATGCCCGCCACGTTGTAGATGTGCAGCGAAGGGATGAGGCAGAAGAAGGCGCCCACCACGGTGCCGACCAGGGTGGCCAGCAGGATGCAGAGCGCGAGGCCGGTCGGCTCGTTCATGTAATGGTCCAGCTGCATCTTGTAGGGGAGCCACCAGCCGAGCGCCTCGGTCTTGCTCGCCTCCAGCCGGTCGGTCAGCGCGGAGAGCTGGTCGCCATTCGCGTCCGCGGCGGCCGGGGCCGACCAGGCGGGCAGCGCCGCGATGAGCAGGATGCAGCAGGCCAGCAGGAACGAAACGCGGGAACGGGTCACCGGCTACTCTGCGCTGCCCGCAGCGTCGCCGCTGACCGGCTTGATGCTGTCGAGGTCATTCAGGACGGCGTTCAGTTCGCCGCGGTAGGAGCCGATCTTCACGGCCATCTCCAGCCGGCTGGACGTCGTGGTGAGCAGCTCGCGGGTTTCGGCGGAGAGTTTCTTGAAATTGTTGTCGAACATCACCACGCCCAGCGTGCCGGTCTGGTCGCTCACGGTGAACTGGTGCAGGGTCGTGCCGCTGCGGGTGTCCCGGGTCTCATACTTGTCGATGGTGACCTGCAGGCGCACGGTCTGATCGACGTCGCCGTCGGTCAAACTCTTGATGCCGACCGGGCCGTCCGCGCGCGCCGCCGCCGGCCGTTCCGCCGCCGGGGTGCTGGCTGTGCCGCGGCTGCTGCCGCCGTCGCCGGCGGTCAGGCCGCTGATGTCGCTGATGGTGCCGTTGACTTCGCCCTGATACTCGCCGATGCGGATGAACAGCTCCACCGGCTTCCCGGACTCGGTCAGCAGCGCCCGGGCGTCATCGCTCAGCTTCTTGAACGTGGCGTCGAACATCACCAGGTTCAGGGACCCGGAACTGTCGCGGACGGAGAAGGTGTGCAGCACCGAACCGCTGCGCGTGGGCCGGGTGGCGTATTCCTTGACTGTAACGCTGAGCAGCACGGTCTTGTCGACGTCGTCAAGGCTGATGCTGCTGATGGTCACCGGCTTGACCGGTTCAATGATTACCAGCCGCTCGGGTACCGCCAGCATGATGGTGGCGCCGTAGCGCTGCGAGGCGGAGATGTTGCCCGTCACCTCGATCTTGTCCCCCACTCGCGGCACCCGCCCCAAACGGCGCATTTCGTCGAGCTTGCCGTAGGCCAGCATGTTGATGTCGCCCGTGCCGTCGTTGATGGTGACGCTCAGCGATTTCTTGGCCGGATTCTCCCGGACCGCCGTGACCGTCCCCTTGATGGTGGCCATGGCGTTGATGGTCAGCTCGGTGATGTCCTTGACGTGCAGCACCTCGGGGGTCTTCAGGTAGGCAGCCACCCAGAGCAGGATGACGCCGACGATCGAGCCGATGATGCAGAAGGTGCGCACCGCCTGCACGGCAATGCGCTTCTGCGCGCGCGCGCCGCAGCGCGGGCAGGTGAGCATCGGCCCGACGAAAAAGCCGCACGATGGGCACTGGGCCGAGTCCAGATGGTTTGTTGTCTGCTGCGTGGAGGTCGGGTTCGTTTCCATGCGGCGGTATATACTACGCGCGGGTGGACTTGTCAAATGGCCTTGACAGCGGCTGCAGGTCCGGGTAGAGTGGCGGCCTGCGGCAGGGCTGCCGCATTGGAGGAATCAGCATGGGCGAATGCCGCCACCACGTGCGCGATCATTTCGACCGGGAAGCCCCGGCGTACGACGGGCTGATTGCGCGCATCATTCCGGGATACCACGCGCAGAATGAGCAGCTGCTGACGCTGCTTGGCCGGCCCGCGCGGGTGCTCGATCTCGGCTGCGGGACCGGGGTGCTGGCGGCCGGGGTCCTGACCCGGTTCCCGGAGGCGCAGGTGCATGCGCTCGATCTTGCCCCGGGTATGGTCGAACAGTGCCGGGCGAATCTGGCCCGCTTTGGCGAACGGGCCACGGTGGCACAGGGCGATTTCTCCGCGTGGACGACACCGACGACGTATGACGCGGTCGTCTCCGGACTGGCGATCCATCATCTGCCGGATGCCGGGAAGCAGGACCTGTTCCGGCGCATCCGCGGCTGGCTGCGCCCGGGCGGGGTTTTCGTGAATCGTGATATTGTTCTTGGTGAAACCCCGGCGGAAAATCAGCGCCTGCTCGACGACTGGCAGGCATTCATGGCAGCACATGGTGAAGAAGCAGCGAAATGGCTTGCCGTCCATCAGCGTGAAGACCTTCCGGCCCGTCTTTCAGAGCAACTGCGCTGGCTCACAGAATCCGGATTTCGTGAGGTGACGATACACGGCCAATGGCTCCATGTCGTCATCTATTACGCACACTCCTAACCACTAACCAAGCTCATTTGGCAGCACCTCTGCCATAATGACATTGTTATATAGTAGTAATATTGCGGTAACAATCAGCGTAACTATATGAATAATAATAATAAAAATCAAAATAATTAAGTGACATGAGCTATGCAATTGCAATGGACAGATGCTCGAAAGAAAACGATGATCATGACACTGGTACGATGGCGGCCATTCAGGGAGCTGGTAGGCGTGGAGAATGATATTGACCGCTGGCTGGAGACCTTCTCTACGGGCGATAACCGGGTGCGTGAGTATCTGATGCCGCCGCTCGATGTCGAGGAGCGGGATAAGGAGTACATCGTGCGCACGGAAGTGCCGGGGGTGCCGCGTGAGGGGCTGCAGGTCACCGTGGAAAACGGGGTGCTGACCATTACCGGCGAGAAGAAGTACGAGCATGAGGAGGGGAAGGGGACGAAACAGCATCGGCTGGAACGCAGCTATGGCAGTTTTCGCCGGACGCTGCTCCTGCCCGAAACGGTTGACCATGAGCAGATTGAAGGGAAGCTGGTGGACGGGGTGCTGACGCTGACGCTGCACAAGCGGGAAGAGACGAAGCCGAAGCAGCTCACGGTCACGATCGGGTAGGGCAAGGTGGTTTACGGGGACGGGCCGCAGCGACGGCCCGTCTTCTTTGTGCCTGACGCCGGCGGCGTCGGGATGCTGTCGGGAATGAATCCGGTTGCGTTCCGGGCTGCGCGGACGGGTTGCCGGGACGCGGCCGAATAAGCTACCATCACTCATCGACCAAGGAGGAGTATCACCCATGGCACAGCAGCAATTTCAGACGGAAGTCAACCAGCTGTTGCAACTCATCATCCATTCGCTCTACTCGCACAAGGAGATCTTCCTGCGCGAACTCATCTCCAACGCGTCGGACGCCATCGACAAGCTGCGCTTCCTGACGCTGACCGACGAGAAGTACAAGGGTCTGCCGTTCGAGCCGCAGATCACCCTCAGCTTCACCGCCGGCGACCAGCCGACGCTGACCATTGCGGACACGGGCATCGGCATGGACGAGCAGGACCTTGCCACCAACCTCGGCACCATCGCGCGGTCGGGCACGAAGGAGTTCATCAGCGCCCTGTCGCAGGACGACAAGAAGGACGCCAACCTGATCGGGCAGTTCGGGGTCGGGTTCTATTCGGCGTTCATGGTGGCGGACATGATCGAGGTGGTCAGCCGCAAGGCGGGGACGGACGCGGCGTTCCGCTGGACGAGCGACGGCAAGACCGGGTTCGAGATCGCCCCCGCCGCCCGCGCGGGCTTCGGCACCACCGTGACCCTGCACCTCAACGCGGAGGGCAAGGAATACGCCTCCCGCTGGTCGCTGGAGAGCATCATCCGCAAGTACAGCAACCACGTCACCTTCCCCATCCACCTGCAGTACACGGAGGAGGAAGGCGGCGAAGAGGGCAAGGAGAAGCAGACGGTCGCCAAAGACGAGCAGATCAACGCGGCGACGGCGCTGTGGCGGCGGCCCAAGAGCGAACTTAAGGACGAGGACTATACCGCCTTTTACAAGGAACTGGCCCATACCGACGAAGAGCCGCTGCTGACTTTGCATACCCGGGCGGAGGGGATGATCGAGTATACCACGCTCTTTTTCATCCCGAAGAAGGCGCCGTTCGACCTCTTCCGCAGCGATTACCGGGCGGGAGTGAAACTGTACGTCAAGCGGGTGTTCATCACCGATGACGAAAAGGAGATGATGCCGCAGTGGCTGCGCTTCCTGCGCGGGATCATCGACTGCGAGGATCTGCCGCTGAACGTCAGCCGCGAGATCCTGCAGCAGAACGCGGTGATGCTGAAGATCAAGAGCAATGCGGTCAAGGGGGTGCTGGCGGAACTGGCGAAACTGCTCAAGGAGAACCGCGAGCGCTATACCGACTTCTGGAAGGAATTCTCCGTCCCGATGAAGGAGGGGATGTACCAGGACTACGCCAACCGCGACGCGCTCTGTGACCTGCTGCTGGCCAAGTCGTCTTCGGTGGACGGCTACACCACCTTAACGGAATACAAGGAGCGCATGGGGGCGGAGCAGAAGGCGATCTATTACATCGCCGGCGGGAACGAGGCGACGCTGCGCCAGTCGCCCCTGCTCGAATTCTACAAGGAGAAGGGGATCGAGGTTCTGATCCTCGATGAGCAGGTGGACGACATTGTCTTCGGGTCGGCGGGCGAGTACCAGAAGCTGCCGTTCAAGGCGGTCAACCGTGCCGACGCGGCGGACGAGCTGAAGAGTGCGGGTGACAAGGAAAAGGAAAAGCTCTCCGCGCCGGTGGCGGAGAAGGTCAAGGCCGCGCTTGGGGCGCGGGTCAAGGACGTCAAGGTCAGCTCCCGGCTGACTGAATCGCCCGCCTGCATCACGCTCGACGCGCAGGAACCGGGCGCGCATATCCGCGCCATGATGAAAATGATGGGGCATGCCGCCCCGGGCGAACTGACCCCCATCCTCGAAATCAATCCCAACCATGCCATCGTCACCAAGCTGTCGATTACCGAGGATCAGGCGCTGATCACTGACATCAGCTTCCTGCTGCTGGAACAGGCGATGCTGCTCGAGGGGGTTGAACTGCAGGAACCCGCCGAGTTTGTGCGGCGGTTGAACCGGGTGATGTCACGGGCGTCATAGCGTCTTTGCACCCCAGCTCTCTCCCGGCGGGAGAGGGGGGCAGGGCTTGAAGGTGAGGCATCA
>CAZFBR010000212.1:0-5988 GCA_964517215.1 uncultured bacterium
CCCGCAACCGATTCCCAGCACGCGCTCCCCATCACGCAGTTCCGCCGATACCAGCATGCTGGTCTTCTGCAGATGCAGCGGCAAGCCCCCCTAATGCGCGAAACGCACGATATCCTTCACCGTCGCCATGATAATAGTCGCGAGTATAGCCTTCGGCTATTTTCACACGCGCCGTCCGAAATCACCCACAGCCATAACCGCTCTACCACCTCCAGGGGCATAATATCGCACGGTGATGGGCGACACTTGCGACACCGTATGCAGCAGCAACCGCTCTGTCAGTCGTGCGTGGCGCCACGCTCCGCAAGCGCTCAATGATTTTTATGCTTCCACTATCATCTTCAGCCGCGCGCCCACCGCAGGCCCGGCGGCAAATACACATCACGCATCAGCCTGCCCGTCCGGTTTGCGGCCGCGAGCGATGAAATAGTTGCCCGCCAACATTTGGGCGATTGGCAAGTTCTGCACCAACGCACAGACGCGGGCAAAGGCCGCCGGCCAACGGCATAGCCATCCTAAGCCCGGCAACGACTCGACGAACATCACACAATCAATCTCCACCAAACCGAATCGGCGCATCTGGCCGCACAGCCGCCACGGATCGATCAATCCGATATGGCCAAGCGTCGTCAGGTCCGGCTGTTTGTGATGCCAGTACCTGTCCAACCATTCGGTCCGTTTCTCCGCCAACAGATTCGGGGTGCCAATCACCACGCGGCCACCCGGACGCAGAATACGCATCACCTCACGCAAGGTGCGTTCCTTCTGGTTAGCCGTCAGATGTTCGATAAAGTCAGCCATGGTGACGATGTCGGCACATGCGTCCGCCAATGGCAGCATGCCGGTATCAGCCACGGAAAACGCCCAGCATCCCGCCGGCGACAACCGCCGGTGCAGGCGCACTGCGGTCTGAATACTGGTCGGAGAATAATCAAACCCGAATGCCGTGCCGCCAGCTGACACCAGATGATAGACCATTGTGCCAACCCCACTACCGAGGTCGATCACTACTCCGTCAGCCGGACCAACCGCTTCCAGAAAACGCGCGATGCGCTGTTGTGCCGACACTATGACCGGTCGATAAAAGTAATCAAGCTGGACCTGATCATCCTGCCGGCGTACCACTTCCTCACTGAAGTGCAGATTGAATTCTTCCGGTTTGCAACTGGCACGGTCCCGAGCAAGCCCATCCAATGCCGTCTGCCAATCATCCGGCAGTTGGGCGCCGACACGTTTCTTTTCCATACAGTTCAGCATTCCCCCATGCCGGCTGTTTTCCGCATATTATACTGCAGATGCTACCACAGCGACCATGCCGCGTCAAAACAACAACATTGCGGCATAACGGTCGGGGGGATTGTCCTCGAGGGATTTGCAGCATCCTGTGTCGGCACTGCTTTTCCCCGGAGCAACGGTCTTGGTCGCACTTCCAGTGCCCCATCTTTTCAGGGTTTTCACGCAACATCCTGTGACCAAGAGCGCAACCACGCCAAGGGTTAAGTCATGCGCCCGTGTCTTAGTGCCATTATGGCATCGGCAGCGCCCATAACCCATCCTCACACCCAGCGCTAAGACGAATGCTTCACCCACAGCGGCGGTAGACAGCGTACAGTTCCTTGTAAAACAGCAGGCGGATGGGGAGCAGGCACTGCGCCAGACGCGCCAAACCGGCCGCCGGCTTCCCCTCCTGCGAGTACCAGCAGGGACGCGCCAGCCAAATGCGCGCGCGCAGGCCGGCCTGCCACCCGAGCCGCCACAATGACAGCGGCGACTGCTCATTGATATGCAACAAGAAATCCGACGGCTGCCGCGGTTCCTTCGGCAGCCAGTGGCGGTTCTTCAGGCCACGCAGCAGGCGGTACAGCGGGTACCCAAAGCGGAAATGCCAAAGGTTCGGCTGGGTGTGGACGACAATACGCCCGCCGGGCCGCAACAGGCCGCGCAGCACGCGAAATGCGGCCGTCAACTCGGCGGCCGCGATATGCTCCACCACATCAATAAGCAGCACCACATCAAAACTCGCCGGCGCAAACGGCAGCGCCGCGATGGCGCCGCGGACCAAACGCGGACGGCGTTCGGCCGGCGCGGCACGATTGAGCCCGGCAGCGATGGCGACCGCATCGCCCGCCGCCTCGCAGCCAAATGCACGCACGGACAGTTCGCGCGCGACTGCATGCAGCAGTTCGCCCCGGCCGAAGCCGATCTCCAGCACACGGTCACCGTCACGCAGTTCGGCACGCACCAGCGCCAGCGTGCCGCGCAGTCGCGGCGAAAGGATGCTGCCGCCCGATTCGAGGAATTCGCGATGTCCTTCGCAATCGCCGAGAAAATAGTCGCGCGTATAGCCGTCACTCACCGTGCTGCCCTCCGTTGGACAGCCGCCGCCATGGCTGCCGCCCAGTCACTGACAACACCGTAGCGCAGCGCCACGGGGAGCGCCCGCAACAACGTGCGCAGCGGAAGGCGCTCCGTGTTCAGGCGCGCGTGCAGCCACGCCTGCTGCCGTGCCCGTGCCGGGAATTCATCCGTTTCCACATGTGGCACCGGCGGCTGCAGCGACATGCCGGGGGCGGTGAGCGGCTGATAGGCCTCGGCGAGCACCCGCCCGTGCCGCTCGAACCAATCGCGTGCCGCCGTCCCGCGATATGCGATCATCAGGTTCCAGAAGTGAAAATCGAGGCCGAGTGCCGCCGCACGGCGCACGCATTCCCGCGAGCGTGCCGGGGTGTCACCGGGCAGGCCGACGATCAGGCAGCCGCCGGCCTGCAGGCCGGCGGCGCGCACCAACTTCACCGCCGCGACGATCGTTTCCAGCGTCTCGCCCTTGCCAACCCCCGCAAAAACCTCCGGCACCAGGTGCTCGATGCCGAGCCCGACCTTCGTCGCTCCCGCCCGGCGCAGAAGCACAAGAAACGCGGCATCAATCCGGTCGGCACGGATGTTCGAGACCTGCAATTCGACGGGATAACGGGGGTGAATCACGGTCAGGTACCGGTCAAGAAATTCCTTGGCCCGCTCCAAGTCAAGCGTGAAGCAGTCATCATTGATCACCAGCCGACGCAGGCGCGGCAAACGCGGCAACCAGTGTTCGAGCTCCGCCAGGCAGTCATCGAGTGGACGCGGCCGCCAGCCGCGCTGCCCTTCACCCGGCACCACACAGAAGGCACAACGGTACGGACAACCGCGCGAGGTCATCAGCGGGTAGCCGTTGATCTCCTCCCAGCGCAGGAACGCGTCCAGCGCCGGGCTTCCGATGTCCCTTGCCGCCACCGGCGGCAGATTGCGCAGCTGCGGCCGCGACTGGCGCTGCCAGTTTTCTCCGCCGGTAAACATCGCGTCCGCCTCGCCAGTGACCACATAATCGATACGGGTGTCATCTGCCACGGCAGCGGCGTAGGATTGTGTGTGGGGTCCGCCCAGCAGCAAGGGACCGTCATAATGCCGGCGCACCTCATCGATCAGCCGCGATGCCGCCGGCCAAGTCGGAGTGTAGGCGGTAATGCCAACTGCCGCCGGCCGGCAGGTGCGCAGCAGTTCCCCCGGGTGCGGCAGCGCCGGCGCGCTGTTGTAGTCGGCAACAACCGTCTCACCCGGCGGCAACGCCGCCGCCATCAGGGCAAAACCGAGATGCGGCACGAACCCCGCGGGGCGGAAACCGTCGCTCGGATTCAGCAGCAGCAACTGCACCGGTCGGGTCATGTCGTTGCCTCCAGCATCCGCTGCAGACGGCAGGCAATCGCCCGCCAGTCGAAGCCGCGGGCATTCAGTTGCGCCGCCGTTCCCAGCCGCGTGCGCAGCACATCATCGTCCATCAGCGCCCGCAGCGCCGCCGCCAGCGCCGGGACATCGCCCGGTGGGACGAGCCGGCCGTTCTCCCCGTCGCGAATGATCTCGGGGATCCCGCCTGCGTCCGTGCCGACCAGCGGCAGTCCTGCCGCGGCAGCCTCCAGTAGCGCGATGCCAAGCCCCTCGAACGCCTCCGGGGAAAACTGGGATGGCATGACAAATATGCCCGCGCGCCGGTACCACAGCCACAAGGCCGCATCGTCGACCGACCCGGGCAGCACCGCCGCCGGATCAAAGCCATGGCTGCGTGCCAGTCCCGCAAGCTCGTCGCGCTGCGGGCCGTCGCCGATGATTACCAGCCGCCAGCCGCAATCACGCAACTCCCCCATGGCGCGCACCAGCACAGCGAAACCCTTGCGCGGCACCAGTCGCCCGCAGGCCAGCACGATCCGTTCGCGATGCTCCGCCGCCGGCAGTGTCCATGCTGCCGCGGTAACCCCGTTGGGCACAACCTCGATGCTGGCCACGCCGCCGACAGCCGCCTGTACGGCAGCGGCCGTCGCCCGGCTGACCGCGATGCCGCCCGTCGCTGCGGCCAGAACCGCCCGCAGCAACCGCCGCTCGCTGCCGCTTGCCGGGACCGCTTCCTTCCCGTGCAGATAGACCAGATACGGAATCCCCAGCCAACGCCGTGCCAGCCGGGCCGCGCGCCCTTCCGGACGCCACTGCAGCGCGATACATCCCGCCGGCGCATCCGTCGCCAGCGCCGTCAACACCCGCAGGATGAAGTGCAGTCGTGTGCTAAACGTCGCCGGTGGTGCTGCCACCGTCACCATCGCCACTGTGCATCCGGAGTCGGTCAGTGCCCGCGCCAGCTCGTCCGCCACCCGCGCTATGCCCCCGGTGCGAAAATCGCTGCTGGCCAACAGCAGGCGCGGTCCCGCCGGCGCCTTCTTCCATGCCACCGCCAAGCCGAGCAACAGGGCAAACAGCATGCCATGCTCGTGGTGCAGGGTGGTGTTGAGCAGGCCAATGCCGGCAACCACCAGTATCCCGCCCCCCGCACCATACCACAGCACCTGACTCCAGTCGTTATCCGATTGCAGGTCGCGCTGCCGCCACCAGCTGTGGAGCGCGGTCGCCAGCAGGAACAGCAATGCGGCCAGCCCAACCGTCCCTGTCGTCACCGCCGCCTGCACGTACACGCTGTGCCCGTGCGGCGCGTGCGTTTCCGCCGATGAGTCATAGCCGGCGGGAAAAATGGCAGTGAAACGCTCCGGCCCGGTTCCCAACACCGGGTGTTCCGCAAAACCGCGCAACGCATTCTTCCAGATGCCAAGCCGCATGTGCAGCGACTGGGCGGTACGGAACTTGTTTTTCAGCGCGTGCCACGGGCCTTCCTCCAGCAGGATGGACCCCGCGGCGCCCGCCAGCAATGCCAGAAGCAGTAGCAACCCCATCAGCCGCCGATTGCGCCGGCTGCGCGCAGCAAGAACGATCGCCATCACCGCCACCCCCCCCCACGCCGCACGCGAGGCGGTGAGCAGCAGGGCCGCGGACAGCACCCCCAGCAGCAGCGCCGGCGCCAAACCAGTGCGCTCCCCCCGCTCGCGGCGCAACAGCACCAGCGCCAGCAGCGGGATAATGGCCAGGGCAAGGTAGATGGCGGTGTGGTTGAACTGCCCGAGCGAAAAGATCTGCAAGTAGCGATAGCGTCCGGCAACCAGTCCGGGCAGCGCCGCTATCGCCCCGGCGGCCAGCCCGCCCCATACCGCCCACAGCGTGCCGCGCACCTGCGCGCGCGACAGGCCGCCGTGCGCGACGAGAAACCAGAGGCTCGTGAAACGGAAGACATCAAGCAGTCCCTTGGCGCTGGCCAGCGGTTCCGGCGACATCAGCGTCGCCAGCGCCGTGGCCGACAAGTAGGCCAGCAGTCCCCACGTCAGCGGTTCCTGCCGCAGCCATGCTCCCCCCCGCCACTGCCGCGTGATCAGTGCCAGCAACAGCAGCAGCGCGAAGGCAATGTTTTTGAGTCCCTCGGAAAGTGGCAAGGCAACAGCGACGAGCAGCAGCAATCCGTAACGGCAGCGAACAGCGGTCAGTTCCGGCACGATCAGCCTGCTGCGCGGGTCAGACGCGAGTACGGAAGTAATCGATGATCTGCTGCAAGCCATCCGCCAGCGCGCCGGGCTACCACCACTG
>CAZFBR010000213.1:0-5956 GCA_964517215.1 uncultured bacterium
ATGATGGGAGGCCTGGCATTGCCTCCAATCACCCACCGATTCTTGTGAGGAGCCGCAATGATAACCAGCAACGGGACGGGCGCCGGGATACGGATGCGACCTATGGGGCAAAGCATTACGAGACCATCGATGCCAGCGGGAAGACCCACAAAAAGGAAGTCTGGTGGTTCGGCTACAAGGTGCATCTGCTGGCGGACGTGCAGTATGAACTGCCCCTTGGATATACCATCACCCCGGCGAATGAATCTGATACCCGGCAATTGCCGGTGCTGATGGCGCAATACCGTCATCAGCATCTGCGATTAAGCACGAAGGCGAAATCGATGGTGGGGGATCGCGGCTACGATTCGACGGAAAACAACACGCTGCTGTGGGACGACTATGGCATTGTGCCGGTCATCGATAATCGCCGCTGCTGGCAGGAGCGCGAGGAAACGACGCGTTCGGTGAACCTGGCGAAGGCGGACAACGTTGTTTACAACGCGGATGGCGAGGTGTCGTGCATTTGTCCGGAGAGCGGGACGGAACGGCCCATGGCCTTCATGGGCTTCGAGAAAGATCGGGAATGCCTGAAATACCGCTGTCCGGCTGCAGCCTATCACTGCACCTGTGCCGGACGTGACCTGTGTGGCAATGGAAAGACCACCGGCTTCGGGCGCGTGGTGCGCATCCCGTTGGAGAAAGACCGCCGGCTGTTCACACCACTGGCCCGGCATACCTATACGTTTCGGCGGCTCTACAAGCAGCGGACGGCTGTGGAGCGGATTAACAGCCGGCTGGACGTTTCCTTTGGTTTTGAGCATCACTCCATCCGCGGCATCGACAAGATGCACTGCCGGATGGGCATCGCACTAATTGTCATGTTGGCCATGGCGCGCGGCCGTCTGCGGCAGAAACAACGTGATGACATGCGTTCATTGGTGGCGGCGGTATCGCCACCGCATGAGCAAAGAGCCGCCTAACCACACGAAAAAAGCACAACAACAACAGTTGCCAGCGGGGATGGTGTCGGCGTTCCCCCGCTAAGCGATGGGCAAACGGTCCCCCACGCGGAAAAGTGGATTGGTATGGCACAGAATCATCCAGTGATGTCAGCCTTACCTGACGGGAAAGCGCGACAACGCACATGGCTCAACACTACACCGGCTTGATAATCAAAAAAGAATAAGCCATAATATATGTATATGGATAGTGCTCCTGAACGTACCATTATTGTGCCGTCGGCATATAACTATGTGGCGGCATTCCTGACACTGCGTTGTCCTTTGCGCTGCAGTTATTGTATTGCGGCAGTGCCGTCTACACGACTGCAATTGGCTGAATTATCCGGAAAGGAATGGGTGGCTGCTCTCAATCGTCTGTCGTTGACCGATGATTTGCCGGTGACGCTGCAGGGTGGTGAACCGACGCAGCATCCGGATTTCTATGAGATTGTCAACGGTTTGAATCCGACTTTGCGCCTTGACTTGTTGACCAATCTGCAGTTTGATGTGGAAGAATTTATGCGGAGGATATCGCCGGACCGGTTTCGGCGACCGGCACCGTACGCGTCAATTCGGATCAGTTATCATCCGGAATGCATGGAAGGGCAGACGTTGATCATGCGGGTCAAACAATTAAAGAATGCTGGGTATTCGGTTGGTATCTGGGGGGTGCTGCATCCGCTGTGGCAGGAGAATGTTCTGAAAATGAAGCATCAGGCGGAGGATCAGGGAATTGACTTTCGGACTAAAGAGTTTCTCGGCGTTTGGAATGGGAAGCTATATGGGACGTATGCTGATCCTGAAGCAGTAATGGGTCGTAAGCAAAGGAAGTGTTGTTGCCGGACCAGTGAACTGTTGATTGGTCCGGAGGGCGGTGTCTACCGCTGCCATCGCGACTTGTATCATGCTTCCCCGCATTTCGGCAGAATTACCGACCCGCAGTTCATAGTTGCGGATGTATTCCGTTCGTGCGTCTGGTATGGGCAATGTAATCCATGTGATCTGAAAGTAAAATTTGATCGGTTCCAGCGGTTTGGACATTGTGCGGTTACTATCGACTTGGCAGCGGATTCCTGTGCACATGTCTGATAAATTGCGGCTGGACGGGCATAAGCTGCACCTGCATCCGCAGCGGGTTGCGGCTTTTCTTGCCGGCCAGCCGATCGCTCCAATTTACATCGAAATCAGTCCGACAAACCGCTGCAATTTGCGATGTCGCTTCTGTGCCCTTGAGTATCGGCAGGGGGAGAGTTGCGACATAGATCATGCCCGGCTGCAGCAGCTACTGTGTGAATTTGCCGAAGTAGGCGTGCGGAGCGTCTGCTTCGCCGGTGAAGGAGAACCGCTGTTGTATCCGTATTTTGCCGAAGCAGTCATGCAGTGTGCACGGGGGGGACTGCACTGTGCGGTGGCAACAAACGGCACGTGTCTGGACCGGGAACTTGCCGTCACAATGGTCCGTAATCTGACGTGGGTGAAGATTTCGCTCAACGCAATTCGTCCGGCAACTTACGCGGAGATCCATCGGTGCTCTGCAGACAATCTGGAACGGGTTCTGGCGGGAATCGCGATGCTGGTTGAGGAACGGCGACGGTGCGAAGGCAAGGCGACGATCGGGGTACAGGCGGTCCTCCTGCCGGAAAATGCAGGCGAGATGGTGGAGATGGCCGGGCGGTTGCGTGAACTGGGAGTTGACTATTTTGTGATCAAACCGTTTAACCAGAACATGCACAGCAGCAATACGGAGTATCGCCGGATTGACTATCGGCAATATTTGTGGCTGGCCGAACCGCTGCAGGAGCTGTCAAATGACGGGTTTCGTGTTGTTTTTCGGTTGGGAGCGCTGCACAAGGTGATTAGTGAGCAACGGCCATACGGCGGTTGTCTGGGGATTAACTTCTTTGCCTTGGTGCATTCTGACGGCAATTTGTATACGTGTGCGCCGCATTCGGGTGTGGCAACCAACTGCTATGGAAATGTTTATCTGGCGAAATTCGGCGAGATATGGAACAGCGAACGGCGGCGAGCGGTAAGCTGTCAGTACGCCACAACTTTGGCGGACTGCCCGGTGGGCTGCCGGCTGGATGAGATCAATCGTTACTTATGGGAATTGCAGCATCCGTCGCCGCACGTGAACTTCATCTGATGTGGACCAACCTATGCATTCCCTGACCGTGATGATGCCGGCACTGAATGAGGAGGCAACGGTGGCGGCGACGGCGGCAGGGGTGCTGGCGGTTTTCGACCGGGGCGGCGTCGACGGCGAGCTGATCCTGGTCGACGACGGCTCGACCGACGACACCCGGGCGCGGATGCAGGCGGTCGCGGTGCAGGATAACCGGGTCCGGCTCATCGCGCACGACCGGCGCCGCGGCATCGGCTACAGTTTCCGCGAAGTGCTGGGCACGGCGACGAAGGAAGCCATCACTTGGTTCCCGGCGGACGGCGAGAATACACCGGATGACCTGGTCAGGTACCTGCCGCTACTCGAACATGTAGATATCATTGTGCCGTTTGCGGTCAATTGCGGGGTGCGCTCGTTTTTCCGGCGGGTATTGTCGTCGACGTTTCTGGTCATGATCAACCTGTCATTCGGCATGCACCTGAACTACACCAACGGCAATGTCATCTACCGCCGCCGGGTGTTCGACGGGGTGACGCTGCGCTCGAACGGCTTCTTTTTCCAGACGGAAGCGCTGATCACCGCCATCCGCCTGCAGCGCGGGGTGCATTGCGAAGTGCCGATCCATCTCACGTCACGGCGGGGCGGGGCGTCCAAGGCGGTGTCGTTACGCTCGCTGCTGGAAGTCAGCCGCGACTATCTGCGGCTGGTCTGGCTGATCCATCTTCGCCCGCTGTTTTTGGGGGCGGCATGAAGAATACGGCCAAGGTGCTGATCATCAAGCTGGGTTATTCGGAGACGCTCGATCCGCAGATCGGCACGCTCTGCAGCCTGGGAGATGTGCTGCGCACCACGGAAATACTGCACGCCTATCCCGACGCGGAGATTACCTGGCTGACCGACAGCGCGGCGGTGCCGCTGCTGGCCGGCAACCGTCGCATCGCCCGCATCCTGACGCTCGACCTGATCACCGTGCTGCAGTTGCTGGGGGAACGCTTCGACAGTGTGATCAACCTGGAAAAGGTGCCCGGCATCTGCGCCCTGGCCGATCGGGTCAACGCCTGGCACAAGCTCGGCTTCCGCCTCGATCCCGTGACGGGACGGGCCGAAGCCTATGAGCATGCGCAGGAGGCGCTGACCATCGCCAGCAAGGACGACGAGAAACGGCGGAACAACCGCTGCTGGCAGGAAGTCCTGTTTGCCATGCTCAACAAACCGTGGGAAAAGAAGGGGTATCTGCTCGGTTATCAGCCGGCCACGGTCGAGCAGTATGACATCGGGTTCAATTTGCATGTCGGTCCGAAGTTCCCCGTCAAGGCATGGCCGGCAGAGCACTGGCGACAGCTGGAAACGCAGCTGCAGGGGCGTTACCAAATCACGTGGCAGCAGAGTCTGGACAATATCCAGCGGTATATCGACTGGATCAATCAGTCGCGGCTGATTATTTCCAACGATTCGCTCGGCCTGCATCTGGCTATTGCCCTGAATAAGAAAGTGATCGCACTCATCGGTCCGACCTCACCGACGGAGATCCCGCAGCTCGATACTGTCCGCATCCTGCGCCCGGCCAGCGATCGGGACTGCATTCCGTGTTTTGCGACCACCTGCGCCCGGCAGGACCCCTGCATGCGCCTGATTGCACCCGCACGGGTGGCGCAGGTGGTGACGGAGCTGCTGGCATGAACACCACCCGCCAGCCGCGGCTGCTGATGGACGGGCACAAGCTGCTCTGGCATCTCGACCGGCTTGCCGCATGGCAGCGGGGCGAACGGATCGCGCCCATCCACATCGACATGGGCCTGACCAAGGGGTGCAACCTGCGCTGCCGCTACTGCTACGGCAAGGTGCAGAAGCTGGACAACTCGGTCATTCCCCGTGACGCGCTGCTGCGGTTTATGCGCGAGGCGGCGGCGGTCGGGGTGCGCAGCGTGGCGATGATCGGCGACGGTGAACCGCTGGTAAATCCGGCGGTCTATGAGGCGGCAACCGTCGGGCACGCGGCGGGGCTGGCGCTGGCGATGGGGACCAACGGGGTGCTCCTCGACCCGGACCGGCTGCCGGCGCTGCTGCCGACCTTGGCTTACCTGCGGTTCAATATCAGTGCGGCAGATGAAGCATCCTACCGGCGCATCCATCAGGGGCGTGAGGGTGATTTTGCCCGGGCCGTGGCGAATATCCGCGCGGCGGTGGCGGTGCGGGCGGCGATGGGGTTGCCGGTGACGATCGGCCTGCAGATGGTGCTCATCCCCGAATGCGTCGACCAGGTGCTGCCGTTGGCCCGGCTCGGCGCCGAACTGGGGGTCGATTATTTCGTGGTCAAACACTGCTCGGACAGTGAAGATCATGAACTGGGCATTCCGCTGGAACGCTATCCGGAATTCGAACCGGTGCTGCGGCAGGCGGAGGCGCTGTCGACGGAACGGTATCAGGTCATCGTGAAGTGGCAGAAGATCATGGCCCTGGGGCACAAGGCGTATGACCGCTGTCTGGGCATTCCGTTCCTGCTGCAGATTTCCGGGAACGGCGACGTCAAGCCGTGCGGGTTTCTCTTTCCGAAAGCGGGCTACCTGATGGGGAATATCATTCGCCAGTCATTTGCGGATATCGTGCGCAGCGAGGTCTATTGGCAGGTCGTGCGCGAATTGGCGACCAGCTTTGACGTGCATACCCAGTGCGGGACGGCCTGCCGGCAGGACTATCTCAATGCATTCCTGTGGCAGATCACCAACGGGCGGCCGGCGCATGCGGAATTCCTCTGAGTTGGCGGCCGCGGACCCGGCAGCGCTGGCCCGGCAGGCGGCGCAGCTGCGCCGGCAGGTGCTGGACACGGTGTATCACAACGGCGGCGGGC
>CAZFBR010000214.1:0-5948 GCA_964517215.1 uncultured bacterium
CAACGTCAAGCCGATTTTCAACCTGTACAATTACCAGTGGCCGCTGCGCACCACCACCCACCCGTTCCCGCCGGCCAAGTTTGTCTTCAACCAGCAGGGACGCAAGGGTGAGGCGATCGATTCGATTGTCTCCGAGGGCTGCATCATCAGCGGCGGGCGCGTGATGAATTCGGTGCTCTCGCCGCGGGTCTTCGTCCATTCCTACAGCGAAGTCAACGAGTGCATCATCTTTGGCGGGGTCCACGTCGGGCGCGGGGCGAAACTGCGCCGGGTGATTATTGAGCGCAACGTGCGCATCCCCGAGAATGCGGTGATCGGGTTCAATCCCGAAGAGGACCGCAAGAAGTATTATGTGGCGCCCAGCGGGATTGTGATTGTGCCGCGCGAACGGGCGGAGGATGCGTACGAGCGGCTGCATCCGCACGACCACAATCACTGATGAACGGGCTGGGCTATGCGCTGCTGGCGGCGTTTCTCTGGGGGATTGCCCCGATCTTCGCCAAGCTCGGCCTGAGCGAGGGACAGCTGAGCGGGCCCAACGCGGTGATTATCCGTTTCACCGGGGCGATGTGCGCGTTTCTGGTCTTTATGGCCTTTGTCGGCCGGGCGACGCAGTGGGGCGGGATCATGACCCTGCCGCCGCGTGTGGTCGGCTATCTGTTCATCGAGGGGATTTGCGGGGCGCTGCTCGGGCATTTTGCCTATTATGAGGCGATGCGCACCTGGGATGCGTCACGGGTGGTCGGGGTAACGGGTTCGTTCCCGGTATTTACGGTGCTGCTGGCGGCCATGTTCCTCGGTGAGGCGCTGACCTGGGGCAAGCTGCTGGGGATGGGGCTGATTGTTGCCGGGGTGCTGGTGCTGAAACTCTACTGACGGGCCAGGTCGGCGGTGATGCGACTGACGATTGTGGCGGCGAAGCGGTCGGCGGTGAACGCGGCGGCGTGCCGGCGCCCGCGATCGGCCCGGCCGGCGCGGTCGCCGGCGCTGCCCAGCTGCTGCTGCAGGGAGAAAAACGCCCGGGCAAAGTCCGCATCGTCGCCGGGCTGGCAATAGGTGACGGCGTCGCCGCCCGCTTCGGGAATGCCGCCCGCCCGGCTGGCCAGCACCGGACAGCCGGCGGCCAGCGCCTCGACTACCGGCAGGCCGAACCCTTCATAATGCGACGGAAAGAGCAGCATGGTGGCAGTTGCCAGCAGGACCTGCTTTTCTGCTTCACTGACAAACCCCGTATGCACAATGCGCGAAGCCGGCAGGCGATAGCGGGCGACCATCTCCGCCAGTGTCGGCCCCCAGCCGTGCGCGCCCGCGACGACCAGCACCAATTGATCAAGCACCCCGGGATGTGCGGCCAGAAAACGCAGGATACCGTCGATGTTCTTGCGCGGTTCAATCGTGCCGAGGACGAGCAGGAATGGTTCGACCGACGCGCCGGCGGTGAGCGCGGCCAGGTCGGGCAGGCCTTCGGCTGAGGCCAGGCCGGGATGACTGATCAGGATCGTTTCCGCCGGCAGCTGCGTGTGCGCCAGCAGGTCGGCGCGGGCCGAGGCCGAGATGGTGACAATGAGGTTGTTGGCGGCGAGGGTGGCCAGCATGCGGGCGAAGGTGGCGCAGGTGGCGGGTGTGTGCCAGTCGGGAAAGAGCACCGGCGTCAGATCGCAAATGAGCTGCGTCTCATGGTCGAACTGCCGGATCCCCGGCCGGGCGAGCGGGAAGATGGCCGCAGACCGCCCGCCCCGCCGCCGGCGTTCCGTGGTGACCTCGCCGCAATAGATGTTGTCCAGCACGTCAAGATAGGGCATTTCCGCGCCGTGATCCTGGGCCAGCAGGTCGGTGGCGACTGCCGGTGCCAGCACGCGGCCGTCATGGCAGCAGACGGCATGGTCCGGGTATTCGCGCAGCAGGTGGCGGCCGAGCGCGCGAACCAGCGCGGGAATCCCCGACGGTTGGCTGGCGTAGAGTGTGCCGATATCAAGGAAAAAGTGCGGGAGCGTCATAACGCCAGCAGGCGGGTTGTCAACGCGGCCAGCCACAACCCGGGTGCGACGGTGCGGGCCTGCGCCTCCGGGGCAGTGCGCAGGGCGCGCAAATATGCCAGCCGGGCGGCCTTGGTGGCGGGAAACTGCGCGGTGAGTTCCGCCAGCTCATCGTCGCTGGGATTGCGCCCAAGACAGGCGCGATATGCCGCGCGGTAAAATGCCGCTGCGTCGGAGATGCTGCCGATGCGCCACCACGGGATCAGTCGCCAGCGCCGCCGGGCCCGGATCAGTCGGGCGGCAAGCGGACCTGACGGCGGCGGGCAGGCCGCGCGGGTGCGCGCCAGCAGTTCAGTGACTGTGAGCGGGTCGGGGACGGTCACGTCAGTGACCAGGTATGCGGCACGACCGTGATGCCGCTGCCGCGATGAAAATCGGGACTGACCAGTTCAAACGGATAGAGCTTGTCGTGATAGTCGTATGGCTGCGCGCCGCTGACATCGTGCACCGCGACGGTAAGCGCATAACTGCCGGGCGGGTAGGGGAGCGCGGCGAGCTGCAGGGTCAGGGTACCCGACCCCGCGATCTCCGGGATGGCTAAGCCCTGGTTGAGCGTGGTGTCGCCGTAGAGCAGCACGCCGGCGCGGTTGGTGAGGGCGAAGCCGAACACCGGGTTGGCGATGCGCTGGTGCGCGGTGTAGCCGATGGCGACGGTCAGCGGCTGGTGCGGGTCGA
Organism: uncultured bacterium; assembly: GCA_964517215.1. Classification (GTDB taxonomy): domain Bacteria; phylum DAOPZR01; class DAOPZR01; order DAOPZR01; family DAOPZR01; genus CAZFBR01. The sequence continues at coordinate 2,712 of CAZFBR010000214.1, forward strand.
ATTGCGTGCCGGGTGCGCCGTTGGGGCCGCGCAGTTCCACCCGGTCGATGGTGACTTCGCGCGAACCCCAGCGCTGGCCGCTCGCTGCCGGGCCGCTCTCGCCGCCGGTGTAGAGTTGAATGATCTTGCCGGGTGCGCCTTCCGCGGCGATGACGCCGTCGCGCAGCCAGAGGACGCGGTCGGCCACCCGCCGCACCAGGTTCATGTCGTGCGAGACGAGCAGCAGGGTGGTTCCCGCCTGTCGGAGCGCCATGAGCTTGTCGAGGCAGCGGAACTGGAAGACCTCGTCCCCCACCGCGAACACCTCGTCGATGAGAATGACGGCGGCATCAACATGCACGGCGACGGAAAAGCCAAGCCGCATATACATCCCCGTCGAGTAGTACTTGACCGGCACGTCCATGAAGTTTTCCAGCCCGGCAAAGGCGACGATTTCCTGCTCGCGGGCGCGGATCTCCGGCCGCGTCAGCCCGAGGATGGTGGCGTTGAGATGCAGGTTGTCGCGTCCGGTCAGTTCGGGTTGGAACCCCGCCCCCAGTTCAAGCAGAGCCGAGACGCGGCCGTAATGCTCGACGCGCTTTTCCTCGGGGAAGATGATACCGGCAAGCAGCTTGAGCAGGGTCGACTTGCCCGCGCCGTTGGCGCCGATGATGGCCAGCGCCTCGCCCGCATGCGCCTGGAAATTCAAACCGCGCAGTACCGGCAGGTCTTCGCGCCGCCGGCGGAAGGTATGCAGCGCCGCCTGCAGCAGTGTCGTCTGCGGCTCGCGCAGCAGGCGATAGCGCTTGTGCAGGTCGCTGACCGCGAGCGTGATGGATTGGTCCATCACAGGTACTCCGCCAGCCGCCGCCGCTGGTTGGCAAAAAATATCCAGCCGACAATCAGCAGGATGAGGACAAGCGGCAGGCCGCATAGTATGCCGAACCAGTACTCGCCCGATGCCAGAACCTGCCATAACCCGGGCAATTCGCCATTCGGAACAACAAGGCCGTTTCGTGCCACGGTTATCCATGTGGCGTAAGGATTGAGCAGGTAGCCGGGCGCGGCCCAACCCGGAACCCGGGCCATCGCCTCGGATAGCGGGTAGAGCACGGGCGAGGCGAAGAAACCAACCTGCAGCAGTACGGGGACGAAATGGTTGGTGTCCTTGAAGCGCACTGCGAGCACGGACACAATGAGTGAGAACGCGACCGCCAACAGCAGGCAGACGGCGGCGGCGACCAGTACCCACAACCAGCCGAGCGTTGGCCAGACGCCCTGCGCAAGGCAGAAGAGGATGAGCACGGGGAGCGCGCAGAGGAAATTTACCCCCACGCCGGCGACGACCGACAGCGGGAAGATCTCCAGCGGCAGGTAGACCTTTTTGATAAGCGAGGCGTTGCCAATGATGGAGTAGATGGACGTGTTGACGCTGTCGGCGATGATGTTCCACAGCAGGATGCCGAGCAGCAGTTCGAGCGCGTAATGCGGGCGGTCGAAGCGGGCGAAGGTGGTGAAGACGAAGTAGAAGATGCCGCACATCAGCAGGGGATTGAGCAGCGTCCACAGATATCCGAAGAAGGAGCCCTTGTAGCGGTTCTTGAGGTCGCGGATCACCAGCATGCGCAGCAGATCGCGGTAGCGCCAGAGTTCCCGCAGGCGGGTAACCATGTCAGCTCTGCTTGATCTGCTGCCGGGCCTGCTGCTCGATCTCAAGGATGATCTTGGGCGCATCGGCCAGCGAGCGGATCCGGCGGATGTGCGGGTGCGCGGGAATGTTGCGGTTCCACGGGTAATCGATCAGCAGCACGGGAATCCCCGCGTCGGCCAGCGGTTTGCCGTACTCGTAGCTGTCCTCGATGAGCAGATCGAGCCGGAAGCCCGCCCCGCGCGACGCCTGCAGCTTGTCCTCGTCGTTGCCGACGAAGATCAATTCGTCGTAGGCGATCTTGTGCTGGCGCAGCCAGGCCTTGGTTTCGATTTCCACGTAATGGCGCGGCCGGCCGGTGACGAGGATGATCGCGTGCTTTTTGGCCAGTCGGGTGGTGAATTCGACCGCGCCCTTGATCGGGCGGATGCGACTCCAGCCGCCCTGCCGGGCAAACAGTTTCCAGAAGTGTGCGGCATCATCCTCGCTGATATGCAGCGCATCCTCGAAACGATAGGTGACGATGTCCGCCGGCGTCCATTGCCGGCCGAACATCAGATTGAGCAGGGCGAGGAAACTCGGCACCGAATCCGCCAGCACCCCGTCGATATCTATCCCAACATTCACAGGCCACTCCCATTATTGACAAATTTGTTTCAGTGTAGTATATTATATAGGACAATTCAACAGTCAGGCGGTGCCGAGATAGCTCAGCTGGTAGAGCACAGGACTGAAAATCCTGGTGTCCCCAGTTCAATCCTGGGTCTCGGCACCATTTTTGTTTTATGGTTGCAAAGACATCACCGACGAGAAACTTTGCATAAGCCGAAATGTATAGACAAGTGCTTTATCCCGGAGTATCCGCTGATATCCCCCCGTTTATCTTTGAATCCTTGCAAATTTCAGAAAAATCCTTGCAAATTTCAGACGGAAAAATACCTGTTTCAGGGGCACGGTGACCCGGCAAAGACGGGGGAAGGTGTGTCCTGAATAGCCCTGTGCTGACCATCCGGCTGACTCCCGCCCTGCTGGCGGACGTGCAGGATATCGTACTCGAGTCCGGCATGGAGATGGGCGAGTGGGCTCCGCGGGTACTGCGCATCGCTATCGTAGCCGCAGATGCCTGCGCCCTTGAACAGGTGGCAAGTTGATTGAGCGGTAGCGTTCGGACCGGTGCGTGGCACTGCGCGCCGCCTATAGTGGTGGCTTAAGCGAATAGATGGCGCGATAGGCACGACGTGGCAGCAATGAAGCGTTTTACGCTGCATTCCAGCCGGGCCAATATTAGGCGTAATACGCCGTATCTGCATGGAGGGGTAAAATGATTCGCCTTAAGGATTTCGGTATCTCGATGTTGCCAAGCGGTGAAGGATTGAAATATGTAAGGGCGCAGCAAGGACTGACGCAAGGGCAGCTGGCAAAAGCCCTGGGTCTTTCCTTGACCACAATCAACAGATGGGAGCGGGGCATTTTTGAACCAACCCGCAGCCATCGGCTGGCCTTGGAAACATTCTGCGCTAAGCATAAGCTGCCATATCAACAATATCAAATTGGGATACTCGCGGTCAGACTTATCAGCAACTACGACCGCTACACATCTGGGCATTGCA
>CAZFBR010000215.1:0-5818 GCA_964517215.1 uncultured bacterium
AGCATGATCTCGCGCACCACCGCCCGCACCGCCTTGGGCACCGGCAGGAACTGCGGAATATCCGGCAGCAGCTGCTGCAGCGCATCCGCCACCGCCTGCGAAATGGCCTCCCAGTAAAACTCGTCGAGCGACACCCGCAGCTGCCTGAGCAGCGACGGGAGCAGGAACAGCGACCAGGCCAGGCCGTCGGACGGTTTCTGCGGCAGTGCATCGAAATGCCGGAACGCCGCCGTCAGCACCGGCGCCTGCTTCGCATCGCGCAGCACCTCATGCCACGGCAGGAACAGGTGCCTGAGCAGCCCCAGCTCCTCCGCCAGCAGCACGGAACGCTCCGCGGCGCCGTAATAGAGCAGGTTGCCGAGTTCCTCGTACAGGCGCGACTTTGAGACCGCCGCCAGCGTGTCCGCATGACGGATGATCACCCCCCGCAGCCCGGCTTCGATGGTGAACTGATGCCGGCCCGACAGGCGCACCGCGCGCAGCATGCGCACGCAGTCCTCGGTCAGCGACAGGTCGGGATCGACGATGGTCCGCACCAGCCGGTCCTCAAGGTCGGGCAGCCCGCCCACATAATCGATGACCCGCCGCGTGGCCAGATCGTAGAACATGCCGTTGACGGTGAAGTCGCGGCGGAAGGCATCGTCGCGCGGCGAGCCGTAGACGCGCTTGTGGCGCGCGAAGTCCTCCCCTTCCTCGATCGGCAGCACAGTATCGGCCTCTTTGCGGAAGGTCGCCACCTCGATATAGTCCTTGCCGTAGCGGATATGGGCGAGCCGGAACCGCTTGCCCACCAGGAACGCGTTGCGGAACAGCCGCTTGATCTGGTTCGGGGTCGCGTCGGAAACGAGATCGCAGTCCTTGGGCGTCTTGTTCAGCAGCAGGTCGCGCACCGCCCCGCCCACCACGTAGCACAGATAGTGGTTGCGCTGCAGCACGCGCGCGATCTGCCAGATCCGACCCTCGAACTTCGTCGGATCAATCGCATGCTGGTTGACCGTCAGGATGGCTGGCGCGGACTCCGCCCGTCTCTGCTCTCCCATACGCCCTATTGTACCACGTCTGCCCATGGAGTCAAGTTGCCGGCCATCCCCGCCGGGCGGGCGCACAACGGCCAGTTGACGATTCTACCTAACTATGTTACATTTCGGGATAATATATTGACAGCAGCCCCCGGGTGCAGTGTGCGAATAGTTCACAGCGAAGAATCATGCGGCTGGGGGGGGCAGGAGATTCGTGTGCTGCGGGTCTGTACGGCGCTGGCCGAACGCGGGCACGACGTGGCGGTGATATGCCAACCGCAGGCGCAGCTGGCAACGCGTGCGGCGGCGGCGGGCATACCCGTCTGGCTGGTCCCGATGACCGGGCAGGTCAGCGTCGGCACGATGGTCCGTTTTCATCGCGCCCTTGCCGACCTGGCGCCCGATATCCTCAATACCCACTCGTCGATTGACGCGTGGATGGGGGTATGGCTGAAGCGGCTGCATCGCTACCGCCTCGTGCGCACCCGGCATATCGAGGTGCCGGTGCGCAACCTGCTCTCCTACCGCTTCTGCGATCATCTGGTCACGTCCGGCGCAGCGACGCGGGCGCGGTTCATTGCGCGCGGTCTTGCCCCGGAGCGGGTGAGTTTTATCGCCACCGGGATCGAGCCGGTCACCGCGGCGCCGGCCGGGATCCGCCGCGAGTTTGGCTGGCCCGACGCTGCGCCCCTGATCGCAATGGTTTCGGTGTTGCGCAGCTGGAAGGGGCATCAGGATTTCATCGCCGCAGCGGAGCAGCTGGCGGCGCGCGGCACGCCCGCGCGGTTTCTCATTGTCGGGGACGGTCCGCAGCGCCCCGTGCTCGAGGCGCGGCTGGCGCAGTCGCCCGCGCGCGACCGGATCCGCCTGCTGGGCCATCGCGAGGATATCGCGGCGATCATGGCGGATATCGACATCCTTGCCCAGCCCTCGACCGGCGGCGAAGGAGTCCCGCAGGCGGTGCTGCAGGCATGGTACGCGGGGAAGCCCGTGGTGGCGACGGCGATCGCCAATGTGCGCGAGCTGGTGGACGGCCATGGCGCGCTCGTGCCGCCGCATGAGCCCGCCGCGCTGGCAGCGGCGCTCGGCCGGCTGCTGGACGACCCGGCGGAACGGCAGCGGCTGGGCGCGTCGGGCAAGGCGCTGGTCGAACACGACTATTTGTGGCCGGCGACGGTCGACAAGCTGGACGCGGTCTACCGCACGGTGCTGGGTTAATGACCATGTCGGGACAGCGGCGAGCCGCACGCCCGGCACCCGCCGGAGCGCGGCGTCAGTGAAGGTTCTGCTGGTCCGTCTCTCGGCGCTGGGCGATGTGGTCATGACCCTGCCGCTGGCGAACGACCTCGCCCGCGCCGGGCATGAGGTGCACTGGCTGGTCAACGCGGCGTACGCGCCGCTGGTCGGCTGCTCCGCCGCCGTGGCCCGCGTCTGGCCGTGGCACGGCCTGGCCGGCGCGCCTGCGCTGCTGCGCGCGCTGCGGTCCGCATCGTTTGATGCTGTGCTCGATGCGCAGGGATTGTGGAAGGCAGCGCTGCCGGCGAAGCTGGCGGGCGGCCGGAAGCTGGTCGGGCTCACCCTGACGCGCGAGCCGGTGGCGTGGCTGTATGACGAACGCGTGCCGGCGGCGGGCTGGGGCGAACATGCCCTGCTGCGCTATCGCCGGCTGGGCGCGTCCCTCAGCGCCGCCGCCGGCGACGCGCCAACATACGGCATCACCGGCGCGGACCGGGGTGCGGTGCAGGAGAAACTCGCGGCGCTCTGCCCGGGAAGCGGGCCGCTGGTCGTGGCCAACCCGAATGCGCGCTGGCAGAGCAAACGCTGGCCTGACGCGCACTGGCGGGCGCTGCTGCAGGGGCTGCCGGCGGCACGGCGCCTGCTCATCGGCACGGCGGGCGAGCGCGCCGCCATGGAGGCCATCGCCGGCGGCGTGCCGGGCGTTGTCAATGCGGCGGGCGCGTTCGACCTGCCGGAACTGTGGACGGTGCTCGGGCTGGCCGACGCGGTGGTGACCACGGACAGCGCGGCGCAGCATCTCGCCGCGGCGCAGGACCGGCCGCTGGTGGTGCTCTTCGGGCCGACCGACCCGCAGCGCACCGGCCCGGGGCCGTACGCCACCCGCGCCCGGGTCCTGCGCGCGCCGGACGGGTTCTGTCCGGAGCAGCCCTGCCTGCGGCGGGTCTGTCCCGCCAGCCGCTGCCTGGGCGCGATCGAAGTTGCGACGGCATTACGCGCGGTCAAGACCGCGCTGGGAAAGTAGGATCGCATGCTGAATCTGCTGCTGAAGCACCGCCGGTATCTCGCCTGGGGCTATGTCCTGCTGCTCCTCGCGCTCATGCACCCGACCGTTCCCGGCATTGTGTTCTGCTCACCGCTGGTGCTGCTCGGCGCGTTCATCCGCGCCTGGGCCTCGGGCTGCATCGAGAAGAACGTCAATATCGCCTGGAGCGGGCCGTACCGCCATGTGCGCAATCCGCTTTATATCGGCTCGTTTCTGATCGGGCTCGGGTTCACGCTCATGGCCAACCACTGGCTGCTGCTCCTCCTCTTCCTCTCGCTCTATCTCATCGTCTATCGCCACGGGGTGCTCTCCGAGGAGAAACTGCTCACCGCTAAATTCGGCCATGACTTCAAACGCTACTGCGAGCATGTGCCGCGGTTCATCCCGCGCTGCAATCCGACCCGCGAGCTGAATATCGGGTACCGCTCGTATCTGATGTGGCAGCACAGGGAATACAATGCCTGGCTGGCAATCATCGCCGTCTACCTCATCATGCTCGCTGCGTTCGAATACCCGTTCCCCGCCCAGGGCATCTGGAAGGTCATCCATGAAACCGGCCGTATTTATTGACCGCGACGGCACCATCAACGTCGATACCGGGTACATCGGCGACCCCGCGGGGCTGGCGCTCTATCCCGGCGCGGGCGAGGCCATCGCGCGGTTCAACCGCGCCGGCTACCTCGTCGTCATCATCAGCAACCAGTCGGGGCTCGGGCGCGGGCTGTTCACCGAGGCCGACCTGCACGCCGTCACCCAGCGCCTGTACGAGCTGCTGGCGAAGGACGGGGCGCGCGTCGACGCCAATTACTATGCGCCCTATCACGCCGAAGCGGCCGACCCGCGCTACCTCGAGCGCCCGGAATGGCGCAAGCCGGAGCCGGGCATGATCTTTCATGCCGCAACCGAGCACCGCATCAACATGAAGAAATCGCTGCTCATCGGCGACCGGCAGAGCGACATCATCGCGGGGAAGCGCGCCAAACTGCGCACCGCCATGGTCCTCACCGGCGAGGGCGCGTTCGAATATGAGAAGATCAAGGGGACGGAGCAGGAGCCGGATTTTGTCTTCAACGACCTGCTCGCCGCCGCCCGCTGCTTCTGTCCCGAGGCGACGCCCGGGACGCTGTTTTAGGAAGCTGCGCGCCGGCCCCGACAGAGGCCGCCCGCAGTTCGGAACTGCCGCTGCCCGCCGGCGCGGCGGATGCCGGTGATGCAAACGCCCGGGCGGCAGCGGGGCGGCAACAACGTGCCTGACGGATCACCGTCGGCCCCGGCCGGACGAATACCCACCGCACCAGTTGCGGCGATACGAGTGAGAGGATGCACCATGGACTACAAGAGCACCGTGATTCTGCCGAAGACCGATTTCCCGATGAAGGGCGACCTCGCCCGGCGCGAGCCCGCCTTCCTCGCCCGCTGGCAGGCGGACCAGCTCTATCAGCGGATCCGCGCCGCGCGCGCGGGCAAGCCGCAGTTTGTCCTGCACGACGGGCCGCCCTACGCCAACGGCAACATCCATATCGGGCATGCCCTCAACAAGGTGCTCAAGGACATCATCGTCAAGGAGCGCACCCTGCGCGGGTTCGATGCGCCGTACATCCCCGGTTGGGACTGCCACGGACTCCCCATCGAGCACAAGGTCACCACCGCGCTCGGCAGCAAGCGTCAGGGGATGACCCAGAACGATATCCGCAATCTCTGCCGCGAATATGCGCTGAAGTATGTCGGCATCCAGCGCGAGGAGTTCGAGCGTCTCGGCGTGCTCGGCGACTGGGATAATCCCTACCTGACGCTCAAGCCGGGCTACACCGCCACCATCCTTGACACGCTGGCGCGGCTGGTCAGGAACGGCTATGTCTATCGCGGCCTGAAGCCCGTGCACTGGTGCTCCTCCTGCGTCACTGCGCTGGCTGACGCCGAAGTGGAATACGAAGACCACAGCTCGCCCGCGATTTTCGTGAAGTTCCCCGTCGCCGACGCGGGCGGCTCCGGCGTGCCGGCAGACGCGGCCATGGTCATCTGGACGACCACCCCGTGGACCCTCCCCGCCAATCTTGCCATCGCCATCGACCCGGCGCAGGACTATGTGGTGGTCGATTCCGCCTTTGGCAAGCTGGTCGTCGCCGCGCCGCTGCGCGCGGCGGTGGCCGCAGCCATTGGCGGCGAGCTGCCGGTGCTGGCCACCGTCACCGGACAGGCCCTGACCGCGATCCGGGCGCAGCATCCGTTTCTCGACCGCACGGTGCCGGTGCTCCCCGCCGATTTTGTCGCCATGGACACGGGCTCGGGCATGGTCCATATCGCGCCCGGCCACGGCGCCGACGACTACCGGCTCGGTATCGCGCACGGCCTGCCGCCCTATTCGCCGGTCGACAATTACGGCAAGTTCACCGCCGAGTTCCCGCTGATGCAGGGGCGCCATGTCTTCTCCTGCAACGACGACGTCATCGCCCTGCTCAAGGACAAGGGGATGCTGCTGGCCGCCAGTTCGCTGTCGCACCAGTATCCCTGCTGTTGG
>CAZFBR010000216.1:0-5812 GCA_964517215.1 uncultured bacterium
CTGACCAGGACGGCTGGGACAGATACGAGGCGGCCAAATGGCTCACCATGCGCCGCTGGCTCGCCGCCAATCCCGGTGATGAACTGGCGCAGGAGGTTCGCGACCAACTGACTGCGGAACCCAGGCGCTACGCGGCGTACACGCGTGAATATCTGGGCTGGGGGGTGTTTGCGCTGATGCTGCGGTGAGGGACCGGCCCGGCGGCAGCTGACCGGGCGCTGCCACCACTGAGGCGACAACTGCGGGGGTCAGCGGGCGGCGGCGGGGTCGAGGTAGAGGTTGAGCAGCAGGCCGGAGGCCTGATAGTAGTCCGTCACCGCGCAGGCGAGGTCGTACTGGGCGGCGAGCGCAGCGGCGTACTGCTCGTCGAAATGCGCACTGTACTGCAGGAACTGGAAGGTGGAGAGCTTGCCGAGGCGGTAGGCGCCCCACGCGGCGCGCAGCTGGGCGGCAGCGGCGGTCAGCGCCTGCTCGCGCAGCGCCACCTGTTCGCGGTCGCCCGCGCAGGCGCGCAGCGCCTGGCGCACCTCGCGGTAAATGCGCCCCTCGAGCGCGGCGAGCCCCAGCCGCTGCTCGGCCAGCGCCAGCCGGGCGAGCTGCGCCCGGGCGTCGTCGGGCGAGGCGCCGATGGGGATCGACAGCTGCACCCCGACGCTCCACGGATTCTCCTGCATGGTGCTCGGGTTGCTGCCGCGCATGGTGATCGCGCTGGTCGTGGCGTTGTAGGAAAGCCCGCCGTCCTGGGTATAGCGCCCGACCGCATAATCGCCGAAGACATCGAGCTGCGGCAGGGTGGCGTTTCCCGCGAGTTTGGCGGCGAGCTGCGCCTGCGCGTAGTTGTGCTGCGCCTCGACGACGTCGTCGCGGACGGCCAGCGCCCGGCGCACCGCGATGCTGTCGGCCGGCAGCCCGGGAACGGTGACGGCCAGCCCGGCGGTCTGCAGGACCAGTTCGCCGCTGCGCAGCTGCCGCGGGGTCAGCTCGCCGTAGACGAGCAGGGCGAGCGCATCGGCGGCGTCGCGGCGCAGGCGCACCAGGCGCAGCAGGTCGGCGCGGCGGGCGGCGATGTTTTCGGCGGCGGCGAGCACATCGACTTCGGGCGCCTGGCCGCGCGCGGCGGCGCCGCGGCGCTCGTCGAGGATGAGCCGGGCGCGCGCCAGCGAGCGGCGGCAGAGGTCCTCCTCGATCTCCAGTCGGGCGAGCAGCCAGTACTGCTTTTCGATGCCGGCGATCACTTCGCCGCGCAGCCGCTGCAGCCGGGCGACCGCCGCCTGCTCGGAAATATGCGCGAGGTCGAGCTGCCCGCAGGCATTCTCGCGCCACGCCCCGCGCAGGAGCGGCTTGGCCACGGCGACGGTGAGGGTGCTGCGGCGCAGCGGGTCGAAGAGCGGCCAGGTGTTGCCGGGATTGTCGAGATAGGTGACGCGGCTGCGGCTGCTTGCTGCGGTCACCGACACCCGGGTATTGTCGGGGAGCAGTTCGCGCACGCCGACCTCGTACTGTGTGGTGGCTGCGGTCTGGGTGAGCGCGAAGAGGGTGAAGAGGTCCTTGTCCACCTGGCGGCTGGCGGCGCCGACCAGGGTCGGATAGAAGAGCGCGCGCTGCTCGTCCTGCAGCGCCTGCTGGCGCAGCGGGGCGAGCTCCCCGGCCTGCACCTCCAAACTGTGGGCGAGGGCGATGGTGACCAGCTGGCCGAGTGCGAGCGGCGCGGCGGCAGCGACCGGCGCGTAGCGCGTGTCGGGCATGGCAAAGGCCTCGCCGAGCTCGGGGAGGACGGCCAGCGGCGCCGGCTCCGCCGGTGCGGCCGGCGCGGGCGCGGCGGGAATGAACGCCACCGGCGCGGCGGCCGGCGCGGTCTCCGGGGCCGGGTCGGCCGCGGGGACGATGCTGACGGTTGGCGTCGTGGCCGCGCACACCGGGTCCGGCGGCGCTTCCGTGCGCGCCCACGGGAGCGACACACAACCGCCCAGAAAACAGGCAAGGATAATCAGACCGCAGCGATAGGGCACATTCCCCTCCCGGAAATGATGGCGCATTATAAGCTATTTGCGCGGATAAGGCAAACAAAAAGCCCGCCGTTTGCACGGCGGGCCGGTGCGGGGTGCCGGTTACAGTACGCCGCGGACGACGGAACGGCAGGTGTGCATCAGCTCGCAGACCGTGCAGCAGAGCGAATTGCAGCCGATGCCGGTATGCCTGGACAGATTGCAGACGATGCTTTCGACCGTGCCGGTGATAATGCCGCCGCCGGCAACTTGCTCGAGATCACGCTCGCTGAGCGGCGCATCACTGGTCGGAATGACGACATTGAATTCCGTCGCGCTGTTGCGGTACACCTGCATCTTGACTGCCGGAGCAAACGGCTTGCCCAGTACCTTGGCAAAGGTCGCGCCCGGCTCCCGGCACAACTGCTGCATTACGGCGGGATCGGCGAAGGCGGCGTCAACCACCTTGCCGATATCGGCGTTGTTGGCGCAGCTGCTCCACTCTTCGCGCGTGGTCGGGATCACCAGGAACGGGGTGCCGATCTGCACCTCGCGGATGACGACCCTGGCGCCGGCAGGGACGGTGACGCCGTTGGCCTTGAGCGTGCCGGCCGGATCGGTTTTGAAGTCGGCTTTCAGCTTGGCGTCCTTGACCAGCTTGCTGGAAAAGCACTTAACAGCATCGGCATGACAGCACATAGCGAACCCTCCGGAGCGAATGCGGAAGCAGCTGCTTCCGCGGATTCAGGACCAAGCAGAACCCTGATACGGTCAATGTAACATCATCGGAGAAAAAGTTCAAACCCGGGGTGAGGCGGGGCGTTCCGGTGCGGCTGGCCCGGCCACGATCCGCCACTGCAGCGGGCGGCCGGCCGGCAGCGAAGCGGGGAGATACACGTTGCGCTCCTGACGATAGATGACACCGGCTTGCCAGCGGCTGACCGGCCAGCCGGCATTGACCGGAAAGAGACGGTGTCGTACGGCGATCCCGCCCTGATCGTCCACCAGCTGCAGCTGCAGCCACGGCTGCGTATCGGGCCGGGTGGCGTCCGGCTGCAGTCGCCAGTGGAGTTCAACCGGCAGCAGGGTGCGCGGTTTCAGTCCGGCGGTCGGGGTGATGATGCGCACCCCGAGTCCCGGCTGGCCGGGGACGGTGGTCCAGTCCGGCGCCTGCGTCCCGGCAGGAACGGTGTCGAGTCGCAGGTCGGGCGGCTGCACGCGGTAGAAAAATCCCGCCGGGCGCAGCTGCCAGCGGGTGCCGACGATGGCGGTTTCCATGGTGCAGAAGAGCGGGCCGTAATGGCGGTGCCGGTCGATATCGTCAAGATAGCGCTGCTCTTCGAGCAGCGAATTCTCCACCAGCCGGACGTCCGGGCGGCGGCCGCCGATGAGCTGGGCGTAACGCAGCACAGTATACTGCGGCCAGTAGGCGATGACCGCGCTGTGCGGCGGCAGGGTATCGAGCGCGCGCGCGTAATCGGGCCAGGCGTAATGGTGCGACCGGTCGGTTTCGGCACGGACCAGGCCGGCGGCAAAGGGATATGGCACGAAGAGCGCGGCGATCAATGCGGCGCGCAGCGGCACGATGCGGGCGCTTTCCCACAGGTCGCGCAGGGCGACGCAGAGCGGCAGGGTGAAGAGCAGGTAGAGCGGCAGGTAATAGACGCTGCGGTCCACAATATCGTAGTTGATGGTGTAGAGGAAAACCGTGCCGCCGCCGATCAGGGTGAACCAGGCCCAGGTCCGGTCGTGCTGCCAGAGCGCGCGCAGCCCCGCCAGGCCGAGGATAAACCCGACCAGCGGAAACTGCACCAGCAGCCGGACAACCCCCTCGCCCGCATTAGACAGCACCTGGCCGGGTCCGAACGCGAACATCTGGCCGCGGAACCGTTCCGCACTCAGCACCGACCAGACCTTGGCCGGCGTATCGGTCTTCAGCCAGTTGATGACCGGCGGATTGTCCATGGCCCGGATGGGCAGGTAGAGATAGAGCGACAGGCCCAGCAGGAACAGCAGGACCATGCCCGGCATGATGCCCGGATCCCGGTGCGGGCGAAAGCCGTTCAGTCCGGCGAAGACGGCGAACGCGGGGACCAGGAACACGGGATTGACGTGCCCGCCGAGCGACAGGGCGAAGAGCAGGGCGAAGAGCAGCAGATACGAATCGCGGTCGGCCGCGGCAGCGCGCTGCCAGCCGAGCGCGACATTCAGCAGCAGCGCGAGGCAGCAGGTATTGAGCGTGTAGACCTCCGCGACGTTCGCCTGCTCGCGGAAGGTGAATGACAGGCCGAAGGCGAGTGCGGCGAGGATGGCGGCGGGCAGATGCCCGGTCAGCCGGTGGCAGAACCGCGCCAGCAGCAGGACGGTGACGGCGCCGAAAAACGCCGACATCAGATTGAGGCGATAGGCGACGTCGCCGGCGGGCAGGCGGGAAAACAGGTGGCCGAGGAGCAGGTAGAGCGGATAGCCCGGGGCATGGACGAAGGAGAGGAGCGCCGCCCCGGCGGCGAGCTCCGCGCTGTCGCCGGAGTAGACCCCCGGCGCGCAGCTGAAAACATACAGCAGCAGCATGGTCGCGGCGAGGATGCCGATCAGCAGTGACGAAAAAAGCCGCCGGGAGGTCCCGGCGGCGGCAGATTCGGTCAAGGGACTACAGCAGGGCGCCGACCCCTTCAGGGGTGAGACCCGAGAATACCAGGCGCTCGCCCGCGGGCAGGGTCGCGCGCAGGTCGTTGATCATGTCCGACACCGTTTCCGTGTTGGCGGCCGGCCCGGCGGCGGCGGCGACGTTTTCCGCCGCCATCATCATCCCGTCGATGCGGTTGCTGAGCTCGCCGGTGCGCTGCTGGAGCTGCTGCGCCCGCGTTTCAATGGCGGTGAGCGACGACTGCGGATTGGCAGCCAACTCTTCAGCGGAAAACGCCACGGTGGGTGTGTTGTCGTAGGTGCTGCGATCAATGGTTTCCTGCAGCTGCGCGGTCAGTGTGGCGGTGTCGGTCTCGCTGCCGGCGGCGGCAAGCTGGTCGCGCATGGTGCGCAGCGCGGTCTGTTCCGTCTGCACGCGCGAAAGGTCGCCCTGCACGCCCCCGACCTGCTCGCGCAGTTCGCGCACCTTGGCGGCAAACGGGTTGGCGCCGGCATCATAACTGTCGCTGCCGGTGGCGCGCGCGGCCACGGCGCGCGCAGTGACTTCCGCGTCGCGCACCTGTTCTGCCGTGGTGCGCTGCTCTTTGCCCTGGATGGCGGTGGAGTTCAGCTGCGAAATAATTTCCATAGCACAACCTCCATGTTGAATGCAATCCTATTGATACTTATACCACAGAATACAAAAATAGTCAAGAGGCAGGGGAAAGGCATTTGTTTGGGCGATAAGATATTGTATCGGCAATTCTGCCGCGCCCGCCGGGCGGGCCGGACAACCTGACGGGTCGGCAGCAGGTTATGGCGCGACGGGCGCGGGCAGGCCGGCGTCCCGCCGCAGTCGGGAAAAATCCAGGCCGCGGATGAACGGCGGCAGATTGGTCCATACCGCGTGATAGCCGAAACCGCCTGCGGTCATCTCGCGAATGGCTTCGTCGGTGGTCCACCCCTGCACTGCGACGCGGTAGACCGCGACCATGGTGCCGGTACGGTCAGCGCCATGCTGGCAATGGACGAAGACGGGCGTGTGTGTGGGATCGCTGACGATTTGCAGGAAACGGACCATATCCGCATATTCGGGGTGCCAGGTGTTGAAGGTGATGTGTTCGTAGCGGATGGCGGCGGGCATCCCCGAACTGCGGCAACTCGGCGTCCGCACCATCATCACCCTGCGCGGCTTTCATTCC
>CAZFBR010000217.1:0-5791 GCA_964517215.1 uncultured bacterium
TGCCGAGGCGGGGATTTCCCTGACCGGCCTGCAGGCCGCGGGGCAGTGGTTTGTGGTGGCGCGGCAGGAAACCGACCATCATGCGCCCGCCCGCTATGGCGAGCAATTGACGGTCATGGTCCACCTGACGAAAATGACGCGGGTGAAGCTGGTGGTGGCGAGCCGGATTGTGAATCAGGCGGGAGTGCCGCTGGTGGATGCGGTCACGACCATGGCCTGCGTGGGCCGTGATTTCGCCCCGCAGCCGCTGGCCGCGGCAGTGCGCCGGGCGCTGGCGCCCTGGCTGGACGGGGAGAAGAACAGGTGAAATTGGCGACGCTGGTATACGTGCAGCATGCGGGGAAAACCCTCATGGTGCTGCGCAACAAGAAGAAAAACGACATGCACCAGGGCAAGTGGAACGCCCTGGGGGGCAAGTTCGAGGCGGGCGAATCACCGGAGGAGTGCGCCATCCGCGAAACCCTCGAGGAGAGCGGGCTGACCATCCGCCGCCCGCAGCTGGTCGGGTTCATCACCTTTCCCGCCTTCGACGACATTGAGGACTGGTATGTCTTCGTTTTTACGGCCAGCGAGTTCAGCGGCGACCTCATCGATTCACCCGAAGGCGACCTGGCGTGGATTCCCGACGCTGAACTGCTCGCGCTCAACATCTGGGACGGCGACCGGCTGTTCATGCCCTGGCTGAACGACGGGCGGGGCTTTTTCTCCGCCAAATTCATCTACGACCACGGGCGGTTTGTGTCGCACACGGTCGAACGCTACCGGTAGTGATTGACACTATTGAGACAATTTGGTATATTGGACACAGGAGGCGGCCATGCTTGATCCGCGCGTGTTCTGGCAGCTGAGTTACGGGATCTATATCGTCACCACCCGGGCGGCGGGGCGCTGCAACGGGCAGATTGCCAATACGGTGTTTCAGGTGACCGCCCAGCCGCCGACGGTCGGAATCTCGCTCAACCGGGAGAACCTGACCCATGAGCTGGTCCGGCAGAGCGGGGTGTTCGCGGTCTCGGTGGTCAGCGAGGCGGCGGACATGCCGTTCATCGGCACGTTCGGGTTCAAGTGCGGGCGGACCACGGACAAATTCGCGAAGATCCAGACCGTGGTCGGGGAACTGGGCATGCCCATCGTCACCACCAATGCCACGGGGTACCTGGAAGCAAAGGTCACCCACACGCTGGACGTGGGGACGCATACGCTCTTCATCGGCGAGGTGGTGGCGGCGGCAGCGCTGCCGTGCGCGGAGCAGCCGATGACCTACGCCTTCTATCATGATGTGCGCAAGGGAAAAACGCCGAAGAACGCGACTACCTTCCTGGGGACCATGGGGGCGGCGGCCGGCGGCGGCAAATACCGCTGCCGGGTGTGCGGGTACGAATATGACGCTGCGCTTGGCGACCCGGCGCACGCGGTGCCGGCCGGTACGGCGTGGGCCGATATTCCTGCCGGCTGGGTTTGTCCGACCTGCGGGGTGGGCAAAAGTGAATTCAGCGAAGTGCGCTGAGGCGGCTGACCGCAGCGGCGCCGGTTGCCGGTGCCGGGCAAAGCAGGTGACAACCGCGATGTTGCCGGGTGCATATCGGGAGCGGGTTACGAACGAAGAAAACGGTGGCAGCAACGCCCCGTTCAGGAGGGAACAATGAAATATCGGTGCACAGTGTGCGGGTACGAGTACGATCCGGAAGCGGGCGATCCCGATAACGGGGTGCCGGCGGGAACGCCGTGGGACAAGGTCCCGGCAACATGGGTCTGTCCCGCCTGCGGGGTGGGCAAGGACCAGTTCGAACCGGTGTAGGTTTCCGGCATTCTGCCGGGCGCAGGCGGCCCGGTGTTCAGGGGGGGCGTATGTTTCGCGGCAGCGAGATTGTCGAAATCGGCATCCAGATTGAGCGTAACGGCCGGGAATACTACGAGGCGCTGACGGCAAAGGCGGGCAGTGCGGCGGCGGCGGCGGCATTCCGCTTTCTGGCGCAGCAGGAGAGCAGCCATATCAGCGTGTTCGAGAAGCTGCTGGCCACCGTCGAGCAGTACCAGCCGGCGGAGGCGTATCCCGAGGAGTATTTCACCTATCTGCAGGCGCTGGCGGGTGAGCATGTCTTCACCAAACCCGCGGCGGGCGCCGCTGCGGCGGCGCAGGTGACCGACGACCGCGCGGCGATTGATCTGGCGCTGCGCTTCGAACATGACTCGATCGCGTTTTTCAACGGGATGAAGCGGGTGGTCCCGGCAGCCGACCATGGTTTGCTGGCGGCGCTGGTGGCCGAGGAAGAGAAACACGTGGCGCAGCTGACCGAGCTGCGGGCGAAACTGTGACAACGGAAAAGGGGACGAGCCATGACTAAACTGAATGAAGTGTACCGGTGCGGGGTGTGCGGCAATATGGTGGAAGTGGTGCATGCGGCGGGGGGCGAGCTGGTCTGCTGCGGCCAGCCGATGGCGCTGCTGGCGGCCAATACGGTGGATGCGGCGAAGGAAAAGCATGTGCCGGTGATCACGGTGAGCGGCGCCAGCGTGAAGGTGGCGGTCGGCAGCGTGGCGCACCCGATGGCGGAGGACCACTATATCGAATTCATCGAGCTCATCGCCGACGGCGTGGTCTGCCGGCAGTACCTCACGCCCGGGCAGGCGCCGGAAGCGACCTTCTGCAACTGCGGCGGGGCGAAAACGCTGGCGGCGCGCGAATACTGCAACAAGCACGGCCTGTGGCAGGCGTAGGGGGACGGTCATGCTGAAACCGGTCATGCAGGATGCACTGAACGAACAGATCAATGCCGAGCTCTTTTCGGGCTACCTCTACCTGTCGATGGCGGCGTATTTCGAGTCGCGCAACCTCAAGGGGATGGCCAACTGGATGCGGGTGCAGGAGCAGGAGGAGCGCTTCCACGCGCTGAAGTTCTACGACTATATCGTCGAGCGCGGCGGGACGGTCGTGCTGGGCGCCATCGCTGCACCGGAAACCGCGTGGGCCTCGCCGCTGGCGGCGTTTCAGGCGGCCTACGAGCACGAACTGAAGGTGACGGCGCGCATCAATGCGCTGGTCGATCTCGCCATGAAGGAAAGCGACCATGCGACCACCGCGTTCCTGCAGTGGTACGTCAACGAGCAGGTGGAGGAGGAAGCGAGTGTGGACGGGGTGGTGCAGCAGTTGAAACTTGGCGGCGACAACTCGTCGGCGCTGTTCATGATCGACAAGGAGCTGGCGGCGCGGGTCTTCACCCCGCCCGCGGCGACGGCATAGCGAAAATCACGCACGAGGAGAATGAACCATGGGCAAGAGCATCAAGGGCACAAAAACGGAGCAGAACCTGCTCAAGGCGTTTGCGGGCGAATCACAGGCGCGCAACCGTTACACCTACGCGGCGGGGGTGGCGAAGAAGGAAGGGTACGAGCAGATCGCCTGGATTTTCAGCGAAACGGCGGACAACGAGAAGGAGCATGCCAAGCGCTTCTTCAAATTCCTCGAGGGTGGCAACTGCGAGATCACCGCGACCTATCCGGCGGGGAAGATCGGCACGACGGCGGAGAACCTGGCGGCCTCGGCGGCGGGCGAACATGAGGAATGGACGGAACTCTATCCCGCGTTCGCCGCGGTTGCTGACGAGGAAGGGTTTCCCGAGGTGGCGGCGACCTTTCGCATGGTTTCCATTGCGGAAAAGGGGCATGAAGAGCGCTATCGCAAGCTGCTGGCCAATGTCGAAGGCAAGCAGGTGTTCATGAAGAAGAGCAGCGTGGTGTGGCGCTGCCGCAATTGCGGTTACCTGCACACCGGGGCGGAGGCGCCGGAGAAGTGCCCGGCCTGCCTGCATCCGCAGGCCTATTTCCAGGTCAAGGCGGAGAATTACTAAACAGCAAACGCGTACCGGCAGACGGCGGGGCTGCGGCCCCGCCGTTTTTGTCTGCGGCCTGTCCGACGATGGTGTTCCGGGATGGCTACCGCGCAACCGGCGGCATCTTGACCGGAGCGGGTCAGGGACTGTCCGGGGCATGAAACCCGGCGCCATGACGATGCCCGCAACCGGCTGATCGGGCGGCGGCGCGGCTGCGGGGATGCCGGTTTTGTGGTATGATCAGCGACCGGCCGACCGGCCGGCGGAGTGACGGACGGTGACACAGGACGGAGATGACCTGACGACGGCGCAGCGCGACTGGTGGCGGCAGTGCGGTGCGGCGACAGCCGCAATGTTGCTGCCGGTGCTCGGTTGTCTGGCGTATGCCGGCGGTTTGCCGAAACTGCCGGACTATGTGCGGGAAGCGATGCAGGCGGCGCTGGTGGTACTGGCCGCGCTGGTGCTGGGGGCGGTGCCGGCCGCACGGCTGCTGCCGGCGCAGCCGCTCTGGTTTTTGCTTGGCGCCATGGCGTGCGGTTACGCAGTGCTGTCGCTGGCGGGACTGCTGCTTGGTGTCGCGGGGCTGCTGTATGTGCCGATCCTGCTGGCTCTCCCCGCGGCGGTCGCGGTGGCGGGGCTCCGCCGCTGGCGCTGGTTCGTGCAGCGGCTGACGCCGGAAGCGCTGGCGCTGGCGGCCGACGAGCGCCTGCTGCTGGTGCTGTTCGCCCTGCTGGCCCTGCTCAACCTGGCGGCGGCATTCAGCCCGGTCATTTTTTACGACGCGCTCGTCTATCATCTGAACATCCCGGCGGAATACCTGCGCGCGCATCGCATCCTGCTGCTGCCGCACAATCTGCACAGTAATCTGCCGCTCGGCATGAGCATGCTCTATCTGTTTACCCTGCCGGTGCCATCAGGGGTTCCTGCCCAGCTGCTGAACTGCCTCTTCAGCCTGCTCGCCGCAGGTGCGGCATATGTGCTTGCCCGCCAGTGGTGCGAGCGCCGGCGCGCGCTGCTGGCGATGCTGTTGTTTCAGACGCTTCCGGTCAACGCCCTGTTTGCCACGCTGCTGCAGGCTGATATCGGCTGCGCGTTTTACGGGCTGCTGGCGCTGGCCTGCCTGGTGCAATACCGGCGCACGGGCGGGAAGGCGCTCCCGCTGCTGGCGGGCGTGTTTGCGGGCGTCACCCTGACCTACAAATACCAGAGTGTGCTCATTGTCGCGGTGCTGACGGCGTTCCTGCTGGTTCCCGAACGCCTGCTGCGTGACCGGCGTGCGGCGGTTTGGAGCAAGTTCCCCGAAGGGCAGGATTGGCGGCGGCGTACGGTTGCGCTGCTGGCGTTCTGGTTCACCGCGCTGCTTGTTTTTGCGCCCTGGCTGGTGAAGAATTACTGGCTGACCGGGAATCCGGTGTTTCCTGCTGCCTATGGTTTGTTTGGCGGCGGGCCCTGGGGGCCGGAGCAGGTGATGACGTTCCTGCACCACAGCCGCGAGCAATTGGGCGGGCGCGGCAAGGGTTGGTTCGAAACGGTGCTGCTGGTGCTGGATGGTGAAGCGGTGCTGGGCGGCCATCGTCTTCTGTTCTGGACGCTGCTGGCGGCACTGCCGCTGGCGCTGGTGCGGCGTCCGGCGGCGGGGCTGCTGGGCAGTGCGGCGCTGACCGGATTGCTGGTCTGGTGCGGGCTGACAAACCGTGTTGACAACATCCTGCGCTACAGCCTGTTTCTGCTGGCGTTGTTTGGCGTTGCGGCGGCGCTGCTGGTACCGGACTGGTCGGTGCCGCGCCGGCGGTGGCTGTGCGGCGCGGTGCTGCTGTTCGTGACGGTTGAACTGGCGGCGGCGGTGGCATTGAATCAGCGCAATCTGGACAGTTTCACCCCGGTCTTCACTGCCGAGCCGCGGCTGGGGTATCTGGCGCGCACTGTGGAGAGCACGCCGCTGCTCGCGCGGGCGGCGCGCA
>CAZFBR010000218.1:0-5739 GCA_964517215.1 uncultured bacterium
GCCGCGGTGCGCGAGACCATGCGGCTGGCGGAACAGTCGGGATATGCGGCGGCTGACGGGTTCTATGAAACCACCGTTGAAAAAGTGACGGGCGTCCGGTTGCGGGCCGCGCTGACCGCATATCATGAGCAGACTCAAACGCAGCTGAAAAATCAGCTGAACAGTGAAGAGCAACTGCTTGCCAATGCCGGTCGCACGGTGGCGATATGCTCTATTATCATTACCGTGTTGTTGCTGGCGCTGGGTTGGGTGCTTGCCCGCCGGCTGACGGCGCCGCTGCTGACCCTGGCCGCGGCCGCCGAGCGGATTGGCGACGGCGATTATGCCGTAACTGTGCCGGTGCGCGGGCGCAATGAGCTCGGCGGACTGGCCGCCGCGTTCAACCGCATGGTCCTGCAGCTGCAGGCCGCCGATCAGCAGGTGCGGGCGGCGAACCAGCAATTAGCGGCGGCGAACCAGCAGTTGCGGGCCAGCGATCAGCAGTTGCGGGCGGAACTGCTCACCCGGCAGGCGGCGGAGCGGCGACTGGCTCAGATCATTGAGTTTCTGCCTGATGCCACCCTGATCGTTGATCCGGAAGGACGGGTGATCGCGTGGAATCGGGCGATGGAACGGCTGACCGGGGTGAAGGCCGCGGTGATGCTGGGCACCAGTGATTATGCCCTGCCGTTTTATGGCGAACGGCGTCCGATTTTGATTGATCTTGCGCTGCATGCCGAGGTGGAGCGCGAACAGCGCTATACCGCGATTCGTCGCGAAGGCGACATTCTCTACGGAGAGGCTTACACTCCCGGGCTGCCCGGCGGCGACGCCCATCTGGTGGGCACGGCGTCAGTGCTGCGCGATGAGCATGGCGTAGTGGTGGCGGCGATTGAATGCATTCGCAACAATACCGCCCGGCATCAGGCGGAACAGGAGCTTCTCTACAAAAACCTGCTGCTGGCCACGCAGTTTGAGGCATCGATCGACGGCATTCTGGTGGTTGATGGGCGAAACCGGATTGTGCAGCAGAACCGGCAGTTTGCCGAATTATGGAACATCCCCGCCCCGTTGCTGAAAGCAGGCGATGATGCCCCGGTGCTGCAGCGGGTGGCGGCGCAGGTAAGTGAGCCGGATGTGTTCCGAACGCGGGTGGAATACCTCTACGCACACCGTACGGAGCGGAGCCGCGATGAAATCGCGCTGCGCGACGGGCGGGTGTTCGACCGCTATTCCGCCCCCCTGCTGGGAACGGACGACCAGTATTACGGACGCATCTGGTTTTTCCGCGACATTACGGAGCGCAAGCGCGCGGAACTGGCGCTGCTGGCGCTCAACCAGCGGCTGCGCGCGTCGGAACAGCAGCTGCGGGCGGCGAACCAGCAGCTGGCGGCGTCGGAGCAGCAGCAGCGGGCGGCAAACCAGCAGCTGGCGGCGGCGGAGCAGCAGCAGCGGGCGGCCAACCAGCAGCTGGCGGCGGCCAACCAGCAGCTGCGGGCCACCAGCGAACAGCTGCGGGAATCGGAACAGAAATTCCGCACGATCATCGCCGATGCCACCGACGGGGTGGTGGCCATTGATGTCGCGACCGGCCGGCTGACCATGGTCAATCCGCATATGCTGGAACTGACCGGTTACAGCGAGACGGAAGTGCTCAAGCAGGATCCAAGCGAATGGTTTCCCGTCGCGGACCGCAGCGAGTGTCTGGCCCTGTTCCGCGCCTGCCTGCACGGCGAGCGGCAAAAAATCGAGCGGCTGCCGCTGTTGCGCCGCGACGGCAGTGAAATTCTGACCATGGTCAGCGTAT
The DNA here is from genome assembly GCA_964517215.1 of uncultured bacterium. Lineage (GTDB taxonomy): Bacteria > DAOPZR01 > DAOPZR01 > DAOPZR01 > DAOPZR01 > CAZFBR01. Next base: position 1,787 of record CAZFBR010000218.1, read on the forward strand.
CGCACACGCAGCTGGGCGGTCGGCCGCATGCGGTCGGGTTCGTGCGCGATATCACGGAGCAGGTGCGGACCCATGAGCATTTGGTGCGGGCGGAGCGGCTCTCGGCGACCGGGACGCTGGCCTCGGGCGTGGCGCACGAATTCAACAACATCCTCGCCATCATTCGCGCCCAGGCGCAGCTGCTGGCCATGATGCCGGCGTGCGAAAGTGATGCGGAGATTCGCCAGCAGCTGGCGGTCATTAGCGAACAGACGAAGCGCGGGGCGGAGGTGGCCAGCGGGATCATGGCCCTGGCCCGGCCGACGCCGGTCACTCGCCGGACGGTGCGGCTGGCGGAACTCGTTGAGCGGGTGCTGCTGGTGCAGCGCAAGCCGCTGGAACTGGAGAGCATCGCGGTGCAGACCGCGGTGCCGGCGGAGCTAACCTGCGAGGCGGACCCGGGCAAACTGCAGCAGGTGTTGCTGAATCTGGTGATCAACGCCCGCCATGCGATGCAGCCGCTGGGCGGCGGGAGGCTGACCATCAGCGCGCGCCCCGACGGCGCGGTAGTGCGCCTGATTGTGGCGGATTCGGGAATCGGCATGGATGATACCGTGCGCCGGCAGCTGTTCACGCCGTTTTTTACCACGAAGGGCGGGCGGGCGCAGGACGGATTGGGGCAGAAGGGGAGCGGGCTGGGATTGGCGGTGTCGTTTACCATCATGCGTGAGCATGGCGGAAAGATCGAGGTGGCAAGCGCTCCGGGCAAGGGAGCTTCATTCACGCTGGTGCTGCCGCGCCGGAACGGCGGCAGCCATGACGCGGATCGGGAAAAGGAAAAGTGATCATGCCAAAGGTGCTGGTGGTTGATGACGAGCCGCTGCTGGGGATGTCGCTCTCCCTGTATCTGCAGCGCAAGGGGTGTGAAGTTGAGGTGCTGGACAGCGGGTCCGCGGCCCTGACGGTATTGGAGCAGCGGTCGTTTGACATCGGGTTTTTTGACATCAATATGCCGCGGGTCACGGGTGCCAGCCTGGCGGGCACGGTGCGGGAAAAGTGGCCGGGGATGCGGGTGGTGCTGATGACCGGGGAAATCGACGACGGTGAGATCGAGGAGAAGATGCGCGGACTCGATGATGTGCTGGTCCTGCGCAAGCCGTTCGATCTTGACGAACTGCAGCGGCTGGTCTTCGCGCAGAATTGACGGTGGTCAGACCGCCGGTCAGGAGTGGACAGGATGACCATACAACCGCCTGAATGGGCGTGGTGGCGCGACCCGGCGCAGGGGATGAACCTGCGGTTTGCGTCAGCAATCCTGCTGCGGGCCGGCGAACTGGAAACGGGCATATTTGCGCCTGCCGGCAAGCCGCTCGACGCGGCAGTACAAGACTATCAGCGTGCCAACAAATCCATGGGCCGGCAGGACCGCATGCTGCTGGGGGTGGCGGTCTACGCGCTGGCGCGCAACCGCGACGTGCTGCGGGTGGGGTTTCCGGGGGCACCGACGGGCGAGGGCCGCTTTCTTCTGCTCGCGCTGCTGGATGCCCTGCAGTGCCCGCCCGAGGATATTCCCGGCCTGCCCGGGCATTCGAAGGAATGGCTGGCGGCGCGCAAACGGGTGAACGCGCAACGGGCGGCGTGGGTGCAGGCGATCAGCGGCCGCGAAACGTGCCGGCTGCGTCCGGCGACGGACCGCCGCGCGCCGGCCGATGCTGCAGTTCTGGCATCAGCGGAGACGCTGGCGGCGCTGGCAGGACTGTTTGCCGTGCCGGCGTGGTGGCTGACGCAGGGACCGTGGCCAACGGTGGGTGCGGCGGTGCGCGAACTGGCGGTGCTGAAACGGCCGCAGAAACTGGTGCTGCGGGTGCAGGTAAACCGCGGGTCGCGGGACGAAGCGCTGCAGGCGCTGGCTGATCTGAAAATCCCGGTGTTCCCGACGGCACGCAGTCCGTGGGGGATTGTCGTTGACGGGCGGCATAATGTCCTGGCCAGCCAGCCCTATCGGGACGGCCTGGTTGAGGTGCAGGATGAGGGGAGCCAGCTGGTGGCCTGCCTCTGCGATCCCAAACCGACGGAAAAGGTGCTGGATTTGTGTGCGGGCGGCGGGGGCAAGACGCTGGCCCTGGCCGCAGTCATGAAGGGGAAGGGACAGGTGCTGGCGACGGACAACAATCCGCGACGGCTGCACGATGCCAAGCTGCGCGCCCGTCGCGCGGGGTTGGGCAATATCCAGGTGACGAGCGACGCTGCGGTGGTGACACAGCATGCGCCGTACGGGCTGGTGCTGGTGGACGCACCCTGTTCATCGTCGGGAACGCTGCGGCGCAATCCCGACGTTGGCGCCCGGTGGGATGAAGCGGCCATTATCCGGTTGGCGGAGAAACAGGCGGCTATTCTTGACCGTGCTGCCGAGCTGGTCCGGCCCGGCGGCCTGCTGGTGTATGCGACCTGCAGCCTGCTGCCGCGCGAGAACGAGGAGCAGGCGGCGGCGTTTGCCGCGCGCCATCCGGAATTTGTGCCCGCGCCGCCGGGTGACCGTGCTGCCCACGCTGCGTTTGCCGGTGTGCCGGACAAGCCGCGCGGCTGGTTCCGGCTGGCGGCGAACCTGCCTGATTACTGCGGTGATGCGTTTTTTGTCGCCCGCTGGCGCCGCGGGCGCTGATTTGTCCCGGCACGGCTGCCGCAGGCGTGGTGGCCGATGAGTGGCGACGACAACTGGTAAGCCCGTGACCCGGTGCCAACGGTTGCTGTTGGCCGCAGTGGCGGCGGGGGGGCATCTGCTGGCGCCGCCGCTGCTGTCTATGGGCTGGGGCCATTTTGCCGGGGACAGCAGTATCGTGCATCCCGACCTGTTCCGGCTGCGCCATGCCAAGGAACTGTTCAACGAGTACCTGCTTTTGATCCCGGTTGCGGCTGCGGGTCTGTTGGCGGTCCTGACGGCGGGCCGGGACTGGTGGCGGTACTGGCGCATCCGCCAACCCTTCTGCTGGTTAGCGCAATGCTGCCGGCGGGGCTGCTTACCGCGATTTTTATCACAAATCCATATTGTGGTTTGGCGGGGATCGCTATGTTTTTGCCGCATTGCCGGTGACGCTGCTGTTCGCGCAACTGACGGCCGTGCTGCCGGCGGTGTGGCGCGGACGGCTCGTGGCGGTGGCCTGGCTGCATACCGTGCCCTGGCTGCTGGTGAATCTGCGGGTTTTCTGATGGTTTTTGCCGGCGGATATGCTACACTATGCCGGTGGACACGGTGGCGGATTGCCACGGGCGGCCGTTGCATGACGGTCGCGCATCTTGCAAAGCGATGGAGGTGGCGCATGCGGTACTGGGCAATGCTGCTGGTGGCGGTGCTGATGGCGGGTTGCGCAACGACGGGCGCGGAGACGCGCAGTGACGCCGGCCAGGCGGCGAGTACGGTTGGCGGCGCGGTGGTGGGGGCGGTCGATGCTGTGGCGACGACAGCGACGACCGTGGTGGATGCGACGGCGGCGGCGGTCGGCGAGCTGCTGATCACCGAATTTCGCGAATTCCATGAAGGATTGATGGCGGTCAAGATTGACGGGCGGTGGGGATTCGTCGACGTGGACGGCAAGCTGGTGATTGCCGCGCAATATGATGCGGTTTCGGATTTCAGCGGCGGGTTTGCCGCGGTAACCACGCAGGAAGCAGTGTTGGGCATCGGCGGGGGCAAGTACGGCTACATCGACAAACAGGGAAAACTGGCAATCAACGCGCAATTTGACCGTGCCTGGGCGTTTAGTGACGGCCTGGCTCGGGTGCAGCTGGGAGCGAAGTACGGGTACATCGACGCGACGGGCAATTATGCGATCAATCCGCAGTTTGCTGATGCCGCTGATTTCAGCGGCGGTCTGGCGGCGGTCTACCGCGGCGGCCAGTGGGGGTATTGCGACAAAACCGGCAATCTGCTTATCAATCCGCAGTTTGACGAGGCCGGGCTGTTCCGCGATGGGATG
>CAZFBR010000219.1:0-5728 GCA_964517215.1 uncultured bacterium
GGCGCGGACGCGGTCATCCATCTCGCGGCGTGCAAAATCCCGCGGTACAGCAATGCCCTGCGCACGCTGCAGGTCAATATCCACGGTTCGGAGAATGTGCTCAAGCTGGCGGCGGAACACAAGGTCAAGGCGGTGCTCGCCTCGACCTCCGATGTCTACGGCAAGAACCCCGACCTTCCCTTCAGCGAGGAACACAACCTTGTCATGGGCTCGCCCAAGGTGGCCCGCTGGAGTTACGCCATTTCCAAGATGGTGGATGAGCAGCTGGCGCTCGCCTACGCGGCGGAATACGGGATGCCGGTGGTGCTGATGCGCTTTTTCGGGTCGTACGGCCCGCATCAGAACCTGAGCTGGTGGGGCGGCCCGCAGTCGGTGTTCATTGACCTGGCGATGAAGGGCGAGGCGATCACCCTGCACGGCGACGGGGAGCAGACGCGGTCGTTTACCTATGTGGATGACACGGTTGACGGGATTGTCCGCTGCCTGGAAAACGACGCGGCGAACAACGAAGTGATGAATATCGGCAATAACCGCGAGATTACGATCAAGGGGCTGGCGGAAATGATCTGGGCAATGATCCGCCCGGGCGAACCGGCCAAGCTCACGCTCGTGCCGTACGCGAGTTTCGGGCGCTACGAAGACGTGCGGCGGCGGGTGCCGGACATCACCAAGGCGCAGCAGCTGCTCGGGTTCACGGCGCAGGTGGCGCTGGAAGAAGGACTGCCGCGGACCATCGCGTGGCAGCGGCAGGCAATGCGCGATGGCCGCTGACCGCGAGAAGATCCTCTTTCTGTACCCCGGCCTGGAACTGACGGGCACGTATCGCGACATCATCAAGGGCGTCGGCGTGCCGCCGCAGGGGATCTGCCAGCTGGCGGCGGTGACGCGGGCGCTGGGCTACCCGACGGCGATCATCGACGCCATGGTGCTCGGGCTCGATGCGCCGAAAACGGTGGATGCGGTGCTGGCGCAGGCGCCGGCCATTGTCGGCATTTCCTGCACCACCATGCAGATCATTGCGGCGGGTGCAATCGCCACGGAGCTCAAGCGCCGCCGGCCCGACCTGACCGTTCTCATCGGCGGGCCGCATGTGACGGTGCTGGCCGGCGAGACGATGACCCGCTTCCCCGCCTTCGATATCGGCTGCCTCGGTGAGGGTGAAACCACGATTACCGAATACCTGGCGGCGCGCGCGGCCGGGCAGCCGCTCGACGGCGTCGCCGGGCTGATCTTCCGCCGCGACGGCGGGCTGGTGACCACCGCCCCGCGCGGGTTCATCAAGGATCTTGACACGCTGCCGTTGCCGGCATGGGATTTGCTTCCCGACCTGCGCCTGCATTACCAGCAGTCGGTGGCGCGCATCGACCGGGTGCCGGCGGCATCGCTGTCGAGTTCGCGCGGCTGCCCCTACCGCTGCATTTTTTGCGCCCGCAACGTGTTCGGGGTCTCGCACCGCGCCCACAGCGCGCCCTACGTGCTGCGCATGGTCGATTACCTGATCGAGCATTACGGGGTGCGGTCGCTGGCGTTTGAGGACGAGAACTTCGTGGTGCAGCGCGACCGGCTCACGGCGATCTGCGAGACATTCATCGCCCGGAAGCTGGATATCACCTGGAGCTGCGCCGCGCGCGTCGATCTGGTGCGGGCTGACGATCTCGCGCTGATGCGCCGTGCGGGGTGCACCAGCATCTCCTACGGGATCGAAAGCGGCTGCCAGCGCATTCTCGACAATCTTGGCAAGGGTTTGAAGCTTGCCGGGATCGAGCGCGGGATTGCGCTGACCAACGCGGCGGGGATCCGCCCGCGCGGCTATTTCATCATCGGTTCGCCGGGCGAGGATCTGGCCAGCATTCAGGAGACGATCGACTTCGTGCGGCGGGTGCCGTTTGCCGAGGTGCAGATGTCGCACATGTGCCCGTTCCCGGGGACGGAGCTGTACGCCACCGCGGCGCAGCACGGCACCTTTGCCAACGACTGGAGCAAACTCAACATCTGGACCCCGGTCTTCGTGCCGCGCGGACTGACGCGGGAGGAGCTGGTGCGCGAGCACAAGCGGTTTTATCGCGCGTTCTATTTCCGGCCGCGGCCGATCCTTGCCTATGCGCTGCGGGCGCTGCATCCGGCCTATTTCGTCAAGTATGTCCGCGACGGGCTGAATGTGTTGCGCTTCATCCTGAAGAACGGCTGACGGCGGCGGAGGCGGCGCGGTGAGAGTTCTGTTCCTGTTTCGCAACGCGGAGTGGCTGGGAATTGAATATCTGTCGGCAATGCTGAAACAGGCCGGCCACGAGACGGATCTGGTCTTCGATCCGGGCGCGGGCGACATTGAAATGCGCATCGGCCTGCTGGATCCGCGGGCGCGGTTTAACCGCCTGCTGGCCCGCCGCCTGGCGGAATTTGCCCCGGACATGGTCTGTTTCTCAGTGCTGACCAATCTCTTCCCGTGGGTGCGTGAGCAGGCGGCGGCGGTCAAGCGGCTGCGGCCCGGGACGACGGTGGTGGCGGGCGGCATTCACCCGACCATGTTCCCCGAGGTGGTGCTGCGCGATCCGCATATCGATATCATCTGTTGCGGTGAGGGGGAGGATGCGATCGTCGAACTGGCGGCGGCATTGGCGCGCGGCGAGCGGGAATTCGCCATCCCCAATATCGGCTATCAGCGTGGCGACGGCAGCATGGTCATCAACCCGCTGCGGCCGCTGCGCCAGGACCTTGACGCGCTGCCGCTCCCCGACAAGGAACTCTTCCACCGCTGGGGCTGTTTCGACCGGCGGCTGTATGTGATGACCGGGCGCGGCTGCCCCTACAACTGCACCTACTGTTTTAATCACACCTACAAGCGGCTGTATCAGGGGAGCGGGGCGTACGTGCGCCAGCGCAGTGTCGATAATGTCCTGCACGAACTGCGCATCTTTGCCGCCCGCTACGGGACGCGCGACATATTTTTCTATGACGACACCTTTACCCAGAATCATGGCTGGCTGCGCGAGTTTCTGCCGCGCTACCGGGCGGAGATCGGGCTGCCGTTCGCGTGCAATGTGCGCGCCAACACCATCACCGCAGAAGTGGCGCAGCTGCTCAAGGCGAGCGGGTGCACCTACGTGGTCATGGGCGTGGAATCGGGGACCGAGCGGGTGCGCAACGACATCATGAAGCGCAACCTGTCCGACGCAGCCATGCTGGCGGCGGCGGGGCATTTCCATGCCGCCGGGCTGACCGTGTGCACGCTGAACATTATCGGCGTGCCGGGCGAAACGGCGGAGGAGATGTGGTCGACCGTGGCGTTCAACCACCGGCTCGGCCCGCTGGGCGGCTCCATGGCCAGCACCTTCTATCCCTTCCCGGAGACCGACCTGTTTCATCTGGCGCGGGAAGCGGGGATGATGGACGAGGCGGTGCGGCTGCAGGTGGAAAACGGGGAAGGCAGCTACCGGTCGGGCAGCCTGTTGCACCATCCGGAGAAGGAGACCATCGCCCGGGTGACGGCGTTCGAGCCGCTCATGGTGCGTTTGCCGCGCTGGACGCACCCGCTGTTCCGGCGCCTGCCGCCGCTGGCGGTTTTCCGCCTGCTGGCGGTACCGTTCTTTGCGCCGTGGCTGCATTTCCGTTACCGGATCAGCGAACTGCTGCGGATGCAGTGGCGGTTCTGGCAGTTGACCCGCGCGGAGGCCGCGGACCATGGCGGGCCGCGATGAACATCGACCTGCATACGCATCTCGGGTCGCTGCACCTGGAAGATGCACCGCGCCTGGCGGCGACGCTGGCGGCGAACGGGCTGGATGGAGTGGCCGTCACCAACAGCAAGGAGCTGGCGATGGCGCAGCGGCTGCGCGACGCGCTGCCCGGGGTCATGGTGGTGGTCGGACAGGAGATCGCGGCGCGCGGCTATCATGTGCTCGGGATCAACCTGACCGAGCCGGTGACCGAGCGCCAGCCGCTGGCGGCAACGGCGGCAGCCATTCATGCGCAGGGCGGGCTGGCCGTGCTGGCGCATCCGCTCGGCAGCCAGCCGAACCCGTGGCGGGTGTTGCGCGACCTCGCCGGGAGCGGGATCGATGCGGTGGAAACCTACAATGCGCTGGCGGGCTGGCTGCCGCTGGTGAATGCGGGTGCGGGCTGGGTGGCGCGCCGGGCGGGGCTGCCGGGCATCGCCGCGTCGGATGCGCATTATGCGGCCCGGTACCTCGGTTGCGGGCGGATCACGGTTGACGCCGCCACCCCGGAAGAACTGGTGCGACGCGTGCGCGCGGGGGAGTTCACTGCCGCCGGCCGCCCGTATTTCGATGCGGCGCTGGCCCGCTTTTTCCTTCGCGGGCGCTGCCTGCTGTGCAACGGAAAACTGTCGTTTCGCGAAGCGGAAAAGACCCGGACCTGCGGCACCTGCGGGCGGATGGAGCTGAGCGCCATTGCCTGCCGGTGCGGGCATTATCTATGCACGGACTGTTGGGGACGGCGCTTTCGCGCCGGGAAAGCGGGGAACTGAACATGCGGGTGCTGTTTCCATTCAAGAACACGGGCGACTTCGGGGTGGAAATGCTTTCCGCCTACCTTAAGCGCGCCGGGCACGAGACCGAACTGATTTTCGATCCGGGCGGGGCGGACTACATCGTTTCGCTGCCGTTCCTCAAGCTGAAGAATGTCGAGGAACTGATGGTGGAGAAGGCGCGGCGCTTCAAGCCCGACCTGGTCTGCTTCTCAACGCTAACCAACCTGTATCCCTGGGTGCTCAACCTGGCGACGGTGCTGAAACGCGAACTGAACAATGTGCCGGTCATCGTCGGCGGCATTCATGCCACCGCCCTGCCGGAGCGGTTCCTCGAACATCCGGCGATTGACATGCTGTGCATTGGCGAGGGGGAAGAGGCGCTGCTCGAACTGGTGGAAGAGTTGAAAACCGGGAACCTGTCCTATGCGATTCGCAACCTGTGGTTCAAGAAGCCGGACGGCAGTATCGTGCGCAATCCGGTGCGGCCGCCCATCCACGACCTCGATTCGCTGCCGTTTGCGGACAAGGCGCTCTTTGCGCCGTACGGCGTGACGACGCAGCGCCTGTATGCGATGACCGGGCGCGGCTGCCCGTTCTCCTGCACCTACTGCTGCAATCAGGTCTATCTGAACATGTACCGCGAGCTGGGCAAGTTCTGCCGGCAGAAGAGTCCGGAATATGCCATCCGCGAACTGGAATTCCATCTCGCCCAGTTTCCGCAGGTGACTGAAATCTACTTTTACGACGAAATATTTACGCTCAACAAGGAGTTCCTGCGCGAGTTCTGCGCGAAGTACAAGGAGCGGATCAAGGTGGACTTCCGCTTTTTCGTGCGCCCCGGATTTGCCGATCGCGAGATGCTGGATCTGCTGAAGGACGCGGGCGGCAAGCATGTGACCATGGGGGTGGAATGCGGCAACGAGCGCATCCTGCAGCAGGTGCTCAAGCGCAACATCACCAAACAGAATATCATTGATACCGCACGCATGGTGCGTGAGGCGGGACTGACCCTGACGACGCTGAATATACTCGGTTTCCCCGGCGAGACGCCGGAAAACATGTGGGAGACGGTGGAGCTGAACCGCGCCCTGAAACCTGACGGGGCATGCGTCGGGGCACTGTTTCCCTACCCGGGCACGGCGATCACCGCATCGCTGATTGCCGACGGGCTGCTCGATGCCGACCGCATGCACGACGTGTGGAAGACGGGCAAGAACTCCTATCAGGACACCGTGCTCAAGC
>CAZFBR010000220.1:0-5659 GCA_964517215.1 uncultured bacterium
GTATCCTATCACCCGCGCCCGACGCCGTCAATCACCCGCCCGGCGCCCGCACAACCGCAATCGTCAGGCCGGACGCGACCGGTTTCACGCAAATCCTGCCGGTGGTGGCGGCGATTTTATTCAGCGTTGGCGGCCGGCCTGCCGGAATCCTATTCCGGCAGCGGCGCGGCAGTAAACTGGAGCGGAATGCGCGGGGCGCTCACCCGCAGGACCGGATTGAGCACCACATTGACCAGCTCGCCGTCAACCGCAATCCCGGGCGCGGCAACCGCAACACGACGCGGCAACCGGACGACGCTATCCGGTTCCGTCAGGATCAGCGCACCCGCCGTCTCTTCGCCCTGGCGAAACTCGACTTCCGTCAGGCCGCAGGCCGCGCTGGCCCGCAGACGGTAATGCCGCCCGTCGGCATCTCCCCAGACCCCGACCCAGGTGTCGCCGGTGTCACGCGTCCAGGCTGCCGCCTGCACCACCGCCGTGTCCAGCAGCGGGAAGAGCCGCCATAATTCCGCCCAGCCGCGATAGCGTGCAGGCAGGGTGTTGCGATTCGCCTGCACATAGCGCTGATGCGGATAATCCACCAGCGTCAGCGTATCGCCATGCATGGCCAGGGTCAGCATGGGCAGGCCCAGCGGGCCGTTCACTTCAAGCTGCACCGTATCGGGCGCCGCCACCGCCAGCGCGCCCAGCGCGGTAAACCGCCGCCCGTCGGCGGTAACCCGCAGTTTCATGGTCGCGGTCAGGCTCCGCACCGCATCTGCCGTCGCCGTCAGGAACTCGCGCGGATGCGCGCCCGGGTCCGGCACCGCCACCGCGGCGGTATCAGCGGCCACCGCCGCCTGCGTGGTCTGGCAACCGCCCGTCAGCAGAGCCGCCAGCAGGATTCCCAGCGCCAACCGGGTCGCCCGGATCATTGGATGCTCCATTCGTCGATATTATGCGCCAGCGAAAGCGGGGCGGGGCGCAGGCCCTGCACCCGGTTGCGCACGGCGTACAGGCTCTGCGGCACCACCGTGTGGATCAGGGGCAGCTGCTCTGCCGAGATCTCCTGCCAGCGGAAATAGAGCGCCTGCCGTTTGGCCGGGTCCAATTCCTTCACCGCGCGGTCGAAAATGCCGTCGATCTCCGCTTCCCACGGCGTTGCCGGCTGCGGTTCGCGCGGATACCACATGTGCAGCTGGCCGCTTGAATGCCAGACATTGCGCCCGTTGTTCGGATCCAGCGTCCCGGTCAGCCCCATGATGCAGGCCTCCCAGCCGCGGCCTTCGTTGAGATTGTTGCACAGTGCATTGAACTGCATCGGGGTGAAACTCACCTTGAACCCGAGCTTTTTCAGATCATCAAGGATCAGCGTGGCGATGCTGACCCGCTGGGTGCTCTCGCTGTTGGTGGTCAGCACAAATTCGACGGGATTGCCGTGCGCATCTTCGCGGATGCCGTCGCCATTGCGATCGACATACCCCGCGGCATCCAGCAGGGCTTTGGCCTTCGCCAGATCATACGGGTAGCGGGCGACGTTCGGGTTGTGGAAGTTGGTCAGCGCCGGGCTGACATCCGTCCATGCCGGCTGCGCCAGTCCGTGGAACACATTGCGCACGATTGTCTCCCGGTCGATGGCATGCGCCACCGCGCGGCGGAACTGCACATCGGTAAACCATGCCCGCTTGACCGGGGTCGAGCCGCCCGGGGTCTGGTTAAAGAACAGGAACATGGTCGACAGCGTCGGGCCGGGCTGGTACATGGTGTAGCCGCCCGCCGCCGCGCCCGCCTGCAAATCGGCAAAATCCTCGCCGCGCACCGTCAGCAGGTCGAGTTCGCCCGCCTTGAACTTCAGCAGCTCCGCATTCTGGTCGGGGACCACCGTCAGCACGATGCGGTCAAGTTTGGGAAAGGTATCGCCGTTCTCACCGTTGCGCCAGTAGTACGGGTTGCGTTCGACCACCACCCGCTGCCCGGGCACCAGTTCCTTCAGCCGGAACGCACCCGCCCCGACAATCTGCTCCGGCGGCGTCCCCACCCCCCAGCTCGAGTTGAAGGTGCCCGCCGCCAGCTGCGGACCGAGGATATGCTCCGGCAGGATTTCCGTCGCGCCCGCCGACAGCAGGAACGGCGCATAGGGCGCCGGCAGGGCGAACACCACGGTCAGCGAGTCCGGGGCACTCACCAGAAACGGCTTGCCATCGACCTGCAGCACATCCCGCGAACTGGACGGGATGGCATCATTGAAAATGAGCCGATTGAAGGTGAAGACCACATCGGCACTGGTCAGCGGCTGGCCATCGCTCCATTTCAGGTTGGGGCGCAGATGAAACGTCCAGGTCGTCCCCGCCGTATCGTGTTCCCAGCGCTCCGCCAGCGCCGGTTTGATCTCCAGCGAGGGCATCGCCACCTTGGTCAGCCCCTCCATCAGCAGGTTGGTCACATCGGTGGTTGATGACTCCTTGGCAATGACCGGGTTCAGCGATTTGGGGTCGCCGGTAAGCGCCTCATACAGCACCTGCTCATGCGCCGCCGGCCGCGGCGGCGGTGCGCACGCCGCAATACCCCACAGCAGGCCAATCGCCGCCAGCAGTATCGTCCAACGCCTGATCGTCATCGTCATGGTAGTTTCCCCCTCAAGTGAGCATAGCATATTTGCCGATAATGGGGTATGTCAACTTTTCAGCAGGATCTGTTGTCAAAGGTTATAACTCACTTAGGAGGTTGGTCATGATCAGAACGACTGCAGGTATTGCTTTCATCGCGCTGGTGCTGGCTTTTGCCGCTGCCGGCTGCACCACGACTCAATCACAAACCACGACTGGCGCAGTAATTGGGACTGCGACCGGGGCGGTCGTCGGATATCAAACCGGGGACAACAAGGAAGAGCGGCAGCGCAACGCGGTGATTGGCGGCGTGCTGGGTGGCGCGACCGGCGGCTATGTCGGCCATGAGATGTCGATGTCGCGGTTCTGCCCGACCTGCGGCCGCGAATACGGGGACGACCAGAATTTCTGCTCAGTTGACGGGGCCGCACTCAAGAATAAGCAGTAACCGGCAACGCCTCCCTGCCAGCAACGGCAGGGAGGCGTTTTGTTTTTACCGATGGTGAAGTGATTGTCCGGTTGTAGCGATAGCCGCGTTAAGCGCGGCCGCCGGCCAACCACCGGCAATGGCCGCCTCAGTTCTTCTTTTCTTCGCGAATCCGCTCGAAGAGATGCCCGCCGCCATTAACCCGGTGCACCGGCGCCAGCGGCTCTGCTGCCAGCGTCTGGCCTGGCGGCGGCGGCACTACATTCAGCATGGCAAAAATCTTCGCGCTCGTTTCCGGCAGGAACGGCGTCAGCGCATCGGCGATATGCGTGATCGTGATCAGCAGGGCGCGCATGATCCCCGCCAGCTGCGGACGCAAGGCCGGGTCCTTGGCAAGCTTGAACGGCTGCTGTTCCTGAACAAAACCGTCTGCCTCGCTGATGACCTTCCAGATTTCCTGCAGCGCCGCATCGGGCTTGCACGCCAGCATGTACGGTTCGATCGCCGCCGGCAAGTCGCAGGCGCATTGCATCAGGGCGTCGCCGTGCGTGCCGGCTGCCCCGGCATCCACGCCGTCGGGGAAGTACTTCTGGGTCATGCTGCAGACCCGGCTGGTGAGGTTGCCGATGCCGTTGGCGAGGTCGCTGTTCAGCCGCCCGATCAGCGCGTCCTCGCTGAAATTGGCGTCGAGGCCGAAGCTCATCTCGCGCAGCACGAAATAGCGGAACGCCTCCGTCCCGTAATGGTCCTTCAGTTCCAGCGCCCCGCGCACATTGCCCAGCGACTTCGACATCTTCGTCCCGTCCACATTCCAATAGCCGTGCACGAACAGCTGCCGATACAGCGGCAGGCCGGCGGCCATGAGCATGGTCGGCCAGTAGATGGCGTGCGGCTTGACGATGTCCTTGGCGATGAGATGCCGGCAGGCCGGCCAGAACGCGGCAAATTGTTCTCCGTCGGGCCACCCGGGCGCAGACACATAATTGAGCAGCGCATCGAACCAGACATAGGTCACGAAGTTCTTATCAAACGGGAGTTCGATGCCCCACTCCAGCCGCGTCTTCGGGCGGGAAATGCACAGCTCGCCGATATCGTCGCGCAGCATCGCCAGCACTTCATTGCGGTAGCGTTCGGGGCGGATGAAGTCCGGAAACACTTCAATATGCTTCACCAGTTGTGCCCGATACTTCTCCATGTTGAAGAAATAGTTTTCTTCCTCGATGAATTCGGGTTTCGTCTTATGGTCGGGGCAGAGTCCGTCGACCAGCTCATCCTCCTTGTAGAACCGCTCGCAGCCGAAACAGTAGAGCCCGCCGTAGGCATGCTTGCGGATATCACCGGCGTCGTAGATCTTCTGCAATATTGCCTGTACGACTTTTTTATGGCGTTCCTCCGTGGTGCGGATGAAATCGTCGTTGCTCATCCCCATCTGCTGCCAGGTGGTGCGGAACTGCCCGCTGATGTCGTCAGTGAACGCCTGCGGGGTAATCCCCTGGGCCGCCGCCGCTTTCTGGATCTTGTCGCCATGCTCGTCGGTGCCGGTGAGAAACCATACCCGGTCACCGCGCCGGCGATGCCAGCGGGCCAGCAGGTCCGCGACGATCGTCGTATACGCATGCCCGAGATGCGGCCGCGCGTTCACATAGTAAATGGGCGTGGTGACGTAGAAGGTCTCGCTCACGATCGTCTCCTATGCCGGCGCTGATTCGCCGCGCCCCGCCGCCGGTTCCGGCATGGCTGCCGGGGCGCTCTCCGCCCGGCTGTAGCTACGCTGCTGCCCGCGATCGTGGTCGCGACCGCGATCACGATCCCGGCCATGACTGCCGCGCGGCTCGTGCCGGCGGTCATGGCCGCCGCGCCGGTCCTGATCGCCACCGCGTTCGCCGCCGCTGCCGCCGCGCATCACCTGCGCCCGTTCCTTGAATTCATCCAGCGCCAGCTTGACCACGCGCCGCTCGGGTCCTTCGAGCCACAGCGTGTCGGTCAGCAGATTGACGGAGATCACCGTGTACATGTCATTGTCCATCTGCGCCTTCTGCCCGATCCGCGGGAACTGGTGCCGGCGGGTGCGGTAATACTCTTCCTCGTAATTCAGGCAGCACATGAGCCGGCCGCACAGCCCGGAGATCTTGACCGGCGACAGATTGAGGCCCTGGTCCTTGGCCATCTTGATCGACACCGGCGCAAAATCGCGCAGGAAGGTAGCGCAACAGATCTCGCGCCCACACGGCCCCAGCCCGCCCATGCGCTTCGCCTCGTCGCGCACCCCGATCTGCCGCAGTTCGATCCGCGTGCGGAAGATGTGCGCGAGATCACGCACCAGCTTGCGGAAATCAACCCGCGTCTCGGCGATGAAAAAGAAGGTCAGCTTGGAGCCGTCGAACGCATAGTCCGCATCCACCAGCGTCATCGGCAGTTTCTGCTGCTCAATGCACTCGCGGCAGGTGGCGATGGCCTCGGTAGCGCGCTGCTTCATCCGCCCCGCCCGCTCGACATCCTGCTCCGTCGCCTTGCGCACGATTTTGCGCGTTTCCTGCGGCACCCGGTTGGCATCGCGCGTTTCGGCATTCGACGCCGCGCGCGCCAGCTCCTCGCCGCGCTCCAGCGCGCCAACCAGCCAGGCGCCTGCGACAATGCCCGGATCCTC
>CAZFBR010000221.1:0-5626 GCA_964517215.1 uncultured bacterium
CCGCGCCTGCTCCGCGCGGATGCGCCCGATGCGCAGCTCCTCGAGCTTGTCCGCCAGCCGCCGCCGGGCGAGGAACCGGTTGAGCGCCTGGGTGCGCTCGCTCTGGCAGCGCACGGCAATGCCCGTCGGCCGGTGGGTCAGCTGCACGCAGGTCGAGACCTTGTTGACATTCTGTCCGCCCGGTCCGGCCGAGCGCACGAATTTCTCGTCGATATCGTCCTCGCGCAGCCCGAGTGCCGCCCAGCGGTCGGCCAGGGCCTGCTCCTTCTCCATGCCGACCGCGAACCGCCCGGGCGTCTGCGCCATGCTCAGTTCTGCCGTCCCTCAATCGCCGCCAGCAGCACGCAGGCGGCAAGACCCAGCCGCTTGTCCAGCGCCTCGCCGGTGAAGGTGACCGTAATCTTGAGCACGAACGGGTTGAAATTCTGTCTGAAGGTTGCCGCCGGCTGGCCGTTGACCGTCGCCTGGAAGGTCTGCGGCACCAGATTGGACAGGATGCGGCGCACCAGCGCCAGCAGCATGCTGTCTTCCGCAATGCTGCCGATCTCCTGGTCATTGGCGTCAAGGATCACCCAGCTGTCGCGCACGATGGACTTCAGTCCCTTGCGCCGCAGCGCACCGAGTTTCGTGTTGCTGGCGCCGTCGAACACGTCGTAGGTGGCGCCGAAATCAATGACGCTGCGGGCACTGATGCGCACGACTTCCGTCGTCTTCGCCTCGTCGGCGAAGAGGCGGATATCCTCTTTCAGCTTGAAGGCCTTGAGTTCGGAATAGAGCGCCAGCGACCCGTCGGGCGCGTAGATGTGGAACGCACCGCCGAGCAGCTTGAGAATCTTCCTGCGCACCAGGTACTGGGTGTGGCCGAATGCATCACTCATGGTCTCCCCCTGTCAGCCGCGCCGGGCGCGGGTTTAATGGGAGGCAGTATAGCTTGCCTGTGCCGCCACCGCCACCGTGATTGAAGCACCCGCAGCCATCTCGCCAACGATGAGTGCACGGCACACACCCTCCGGATACGGGTGGACAACACCATGTCACCCACCCTCTCCTCTCCGAGCTATTTGCGTCGTCTCGAAATGCGCGTATTTGCTCCCTCCCCTTCCGGGGGAGGGTTGGGGCGAGGATGACAAATCCTTGCACGCTATGCCCTCACCTGCGCTTCGCGCTTCCTCTCCCCGGGGGAGAGGAAACATACGGGCACTGTGCCGGACTTATGATTCGGCGATGGTTTCGTCGACCTTGATGCCGAAGTGGCGCCCCGCCTGCTCGCGGTAGGCGAGCACCACCGCGCCCGGCGCGAGCGTGGCGACGGAACGGGCCGACCCGTCGGGTGCGGTCAGACGGATGGTCTCCGCATTCTGCAGAATGCAGGAAACGGGCGTTCCGTCGATCTGCGCCTCAACCAGCAGCAGCGGGCGGCGCTCGGTCTTGATCCGCCCGACAACGACCGGGCGCGTGGCACCGGTATGGTCAACCGCCAGCACCGCATCGCCCGCCTTGAGGTCGGAAAGGTATGGCGTGCGCTCGTCGGTGCCGTAGACATAGGCATGCAGCGGGCCCGCATTGACGCGGAAGGGGCGCGCGTTGACGTACGGGGTCTCCAGCGATTCGGAATGGACAAGGAACATGGCCCCCGTCGAATTGCCGACGAGCATCCCCTCCCCCGGCTTGAGCTCCGAGCAGGTGTCGACACAGACGCGATCGCCCATGCCCAGCTGTTTGACGGCAGTCACTGTCGCGGGAACCAGCGGGAACTTCGCCCCGCCGCGCGCCAGCACACCCGCCACCTGCGCGATCAGCGCGGGAGTGGCGTCGGCGAGCAGAATCCCGTCGACCCCGCGTTCAAGGATGCCCAGCGCCAGTTCCGCCTCGCGCGCGGTGGTGACGCGGGCGATCAGCTTCCCGCGCCGCGCGATGAGGTTCTCCAGCGGAATGACCGTCCAGTCGGTGAGCGTCACCACCACCCAACGGTCGGCCGGAAGCGCCGCCGCGCGCTCCTCGTCCTGCTTGTTGCGGATGGTGACGAATTCCGCATCGCGCCCCGGCACCAGGTCGCCGTCGGGGGCGATGGTGGTAATCCGCCCGAGCGCATGCACGTCCGCGCTCGTCCCCGCCGGCACCAGCACGGCCTGCGCCCCGGCCTCCAGCGCCGCAGTGATCAGTTCCTTGGCGTACGGTTCCGCCGCCACCCAGAATTGCTTCATCGTCGTCTCCTGTTCCGCCTGCCGGCGGTTGCCGGCATCAGCGTCGCTGCGTCAGTATGCACGCATCGCCCGCAGCCACACCGCGTCAGGGGCGGCACCGCCACCGGTCGCCGGGTCGGCATGCACGCATCGCCCGCCGCCCGCCCCCGGCGCGGACTGGCGAATGCTACTTTTTCTTCCGTTCCTTGCCGCCGGCATCGAGCATGCTGACTGCCTGCGCCAGCGCCAGCCGGCGATGCGCCATGTGGTTCAGCACGGTCAGGATGCGCTTCGGATCGGCATGCTGGAAAACGTTGCGCCCGATGCTCACCCCGCAGGCGCCCGCCTTGAGCGCCCCGTCCACCATGACGAGGATATCCCGGTCCGTCTCCATCTTCTCGCCGCCGGCAATGACCACGGGGACCGGACAGCCGTCAACCACCTTCGTGAAGCTTTCCGGCTCGCCGGTATAGGCGCACTTGACGATATCCGCACCCAGTTCCGCCGCCACCCGCGCCGCATGCGCGACGTATTTCACATCGTATTCGTTTTTCACCTTCGGGCCGCGACAGTACATCATGGCGAGCAGCGGCATGCCCCAGCGCTGGCAGTCCTTGGCCACGCTCCCCAGATCGCGCAGCATGGTGCTCTCCGTCTCCGCCCCGATATTGCAGTGGATGGAGACCGCATCCGCACCGAGGGTGATCGCCTCTTCCACCGAGCAGACGAGTTCCTTGGCATTGCTGTCGGGCGACAGCGCAGTCGATCCCGACAGGTGGATGATCAGGCCGACATCGCGCCCGCTGCGGCGGTGACCCGCGCGCACCATCCCCTTGTGCATGATGATGGCGTCCGCCCCCCCCTGCACGATATTCGTCACCGCATCGCGCATCGATTCCAGGCCCGCGATCGGGCCCACCGTCACGCCATGATCCATCGGGACGATAACCGCCCGCCCGCTTCGCCGATTGATAATCCGCTCCAGCCGCACTTCCTTGCCGATCATACCGCACCTCCTCAGGTGATGCCGATATGATAGCACACAATCGCAATATTGTCAAGTTTTGTGCATTATTGCTGCATTTTCAGCATTTTTGTCTCTTCCTCTGTTTGTCCGCCCGAAGTGAGCAGGGCGAGCAGCGCACCGGCGGCAAAGCCGCCGAGATGCGCGTACCAGGCGACGCCGAACGCGATGCTGCCGCCCGCGCTGGCGAAGGCATACGCCCCCTGATAGAACAGCCAGAGCGCCAGAAATGCCGCCGCCGGAACAAGCACGATCCGCGTCCCGACCAGCACCCGGATCTGCGCCAGCGGATGGCGCACGAAATACGCGCCCATGACCCCGGCGATGGCGCCGCTGGCGCCGACACACGGCACCAGTGAATGCGCCTGCAGCGCGGCATGTGCCAGCGCCGCCAGCGCGCCCGTGCAGCAATAGAACAGCGTGAACCGCACCTGGCCGAGCCAGGCATTGATCGCCTTGCCGAACACCAGCAGAAAGAGCATATTGCCGGCCAGATGCCCGAGCCCGGCATGCAGAAACTGGTGGGTAAGCAGCGTCCACCCATGCCCGCCGCCCAGCAGCACTGCCGGCCGCAACCCCCAGCGGACAAAGGCCCCGCCGATCCGTTCGTGCGCCCCCAGCTCCAGCACAAACGCGACGACATTCAGCGCGATGATGGCATACACGGCATGCGGGCGCCGGTGGAGGCGCACCGTGTCGCCCAGCGGCAGCATGATGCGGAACGCCAGCCACCGCAGCGCCACACCCGGCCGGGTATGTTCCTTCAGCTCCCCGACCGACTGCCGCTGGCGCCGGAGATCATCATCAACCGCCAGCAGCGCTTTCCCCAGCCGCTCCTGTGCCGCATTCCCCCGCACGCCGGCGGCAATCCGGGCCTGCGCCGCCGCCTGCACCCAGATCCCGCCGCATACTGCACAGCGCGCGATCATCGTCTGCGCGTCGCCCGCATACGCCGCCGGCTGCAACGGGCCATGCCCGCGCGGGCAGCCGGTTATCCCCGCACGCTCAGCCGGCCCGGATGCAGCCGCCGGCAATGCCACCTCGTCGCAGCGAGGCGCCACCAGCGCCAGTTCCCCCGCATCGCACCAGAACCCGCACCCCGCCGGGCAACGGTCGAGTTCGATCCCGCGATGCCAGTGCAGGCGCAACGGCGCACCGCATTGCGGGCAGCAGTGCTCCGTCGTCATGCGCACACGATAAACCCCGGCCAGGCCGGCTCAGTCATGCGTATGCTGCCTGCACTTTCCGCAACGGGAAAGCACCGGAGCGACTGCTGCCTTCCGGGATTCTGCCGGGATTTGCCGCGGTTGCTGACAGCAACCCGGGAATGATTTCCGTACATCATCCTGACACAACTCCTGCAGCGTCACCCCGCACCCTTTCACCACGAGCGCAGGAACAGCTGACTGGAACTGAACGGCAGCAAAAAACCCGGGGATTGCTCCCCGGGTTGATTTTGCTGCTGCCGCATCCTGTTCAGCGCTTGCGTTTGGCCGGTGCCGGTTTCTTCGCTGCCGGTTTTTTCGGGACCGGTTTCTTCGCCGCTGGTTTCACCGGAGCCGGCTTCTTGGCCGCCGGCTTCGTCGCAGGTTTAACCGCCGCTTTTGCCTTCGCTGCCGGCTTTGCCGCAGGTTTTGCCGCAGGTTTGGCTGCCGGTTTTGCTGCCGGTTTTGCTGCCGGCTTCGCCGCCGGTTTCGCTGCGGGCTTGGCTGCCGGCTTCGCTGCGGGTTTGGCCGCACCCGGTTTTGCCGCCGGCTTGGCGGCTCCGCCCTTGCGCGGCGCCCCCGTCCCCGCCACCGACCCGACCTTCTTCTTGTACTCGAACGCCAGCTGCGCCAGCTCGCGCACCTCATTCATGATCTTCTCGGCATTCAGTTGCGTGATACGATAATCATCCTTCACCAAATTGCCGTTTGCCATGACATAACGCGCTTCGCTGCCGTCGCTCGCCCAGATCAGGTTCTCCACCACGTTATCGAGCCGCGTCGGGGTCAGGTTCGGCCGCCGCGTGTCCATCAGCACCAGGTCGGCATCCTTCCCCGCCTCCAGCGAGCCGCTGTTGAAGCCGAGCATGCGCGCCGGGATGCAGGTGATCATTTCCAGCACCTGCTGCGCCGGCAGCAGGCCCGCGTTCTGGTTCAACGCCTTCTGGTACTGCGATGCGAGCCGCGCAGCGGCGAGGATGTTCTGATTGTCCGCGCTCCCCGAACCGTCGGTGGAGATCGCCACCACAATGCGCTTCTTGAGCATGTCCATGATCGGCGGCATGCCCGAGCCGAGAATGGTGTTGGCGAGCGGATTGTGTACCACGCGGGCGCCCCGCTTGGCAATCAGCTCGATGTCGTGCGGCGTGCAGTTCACCTGATGGGCCAGCACGGTCTTGCCGTCCAGGATGCCGATGCGGTCAAAATACTCGACC
>CAZFBR010000222.1:0-5591 GCA_964517215.1 uncultured bacterium
CGACATCCGCGATTCGCTGAAGCACGCCAAGCGCCTGCTCCCCGACGACGTCGACGACCCGATTGTCTTCAAGTTCAACACCTCGATGATTCCCGTGCTCGGCGTGTCGGTCACCGCCAAGCAGAATTACGACGGCATGGAGCGCCTGCTCGAGAACCGCATCACCGACGTGCTCAAGCGCATTCCCGGGGTCGGGACGGTCACGGCCATGGGGCTGCGCCAGCGGCAGATCAATGTCGCGCTCGACCAGCGGCGCAGCGAGGCGTACGGCCTGACCCCCGCGCTGATCGCGGCGGCGATCCGCAATGAGAACCGGAATGTGCCGATCGGCTACCTGCAGTTCGGGCTGCGCGACTACATGCTGCGCGTCCCGGGCGAGTACGCGTCGGTCCCGGAACTGCAGGAGACGATCATCGGCGTGCATGCCGGGCAGCCGGTGCGGCTGCGCGACGTGGCGGAGGTCAGCGACGGCTTCGTCGAGCGCAGCATGAGCATGGCCTCGAACGGCGACACCCGCACGGCGTTCTTCATCGTGCAGAAGCAGTCGGGCGCCAACACCGTGGCGGTGGCGAGCGCGGTGACGGAGAAGCTGGCGGAGATCGCCCCCACCCTGCCGGCCGACCTCAGGGTGATGAAGGTGTTCGACACCTCGGACTTCATCATGCTGGCGGTGGACCAGCTCTACGGCTCGGTGATGCTGGGCGGCATCTTCGTGGTCCTGGTCGTGCTGCTCTTCCTGCGCCGGGTGCGCAGCAGCATGATCATCGCGCTGTCCATTCCCTCGTCGCTGATCATCGCCTTCATCTTCCTGTTCGCCTTTGACTACACCATCAACCTGATGTCGCTCGCCTCGCTGGCCATCGCCATCGGCATGGTGGTCGACAATTCCGTGGTGGTGCTCGACAATATCAGCAAGCAGCTTGAGCGCGGGGTGCGCCCGCGCGAGGCGGCCATTTTCGGCACCGGCGAAGTGGCGGCGGCGGTGATCGCCTCCACCCTCACCACGATCATCACCTTTGTCCCCATCCTCTTTGTCACCGGCATCACCGGCATCATCTTCAAGCAGCTCGGCGGCTGCATCATCGTCACGATTTCCGTGTCGCTGCTGGTCTCGCTGACCCTGACCCCGATGCTGTGCGCCAAGCTGCTGGACAACAAGCCGTCGCGCTCGCGGGTGCTGGCGGCGGTCTTCACCCGCAGCGAACGCTGGTTCGGCTGGGTTGAGGACCAGTACCGCGACCTGCTCGACTGGGCGCTGGCGCACCGCAAAAGCGTCATTGCGGCGGCGCTGCTGCTGTTCGGCGGCTCGCTGGCGCTGATCCCGCTGTGCGGGACCGAGTTCACGCCCGAGGAGGATGCGGGCGAGCTGCGCCTGACCTACGAGCTGCCGGTGGGGGCGCGCTACGAGGAAACCGCGCGGATCGGCCAGCAGATCATGGCGCTGATCGAAGCGCAGGTCCCGGAACGCACCAAGACCTTCATCATGGCGGGCCGGCAGCGGAACGCGAAGAGCATGGGCGGCGGGGGCATGGCCACGGGGACCAATATCGGGACCGTGATCATCCAGGTGGGGAGCAAGCTGACCCGCGCGCGGACGACGAAGGAGATCGGCGCGGCGCTGCGGCCGCACATCATGAACTTCCCCGGCATCCGCCGCTACTCGCTGACCACCGGCAACGCGATCAACAGCATGCTGATGGGCGGCGGCAAGCCGCTGAGCTTCGAGATCCGCGGCAAGGACCTCGACTTGGCCATGCAGTACGCCCAGCGGGTGCAGGCGATCTTCCTGCGCACGCCGGGCGCGACCGACGTGCAGCTGTCGCTGGATCTCGGCCAGCCCGAACTGCGGGTGAATGTCGACCGTGCGGCGGCGGCGCGGCTCGGGCTCTCCACCGTGCTGGTCGCCGACACGGTGCGCGACTATTTCGACGGCACCGACGCGAGCAATTACCGCGAGGCGGGCGAGGAGTACGACATCCTCGTGCGCCTCGGCGAAGGGCAACGGTCCGGCCCGCGCGACCTGGCCGCCGTCACCCTGCGCAGCGTCACCGGCGCCGCGGTGCCGCTGGCGGCGGTGGCGCGGATCACCAACGAGGTGGGCCCGGTCTCCATCGAGCGCGTCAACCAGGAGCGCGTGGTCAAGGTCAATGCCAATATCAGCAACCGGTCGCAGGGCGAGATTGCCGCGGATATCGACGCCGCCCTGCAGGAGATCGTTTTCCCGCCGGAGCTGTCGGTCAAGTGGGCGGGCATGGTCAAGGAGCAGCAGAAGTCGTTCCGCGACCTGTTCCTGCTGCTGGTACTCGGCATCGTGCTGGTCTACATGGTCATGGCGGCGCAGTTCGAATCGCTGCGCGACCCGCTGATCATCATGTTCAGCGTCCCGTTTGCGCTGACGGGGGTGGTGCTCGCCCTGTTCCTCACCGGCAATACCGTGTCGCTGATCTCGTTCGTCGGCCTGATCATGCTGCTCGGCGTGGTGGTCAACAACGCCATCGTGCTGGTCGATTACACCAACCTGCTGCGCGCGCGCGGCGCCGATGTCTGCGCCGCCATCCGCGAGGCGGGGCACAACCGCCTGCGGCCGGTGCTGGTGACGACGATCACCACCCTGCTCGGACTCTTCCCCATGGCGCTGACCAAGGGTGACGGCTCGGAGACGTGGAGCCCGCTCGGCTGGTCGCTGATCGGCGGGCTGACCCTGTCGACCCTGGTGACCCTCGTCCTGGTCCCGGTGATCTACAGCTATTTCGAGGAGCGGCGCGGGAAGAAGCTGGCCTGCGTGGCCGCGGAGCAGACCCCATGCAGATGATCATGCTGGTCTATAATGAAACCCTGGAAAGCGAGCTGCAGGGATTCATGGCCGCACAGGGCGTGCAGAAGTACACCGAGCTGGTCGAGGCGCACGGGCACGGCGCGGCGGGCGGCACCCATCAGGGGACCCCGGTCTTCCCGTCACGCAACCGCGTGCGCTATATGGCCGTGGCGGATGACGCCGCCGCCGCGTTCCTCGACGCGCTGCGGGCGTTTCGCGAGCAATGGCGGGCGGAAGGCGTCCAGGCCTTCGTCTGGCCCTGCCATTCACTGACCGAACCATAACTGTTTTCCATCATTCAGGATGCGCTTCTGGAGCGCCACCCCGCACCGGGGTTGAACCCGGCGTCTTGACATTATAGCACAAATGTGCTACTATGGTGATGGAGTGATCCGTTGCCGGCCCCGCCCTCCCGGGGCGGGCGGCGGTTTATGTCGGGACGGGGGTGCGCGATGGTGCAGGATCAGCAGGCGGAACAGAAGGTGCTGCGGGCGCTGATTGCCTGGTGGCGGCGCGAACCGCTGCCGCCAACGCTGCGTGAACTGGCGCGGCGCGCGGGGCTGGCCTCGACCTGGACGGTGCGCTATCACCTGCAGAAGCTGGCGGAGCAGGGGAAGGTCGAGCTGCGGCGCGGGTCGGCGCGGGGAATCTTCCTGCGGCCGGGGCAGCTGGGCGTGCCGCTGCTCAGCCGGGTCAGTGCGGGCCTGCCGGCGACGGCGACGGAAGACGCCGACGAATACCTCAATCCCGCCGAAATGCTGCCGCTGGACGAGGGGACCTTTGCCCTGCGGGTGAAGGGGGACAGCATGACCGGGGCGGGAATCAATGACGGCGATTATGTGTTCATCCGCCGGCAGGCAACGGCGAATCCGGGTGAAATTGTCGCCGCGCTGATCGGCGACGAGGCGCTGCTCAAGCGCTATTACCGCAAGAAGGATGGGGTGCATTTGGTGGCGGAGCATCCCGCCTTCGCGCCCCTGGTCACGCCCGAGGTGCGCATCCTCGGGGTGCTGACCGGGGTGGTGCGCTGCTGCCATCCCGACGGCCGGCCCCGGCAGTGAACCATGGCCACCGTCATCGGGGAACCCGTGAAAGTGGGGGCGGTCTTTGCCGGGCCGGCAGTGCGCCCGCGCTGGTTCGACCATCGGGCGCGTCGGCACGATATTGCCGCCATCACCTACCAATGGCGCAGCCGTAACGGCGCGGCGGTGCTGCTGCATTTTGCGGTCAGCGACGGGGCCAACCTGTACGAACTGAGTTTCAACCAGCAGTCGCTCGAATGGCGGCTGGAGAAGAGCTCGGGGGACGCGGCATAGCGCGGACGCGGCGCGGGCCGGCCCGCGTCCGGGCAATACCTGCGGCCGGGCGGATATGACGACGCAGCGCCGGCCCGGGCGGGTGGGGGCGGCGGCGCAGCGGCCGGGCGCGGCTGACCGCCGGGCGGCGGGACGGAGCAACGGCGGACGGCATGACAGCAGCGGACGAAGCGGTCATTCTGCATCTCGACATGGACGCGTATTTTGCGTCAGTGGAACAGGCCTGCGACCCGGCGCTGCGCGGGCAGCCGGTGGTGGTGTGCGGCGAGGGGTCGGACGACAATAACTGGGCGCGCACCATCGTCACCACCGCCTCGTACGAGGCGCGGGTCTTCGGCATCAAAACCGGGTTCACCGTGCCCGCCGCGCGCAAACGCTGCCCGCAGGTGCGCATTGTCGTCGGCGATCCCGACAAATATCTTGATACCGCGCGGCGCATCCATGCCATCCTGCTGCGGCATACCGACCTGGTCGAGGTCTATTCCATTGACGAATGTTTCATGGACCTTGCCGGACTGGGCGAGCCCGCGGCGGTGGCGCAGGCGGTCAAGCAGGCCATTCGCGACGAATTGCACCTGACCTGCTCCGTCGGGGTCGCCCCGAACAAGCTGCTGGCCAAACTGGCGAGCGACAAGCACAAACCCGACGGCTATTATCGCTATGCCGCGGCGGATATTCCCGCCCTGTTCGCCGCGCTGCCGGTCGGCGAACTGTGGGGGGTGGGGAAGAAGACCGCGGCGGAACTGGCGCGGCTGGGCATCCGCACCGCGGCGCAGCTCGGACGGGCGGATGAGGCGCTGCTGGTGCGGCGGTTCGGCATTATCGGGCGGCGGCTGAAGGCGATGGGCAACGGCGAATACCACGACCCGGTGCGGCGGTTCGACCATGAGCGCGATATCAAATCCGTCGGGCATTCGCATACCCTGCCGGCGGACACGCTGGACGAGGCGGTGATCCGCGCCTTCCTGCGCCGGTTGTGCGAGATGGTGGCGGCGCGCATGCTGAAATATCAGGTGTGCGGAACGACGGTGACGCTGTGGCTGCGCTACGCCGACTTTACCGGGACGATGAAGCAGGGGAGCATGCCGCAGCCGGTGCGCACGGGGACGGCGATCTACCGCCGGGCGGCGCGCCTGCTCGACCGGTTCCTGCCGCCGGCCCAGCCGGTGCGCGCCATCGGGGTGAGCGTGAGCAACCTGCAGCGGGGCGGCGGGCCGGGGCAGCTGCTGGCGGCGTCCGCCAATGAGGAGCGGCTGGGCGAACTGGCGGCGCAACTGAACCGCAAATACGGGGCGCTGACGGTCAAACCCGCGTCACTGCTGACCGCGGACCGTTTCGGGGTGCGTGAACGCTGCGGCCTGATCGGCACCTCGTATTTCAACGGAGCGTAGTGGACACATATCGTTGGGACGCAGGGCGGCATTGACCGGCAGTCCCCGGATGCAAACAGCGGCGCGACA
>CAZFBR010000223.1:0-5484 GCA_964517215.1 uncultured bacterium
CTGACGGCGGTGAAATACGGCGTGGAATCAGCCGATCAGCATATCCTCGACTGTGCGGGTAAAGGTCTGGATTTGGCCAAAGCTGTGGCAACGATCCGGCTGACCCATACCCTGGGGATCAAGACGCACCTCACATTCTGCTTCGGCCTGCCCGGAGAAACGCGCGCCACGGCGTTGCGGACCATCGCGCTGGCCTGCGCGCTGGCGCCGGACTCGCTGCAGTTCTCGCTGGCGACACCATTTCCGGGTAGCGCATATTACCGTGCGGCGGAAACCGCCGGCACGTTGGTGACCGATGACTTCACGCGGTACGACGGCTATTCAACAGCAGTCGTGCGGACGGAAATGCTGACGGCGGCGGAACTCGAGGCATTGCGGGATCTGGCTGAACGGCGTTGGGCCGCACAGCAGCTTCGCCGCAGGGTCCTGCGGCGCCCGCTGCACTATCTGCTGGACGGGGTGCGCCGTCCGGAATTGCTGCTGAACAAAATCAAACGGTTGTTGCCGATGAACGGCAACGGCGACTGAATGCCGGCAGGCAGTGTGTGACGCACGCTCTGGACTGGGTCATAGCGGGCAGCTATACCAGCCGCTATGCCTTTACCGGTCCGGCAGCGGTGAGCATTGACCTTACCAACCGTTGTGATGCCCGGTGCCGGTATTGCTGGAACTACTCGCCGCATGTGCCGGTCCGCGATGCCGCTTGGCAGCGGCAGGAACTGACGCTGCCGGTGCTGACCCGGGTGTTGCGCGAACTGCGGGACTGGCAGACACAACGCATCATGTTTGCCGGCGGCGGTGAACCGCTGCTGCACCCCGAGAGCGGACGGATTGTGCTCCTGCTGAGCGAACTGTCACTGCCGTTTTCGCTGCTGACCAACGGCTACTATCTTACTGAACAGCTGATGCCGGTACTGAAGGACGCACCGCTCCTCCGGTTGGGAGTGAGTGTGTGGGCGGCAACGCCGGCCACCTATGCCCGCTTGCATGCGGGACGCATTGCGGCGGACTTCACCCGCGTGATGGATAATATCAAACGGTTTCGCCAGGTACGGCCTGACGTGCCCGTCGTTATTACCCATGTGATCGGGCGGGAAAACTGCACGGAGCTCGAGGCCATGTACGTCATGGCAGCGGCCCAGGGTATCAGCGCATTACTGCTGGTGCCGCAGGGTATGACCGAGCCCGGCCTACAGGATAGTTCGCTGGCCGGGCTGCCGCTGCCTGCGAAGCTCCGGGTGCGGGAAACCCTGCTGCGGCTGCATGCTGACGGAAAAGTGCCGTTGCAGCATTTCTCACATCATTTTGGCCGGTTCTGCCGTCTCATGAGGCTGGAGGAAACGCAGGGCCCGGTGGCGGCCGGTCCCGCGGAACCGTGTTACAGCGGGTGGCAGTTCATGCGCATCCTGGCGGACGGCAGCGTGCGGCCGTGCTACTGCGACCAACTGCCGGCCATGGGCAATGTCAATCGTCAGCACCTTCGGGAGATCTGGAATGGACCGGCGTATTATGTTTTTCGCCGGCAGTGTATGCAGGCACCGGCCGCACCGCCGTATTTTGACGGGCAGATCTGCCGCACGGCGTGCGATAACCATGACGACAATGCGCGGGTGCGCACCGCGCTCGCGCGGGCAAATTGGCGGGACCGGTGGCGCCGGCTGCTGCTGGCAGGGCGCGGTTTGGGGTGGAGGATAGGCGGCGGAGAACCGCCTACCAGCTGAACAGTCGGTTGCAGAATCGCTTGCCGGCGGCGAGCAACCGGAATACCAAGCGGGATTTAATGCGATTGATGTCGGCCAGCACGGCGGCATGTTGTGCCGCTACCGTGGCTAACTGCTCGCGTACCCTGTCGGCGGCCGCACGTTCTTCCGCCAGCTGACGGGCGAGTGCTGCAACTTCACGGTGCCGCGCGGCGGACTCCTCATGCAGCTGCCGGTAGTTGTGCTGCTCTGTGGCCAGTGCGGTGGCAAAGTGTTCGCGCTGCCGACGGTTGTTGTCAAGGCTGCGCAGCAGGGTCAGGCATTGGCGGCTGACATGATCGTTTTTCCGGCGGCGTTTTATCGGGGCGGCGCAGAACTGCGCCAGGACGGCGGTGGCGGTTGCCGGGGAAAAATGCTCGTCGGCGAGCTGCCGGGCCCGGGTGCCCTTGTGCGCGCAGAGTTCCGGTCGGGAGCGGATTTCGTCCAGGACCTGTGCCAGCTGCACTGAATTCGCCGGATCAATCACCCAGCCGGCATCGTAGCGGCGGATGAGATCGGCATAGTACATCGCCTCGCTGTAAATGACCGGCACACCATGACACAAATATTCGATCGTGCGGGTGGTGGAAGCCAGCTCGCGCTCGGGATTGTGGCGATACAGCTCGATGGCCGCCGAAGAACCGAGCAGGAGCTGATGAAAGGAGGCATAAGGCAGGAGTCCGCCCGCCAGCACTGCGGGATGGCCGGCCAGTTCCGTCAGCTGGCGCGCACTGCCCCGATAAATAAAATCGCCGGCACAGACCCGCAGCCGCCCGCCGTGCTGCAGACAGTGGTCTGCCACCTGACGCAGTGAGGTGCCGTAATCTTGCCATTTCCACAACACCCCGCCGAAGAAAAATTCGGGTGGTGACGGATAGATGCGGTGCGGTGGCAGCTCGCCCGCGGCACTGAAGGGGCAGAGCACCAGGGGATCATCGTGCAGATCGAGCCCGGCCTGCAGCAGCAGGGGATACCAGAAGGCTCTCTGCCGCGGATTGGAAATGAGAAACAGGTCGCCGTGATGCAGGGTGGCGATTTTTTTCTGCAAGAGCAGGAACAGCGCTTCCTGCCCTTCAAAGACATTTTCCAGCGCGAGCGGGGACGGCAGGTCGAATATAACCGGCAGTTCCCGGGCTGCGGCAGTTGCGGTATCGGGGAGCGCCATGGTCCATGGGGAGAACAGGAGACAATCCGGCCGGACGGCGGCGATAATCCCGCGGTGATTGTCGGCGGTATGGGCCAGCGCCTGCCATTCTTTCGGAATGGCGCCCGGGTGCTGCTGCACCAGGTGCTGCAGGTTGTCCTGTGCGAATGAAATCCGGACCTGATGGCCGTGCTCCTGCAGACCCTGCATCAGCCCGGCGATGCGCACGCCGCGTCCGCCGGTCGGCAGGCCGGGCAGCGGCAGCAGCTCCGAAGTGAACACCAGGATGGTGGCCATTATTCACCCCCGGCGCTGGCGGCGACGAATTGCCGGGTCGTGTCGGCGGCCGGGCCGCTCGCGGCGATGCGTCCGTGGTCAAGCCACAGGACCCGGTCGCACAGGGAGGTGATCGCGCCCATCATGTGGGAAATAATGACGATGGTCTTTCCCCGGGAACGCAGTTGGCGGACGTGGGCACTGCATTTTTCCTGAAAGGCAGGATCACCGACCGCGATAATCTCGTCAATGAGGAGCAGGTCGAACGGGACATGAATGGCGACGGCGAACCCGAGGCGCAGGCACATGCCCGACGAATAGGTATAGAGCTTGGTGTTGATGAACTCGTGCAACCCGGAGAATTCGACGATGGCGTCGAAGCGGCGCTCGATTTCCGCCCGGGTGAGGCCGAGAATGCTGGCATTGAGGAACACATTTTCCCTGCCGGTCAGCTCGGGATGAAAGCCGGCGCCCAGCTCCAGCAGCGAGGAAATGGCGCCGCGGACGTTCACCCGGCCGGCGGTGGGGGTGGTGACGCCGGCGATGATCTTGAGCAAGGTGCTCTTCCCCGAACCGTTCGACCCGATGATGCCGAGGCATTCGCCGGGCGCAGCGGTGAATGAAATGTCGCGCAGTGCCCAGAATTCGCGGGAGGTTCCGGCGCCCATCAGGGCCGGCAGCACTGAGCGGATCAACGACGGCTTTTCGAAGAAAATGCGGTAGCGTTTGCTGAGCATCGCGACTGCCAGCATGGGCTCAGACATGGTCGGCCAGATTGTACCGCATGCGGCGGAAAATGAGCCACCCGCCCAGCCCGAAAGCCAGACAGACGGCAGCGGTAAAGGTGATCAGTTCGCGCGAGGAGAACATCCCGTGGATGATCAGGTCGCGGTACATCACGGTGAGACCGGCCAGCGGGTTGAGCAGGAACAGGTAGAGCAGTCGTTTGGATATGTTCTGCACAAGATCCAGCGAGTAGAAGACCGGGGTCAGGTAGAACCAGAGCAGCAGGGCAATCTCCACAAGGTAGCGCGTGTCGCGGCAATAGACCTGTGCGGCCGCAACCACCAGCGCCAAGCCGGTGGTGAAGATCAGCTGGAGCAGCATGACCAGCGGCACTGCCAGCAGGTGCCAGCTCCAGCGGATGTCGAAGCAGAGCAGGACCAGCATCGACAGGCAAAAATTGATGAAATTTGCCATTACCACCGAGGCAAAGAGCAGTTCGCGCGGAAAGACGACTTTTTTTATCAAGTTGCCGTTGTCAACAAAGCAGCCCGTGACCGAGGAAATGGTGAGCGAAAAAAAAGTCCAGGGAAAGAGCGCCGCCAGCAGGAAGGTCGGCGTGATATCAAATCGCATCACATAGCGAAAAATGACAATGAACACCCCCATGAGCGACAGCGGCACCACCAGCGACCAGAGAAAACCGAGCCAGCTGCTCTTATAGCGGACTTTCAACTCCTTGAAGGCAAGGGTGACCAGCAGTTCCCAGCGCTGGTGCCAACCGGCGGTCTTCATGGGCATGCGGCTATTGTAGCGACTGCCACCGGCGCTGTCAACGGCAGCAATTGCGGTGCCGCCAGGACCGTAGCCGGCCCGGACGGGTAGTATGACGATGGGCAATGATCAATGGCGAAAACCGTGGGCGGTTTGCGGGTCGAGCAGGAGCCGTTCAATGACGCAGGGCAGTTCCGGCCGATTCCATGCATTGCGGCAGAAGTAATGGAGGAGGGTTAGCAGGTCGCCGGGCCGGTGGATGGCATAGCGTGCGCGCATGGCGTCACGAAACAGGCCGGGATGGTTGCGGTCAAGGCGAATGAGCAGGGCGATGACACGCTCAATGTCCGAACGGCAGGAATCGAGCGGCGGCAACAGGCGGATGAATTCCCGGCGGTCGATGGCGCCCTGCCGGTACAAATGGGCGGCAAGGAAGGCGATGGCCGGGGTGGAAAGCGCGGGCTGCTGCAGAATCCGGCACAGAGCGCCGGAATCAAGCTGCCGGGGGTGATGCAAAAAAGCATTTTCCAGGATATTGGTGAACAGCGAGTCGGTTTCTGCTGCCAGTGACGGCGCGCATAGGGCTTGTTCCCACCAGGGGAGGGAAAGGCTTTCCCCGTCGGTATACATGGTGAGCAGGTATTCACCATAGAGGCGTTTGCGTCCGGAACCGGCGGCATGCGCCACGGTATCAAGCAGGGCGGTATAGATGAGCGGATTCTGGCATTTGACCAGATTCTGCAGTTGCTGCAAAATGATGGCGCAGATATCTGCAGCAAAAAAATACTAAAAGATCTGATGATCTGATGTTGCGCGATAATTAACCAG
>CAZFBR010000224.1:0-5476 GCA_964517215.1 uncultured bacterium
TCAAGGCGGCGGGGCGGCTGG
This sequence comes from uncultured bacterium, assembly GCA_964517215.1. Taxonomy (GTDB): domain Bacteria; phylum DAOPZR01; class DAOPZR01; order DAOPZR01; family DAOPZR01; genus CAZFBR01. Next base: position 22 of record CAZFBR010000224.1, read on the forward strand.
CGGGCAATACGCTGGTGACCACGGTGATGAGCAACCTCGGGCTGGAGAATTTCCTCACCGCGCAGGGCGTCACGGTCATCCGCACCGCGGTGGGGGACCGTTATGTGCTGGAAGAGATGCGCAGCGGCGGCTATCTGCTCGGCGGCGAGCAGTCGGGGCACATCATTTTCTATGGCCATAACCGCACCGGCGACGGGGTGATCACCGCGCTGCAGGTGCTGCACAGCTTCGTGCGGCAGAACCGGCCGTTCAGCGAACTGACGGACCTGTTCGCGGTCTATCCGCAGCGCCTGGTCAATATCCGGGTGACGGACAAGGTGCCGTTCGAGGATATCCACGGGCTGGTGCCCCTGCAGTCGAAATACGAGCGCGAGCTGCGCGGCAAGGGGCGCATCCTGCTGCGCTATTCGGGGACGGAGAAGCTGGCGCGGGTGATGGTCGAGGCGGAGCAGCAGGCGGATGTCGACCGCGTCTGCGACGGGCTGGCCGCGCTCATCCGCAAGGAGATCGGCGCATGAGGCGGGTGCGGCGGGGCCTGCGGCTCGGGGTCAATATCGACCATGTGGCGACGCTGCGCCAGGCGCGCGGCGGCACGCAGCCGGACGTGCTGGCGGCGGCGCGGTCGGCGGAACGGGCGGGGGCGACGGGGATCACCGTGCACCTGCGCGAGGACCGGCGGCACATCCAGGACGCCGACGTGCGCGCGCTGCGCCGGCAGGTGCGGGTCTCGCTCAATCTGGAAATGGCGCTGGCGGAGGAGATCGTCCGGTTTGCGCTGCGGGTGCGGCCGGATCAGGCGACGATTGTTCCCGAAAAGCGGCAGGAACTGACCACGGAGGGCGGGCTGGCGGTGGCGGGCCGGGAGCGGAAGGTGGCGGCGGCAGTCGCCCGGCTCGCGCGGCGCGGGATCGTGGTGTCGCTGTTTATCGCGCCGGACGAAAAGGAAGTGCGGGCGGCGGCGGCGGTGGGCGCCGCATATATCGAATTGCATACGGGCGAATATGCCAACGCGCGGAGCGCGGCGGCGCGGCAGCGCGAACTGCGGCGCCTGCAGCGGGCGGCGGCGCTGGCCCTGACCCTGGGCCTGCGGGTGAATGCCGGGCACGGGCTCGACTACGAAAATGTGCGCCCGGTGGCGATGATCCCGGGCATGGAAGAGCTGAACATCGGGCACAGCATCGTGGCCCGCGCGGTTGCCACCGGGCTGGAACGGGCGGTGCGCGAGATGGGCGCGGCCATGCGGGGCACCGTGCGGTCGCCACGGCGGTGAATATGACTCGGATGAGGCGGTAGGGTATGTGCGGGATTATCGGCTATATCGGGAAACTGCAGGCGGCGCCGCTCATTCTTGACGGTTTGCGCCGGCTGGAATACCGCGGCTACGACTCGGCGGGGATGGCGATCGAGCATCAGGGCGCGCTCGGCCTGCTGCGCAGCAGCGGCAAGCTGATCAATCTCGCCACCAAACTCAACGACCATCCGTTGCGCGGCACGGTCGGGATCGGGCATACGCGCTGGGCGACGCACGGCCGGCCGACCGAGGAAAATGCCCATCCGCATACCGATTGCACGGGCACGCTGGTGGTCATCCACAATGGCATCATCGAAAACTATGCGGTGCTGAAGAAGGAACTGCTCGCCAGCCACACCTTCAAGTCGGAGACCGACACGGAAGTCCTCGTTCACATGATCGAGGACGAGTACCGCGGGAACAACCTGCATGCGGCGGTGCGGAAGGTGCTGGCGCGGGTGCGCGGCTCATATGCGCTGGTGGTGCTGTCGGCGCAGGAGCCGGACAAGCTGGTGGTGGCGCGGCAGGGGAGTCCGCTGGTGGTCGGGCTGGGGGACGGCGAGAACTTCGTCGCCTCGGACGTCCCCGCCTTCCTCGCCTCGACCCAGCGCGCGGTCTTCATCGAGGACGGCGATACGGGCGTGCTGACGGCGCAGGGGTTCACCTGCTACGGCGCCGACGGCGGCGAAAAGCAGTATGCGGTGCAGACCATCACCTGGTCCCCGGTGCAGGCGGAAAAAGAGGGCTTCAAGCATTTCATGCTCAAGGAAATCTTCGAGCAGCCGCGGGTGATCAGCGACACCATGCGCGGGCGGCTCATGCTCGAGGGGTGCGGCATCCATCTCGAGGAGATGAACCTTGCCGCCGACTGGCTCCGGACCATCAGCCGCGTCGTGGTGGTCGCCTGCGGCACCTCGTGGCATTCGGGGCTGACGGGCAAGTTTCTGTTCGAGCAGCTGTGCCAGCTGCCGGTCGAAGTGGATTACGCCTCGGAGTTCCGCTATCGCAACCTGCTGGTCGGGCCGGACACGCTGGTCATTGCCATCACCCAGTCGGGCGAAACGGCGGACACGCTGATGGCGGTGCGCGCGGCGAAGAAACTCGGGGCCAAGACGCTCGCCATCTGCAACGTCGTCGGCAGCAGCATCACCCGCGAGACGGATGCGACAGTGTATACCCATGCCGGCCCGGAAATCGGGGTGGCGTCGACGAAGGCGTTCACCGCCCAGCTCACGGTGCTCTATATCTTTGCGCTCTACCTTGCCCGGTTGCGCCGGACGATCAGCGATGCCCAGCTGTGCGAACTTTCCGAGGCGCTCTACCGGGTGCCGCAGCAGGTCGAGCAGCTGCTGAAGAAGGACGGCTTTCTCAAGGAACTGGCGCAGGATTACTTCAAGTGCACCGATTTCCTCTACCTCGGGCGCGGCATCAACTATCCCGTGGCGCTCGAAGGCGCGCTCAAGCTGAAGGAAATCTCCTACATCCACGCGGAGGGGTATTCCGCGGGTTAAATGAAGCACGGCCTCATCGCGTTGATCGATGAGTCGCTGCCGGTGGTGGTGATCGCCATTGAGGATCATATCCGCGAGAAGGTCATCGGCAACATCAAGGAAGTGAATGCGCGCGGCGGCACGGTGGTGGCGCTGGTGACGGACGGCGACACGGAAATGATCGACCTGGTGGACGAGGCAATCTACATCCCGCAATGCCACCCGCTGGTGTCGCCCATCCTCAATGTGATTCCGCTGCAGTTGCTTGCCTATCATATCGCGGTGCGCCGCGGCTGCGATGTGGACCAGCCGCGCAATTTGGCCAAAAGCGTTACGGTGGAGTGAACGGGCGATGAAGGATCTGGTGACCAAACTGCTGATAGTCGGCGCGATTGCCTTTCTGGGCTGGAAGGGGCTGGCCCTGCTGGACAACAGCGGGATGACCCGGGACGCCACCCGCAACACGGATGCGGAAGAGATGCTGGAACGATAGCCGGGCACGCCCCGGCCTGACTGTGAAAATTACCGCAAGGAGGATGGGATGGAAAAGCAACTGCTGCTGACGGACGCGCAACTGGCGAGTGAACTGGCCAAGTGCGAATACTGCGAGGAGAAGCCCTGCCAGACGGCCTGCCCGGCCGATTGCTCGCCGTTCGAGTTTATCATGGCGGCGAAGAAGGGGCTGCCGGCGGACTTCAAGCGCGCGGCGAAGAAGATTATGAAGAACAACCCGCTGGGCGGGGTGTGCGGCATGGTCTGCCCGGACCGCCACTGCATGGCGGCCTGCTCGCACAAGAATTTCGACGGGGCGGTCAACATCCCGGCGGTGCAGGCGACGGTGGTGCAGAAGGCGCGCGACCTGAAGGTGTTCGACGCCTACGACAAGGTCAAGGGGACCAAGGGCAAGGTTGCGGTGGTCGGCGCCGGTCCGGCGGGCCTGGCGGCGGCGGCGGTGCTGGCGCAGCACGGCTACAAGGTCGACATCTACGAGCAGCGCAAAGCAGCAGGCGGCGCCTGCAACCTGATCCCCGAGTACCGCCTGTCGCGGGCGATGCTGGCGGCGGACATCAAATTCGTGCTCGGCCTGGGCGACATCAAGCTGCTTACGGGGAAGACCGTGGCCGATCCGGCGAAGCTGGCCAGGCAGTACCAGGCGGTGGTGGCGGCGGCGGGGCTCTGGTCGCCGCTGAAGATGAACATCCCGGGCGAAGAACGGGCGATCACCGCGCTCGATTATCTCAGCAATCCGAAGAAGTACAACCTGAAGGGTGCGGTCGCGGTCATCGGCGGCGGCGCCACCGCGGCGGACTGCGCGGTGACGGCCAAGCTGCGCGGGGCGAAGCGGGTCGAAATGTTCACGCTGGAAAAGGCGGGCGAAATGCCGCTGACGGCGAAGGAAATGAACGAGCTGCTGGCCGAGGGGATTGAACTGACGGGGCGCACGCGGGTGACCTCGATCAGCAGCGCGGCCAAGGGGCTGGTGCTCGATACCTGCAAGATCACGCTGAACGGGGAGAAATTCTCGCTGCGCGACCTGACCGAGGTTGCGGGTTCGGACCAGGAGCGCGCCGGATTCTCGGCGGTGATCATGGCGATCGGCGCGCGGCGCGGATTGGAACTGAAGCCGGCCAAGGGCGTCTACTATGCGGGCGATGCGGCCAACGGCCCGACCACGGTGGTCGAGGCGGCGGCGGCGGGCAAGAACTGCGCGCTGCAGGTGATGGCGGCGCTGGAAGGGAAGCGGGCGCCGAAGATCGACAAGCCGGTCAAGTCGTACGTCGAACTGCCGGGCTACGTGCATACGCCGGTGTCGCTTGAAACGAAGTTCTTCGGGCGGACGATCCGCTCACCGTTCCTGCTCTCCGCGGCCCCGCCGTCGGACGGCTACGAGCAGATGGTCAAGGCGTATGAGGCGGGCTGGGCGGGCGGCATCATGAAGACCGCCTTCTGGAATGTTCCGATCCATATCCCGGCGGGCTACATGAAGGCGTTCGATGCGACCACCTACGGCAACTGCGACAACGTCTCGGGGCATTCGCTGGCGCGGGTGACGAAGGAATGCAAAAAGCTGGTGAAGGAATGGCCGGACCGGCTGACCATGCTCTCGACGGGCGGCCCGGTGACGGGGAACGACAAAACGGACCGCGCCGGCTGGCAGCGCAATACGCGCATCTGCGAGGATGCGGGCGCGTATGGCGTCGAGTATTCGCTCTCCTGCCCGCAGGGCGGCGACGGCACGGAAGGCGATATCGTCTCGCAGAATGCGGCGTTGACGGCGAAGATCATCGACTGGATCATGGAAGTGAGCGATCCGAACGTGCCGAAACTGTTCAAGCTCACCGCCGCGGTGACCTCGATCTACCCGATCCTCAAGGCGATCAAGGGTGTGCTGGCGAAGTATCCGAAGAAGAAGGCGGGCATCACCCTGGCCAATACCTTCCCGGTGGTCGGTTTCCGGGCGCAGCCGGGGAAGAAGAACTGGGAGGAGGCCATCGTCTACGGCATGAGCGGCGAGGGCGTGACCCCCATCTCCTACCTGACCCTGACCAGCGCGGTGCCGCACGGCATCGAGATCTCGGGCAACGGCGGGCCGATGGACTACAAGGCGGCGGCCGACTTCCTTGCTATCGGCGTGAAGACGGTGCAGTTCTGCACCATCGTCATGAAGTACGGC
>CAZFBR010000225.1:0-5469 GCA_964517215.1 uncultured bacterium
CTTTGACCTGCGGCAGGTAACCGGCGATGGTGTGCCGCTCGCCGGTGACCGGGTCGGTAAGGGCGGCGACCTTCCAGCCCGTGTCGGGATTGGCAAAGATGACGGCTTCCACGACCCCGGCGACTTCGGCCGCGCCGCGTTCCCGGCCGGTGATGAAGTCGAAGACCAGCTGGCGCGCGCGCCGGCTCACGGCTGGTCTCCGGCGCGGTCCACCAGTTCGCGCGGCGGCTGGCAGCGGCAGAAGGCGGGACAGGTGCGGCAGAGCGGGCTTGGTCGGCGGACGAATGCCGTATCGTCGCGCATGGTCAACGCCAGGCGGGCGAGCGCGTCGCGCGTGGCGGGCTGGTAGACGGCATCGCAGCTGGCGCGGGTCAGGTCGCGCAGGTAGAGCAGGGTGAAGCGGAACCGCGGGTAGCGTCCGCGGGTGAGGTGGTGGGCCGCCACCACATAGGCCTGTTGCTGCAGATCAGCGGGCAAGTCGTCGTCGCTGAGCTTGTTCCGCCCGGTCTTGTAATCGATGATGTGCAGCAGGTCGCCCGCGTCGCGCGAAGTGATCCGGTCGATGCGGTCGATGCGCCCGGTGAGGTGGATACCCTCGTCCACGGTCAACGGCACGCGGAAGGGCATCTCCAGCGCGTAGATCTCGCGGTAATTGATTGAGCGGGCGGCGTAGCGGTTGAGCAGCAGATCGGCGTCAGCGCGCGAGCCGGGCCCGTCGGCCGGGAGCTGATGCTGGGCGAACAGCTCCTGTGCCAGCGCGTAGAGCCGGGTCAGGTCACGCTCCTGCCGGGTGGCGATCAGGTGGCGCAGGTAGCGGTCGAGCACTTCGTGGATGCAGGTGCCGAGCGTCGTCTCCGGCGTGGCGGGTTCGCGAATATTCTCGCCGTAGGCGTAGTAATAGCGCCGCGGGCAGCGGCAGTAGAGCTTGAGCTTGGAAGCGGAGACCGTGGTGAGGGGGACCGGGTGCACGTCCATCATGCGCGGAGCATACACCACCGCTCCCGAGGCGTCAACGCCGGGAACTGGCGCGCTGACAATTGGGGTGTGACCGTATCGGCACCGCGGCCATGCGTCCAACCTGGCGCACCTGTTGTTGCCGCCCCCGTTCGGAGCCGGTCGCTGTTATTGCAGCAAACGGAGCCCGTATTGTCGGCTATCGATTGCCGGTCCGCGACGGTACTTGTCCGGGCGCCAAAAGTGCGGTATGATAGGAGTCAGGGCAGCAGGGCTGGCGGAAATGCCGGTCGGCCAACCGCACCCACCGGCGGCGGGCGCGGCAAAAGGGAACCCATGCGGGGAGCGGGCGGACGGAAAGCGTCCACCGGCTATGCAGGAGGCGGCAATGGCCACACGCATCTACTACTTTACCGGGACGGGCAATTCACTGGCGGCAGCAGGTGAACTGGCCAGCAAGATGGGCGGTGCGGAAGTGCTGCCGATGACCGCGGTGCTGAATGGCCGGAGCATCCCTGAGGATACGGATTGCCTTGGCCTGGTCTTTCCGGTGTACATCTTTGGCCCGCCGCTTATCGTGCGCGAGTTCATCAGCCGGCTGACGGTCAAGCCGGATACGTACATCTTTTCCGTGGCGACGATGGGCGGGATGGCCTGCCGCACGCAGGTGGTGGTGCACGACGACCTGGCCGCGCGCGGCCTGGCCCTTGCCTACAGCGGGAACGTGCGCATGCCGGACAATTATACTCCGTTCCACGGGGCGCTGCCGCTGGCGAAGCAGCAGGATCTGTTCAAGGCCGCCAGCAGGACGCTGGAGAGCATTGCCCGCGTCGTGCTGATGCGCGGCACGGGAAAGCCGGCGACCGACCGGCCGCTGCTCAATTTCCTCTTCGCTGCGATCTATCGCTGGACCGGGCCGCGCATTCCGGGCATGGATGAAAAATTCACGGTGGACCAGTCCTGCAGCAAATGCGGTTTGTGCGCGCAGGTCTGTCCGGCCCGCAACATCGTCATGACCGACGGGAAGCCGGTCTGGCAGCACCGCTGCCAGCAATGCCTTGCCTGCCTGCATTTCTGCCCGGTGGCCGCCATCCAGCACGGGAAGAAGACCCGCGGGCGGCAGCGCTATCATCACCCGCAGGCCTCCGCCGTCACCTTGCGCAATCAGGCCGACGCGAAATAGCAAACCACGATGATCTGCCGGCGATATGTCCGCTACTATCCGGAACAATTCGCCGATATGGAGCGCCTGCTGCGTGATTCTGCCCTGGCAAAAGACGCGGTGGCTGAATTCGAACAGGCGGTTGCGCAGTCATGCCGGCGTCGCCATGCCGTCGCTGTCGCCAGCGGCCGGCAGGGCATGGCCTATCTGTTTGCTGCACTCGACCTGAAGCCCGGTGACGAAATCATCTTTCCCGCGTATACGCTGAAAGATCTGGTCATCCTTGCGCAGCAATGCGGCTACCGGCCGGTGCTGGCGGATATTGACCGCGCGACACTGAACATGGCCCCGGCACAACTGGCGGCGGTGCTGACGCCGCGTACCCGGGCGGTGGTGGCGACCCATATGTTCGGTGTGCCATGTCCGGTGCGGGAAATCAGCGAATTGACCCGGCCCCGCGGGATCAAGGTTATCGAGGATTGTGCCCATGCCTTCGGCGCCGCAGTGGCTGGTCGCCCGGTCGGTTCCTTCGGTGATGCGGCTTTCTTCAGCTTTGAACTGACCAAGACCGTCAACACGTTCGGTGGCGGCGTGATGGTTACTGACGATGATGCCGTGGCCCGGGCGCTGCGCACGCGGGTGGCACAACTGCCGCTGGCACCGGCGCGGGTGGCCCACAAGGTGCGCGCCGCTGCACGGGAACAGGTGTTGCTCGGCTCGCGATTATTCGGCTGGTCGGCGTGGCTGTTCTATTTCAACTGGACCACCCGCTGGGTTAACCGTGCGTATCGGACGGCACAGTCGCGCGGTCGGTTGCAGGATGTGCAGTATCATTCTGCCCAAGCGTATGTCGGTTTGCGGCAGCTAGCAGCACTGCCGGAGCGGGAACGGCGGCGAGCCCGGGCGGCGGAACAGCTGCGGCAATTGTGCCCGGTGGAAATGTGCTGGCAGCAGCCGGTGCCGGAAACACGGGTGAACAATTATTTCGCCGTACCGCGTTTCCCGGGGCTGTCTGCCGCGCGGGCCCGGCAGCTATTCTTGCGGCATGGCGTTGATGTTGGTGTCGGCGAGGAAATCGTTGATGACTGCCGGATGGTGGTGCCCGGTCCGCCGTGTCCGGCGGCGCAGGCGGCATTTCGTGAGGCGGTGCAGTTGCCGCTGCATGAAGAACTGACCGAAGTGCAACTGGCGCACATTGCTGCCGCCTGTCGTGCGGTGGTGGGAACGGCACGGTTGTGACGGTCTGGGTGCTGATCCCCGCCCGCGATGAGGAACAGCGCATCGCGGCAGTGATCACGGCGGCCGGTGACCAGGTGTGCGCACTCGGGCATGTGCTGCGGGTGCTGGTGGTCAATGACGGCAGCCGTGACGCCACGGCCAAGCATGCACTTGCGACCCCGCATGCTGCGGTGACGGAAGTCATTACCCTGCCCGCATCCGGAATCGGGGCGGTATTCAATGCAGGAATCAGCGCAGTCATGGCTGGGGCTGATGACGAGGATTGTTTGGTGATCATGGAAGGCGACGGGACATCTGATCCGACCGTACTTTCGGCGCTGATCGCGCAGCTCAACACCGGGGCGGAAGTGGTGATTGCTTCGCGACTGTGTACGGGTGGGGCATACCGGAATTTCGGCCGCTGGCGCTGGCTGCAGTCATGGCTGGCCAACCGGTTGTTCCAACTGACGGCAGCGCTGCCGGGGGTGCACGATTACACGATTTTTTATCGGGCATATCGGCTGGCCGCCGTACGGCGGAGCTATCCGGAGAAACGCTGCTGCCTGCGCTGCGGCGGGTTTGAAGCCAACACCGAACTTCTGCTGCAGCTGGCGGCAGCCGGCGCGCAGGTGGCGGAAGTGCCGTTATGTTACGATTATGCGGGCAAATGCGGAACCAGCAAACTGCCGACGATGGCGACAGTTTTGGGGCATCTGTCACTGCTGGTGCGGGTGGTTGTTGTGCGGAAAGAGAATTGAACAATGGAAGTTGGCAGCCGGGCTTATTCCCAATAATACCCGCAGCTGCCGTCACCGACGCGATTCAGCTGCTGATCCATTGGATCAATGGGAAATATTTTGCACTGGTGTGGCTGATGGGGTGCGTTCCGGCATCTTCCGTCCGATAGCAGCAGCGGGCACATTGGCCGGGTACGCCGGCAGCAGGAGCCGCAGGCGCGACACGATCCGCGACGGCGGAGTAATGAAGTGCGGACATACTCCGGTCGGAACCAGCAGATGAATCGCCGGCGAAACGGAGCGTAGCAAAGCCAGAGTAATTCGGCGAGTCGCATGGCGCCACAATACGTGAGTGACGCGGAAGTGTCAATGTGGTCCGTTTCATTTCATGACGCATTTTCGTGGTGGTGTCCGAAAGCAACACAATGCTTGACGCTGACGACATTGTACGCTATTATGTCGTCAGCAACCGCACCGGAGAAAATGGCGGAACAATGATTATGGACAATGTATTCAACATTCTTATAGCACGTAAATTCATCAAACAGACGACGACGGATGAGCTGTGCGCGGTATTCAGCAAACCGGTGACCTGCTATGCGGGGTTCGACCCGACGGCGGAATCGCTGCATGTCGGGCATATGCTGCCGATAATGGCCTTGGCCCAGCTACAGCGGGCGGGGCACCGGCCGATCGCCATCGTCGGCGGCGCCACCGCACGCATCGGCGACCCGTCGGGCAAAGATGCCATGCGCTCGATGCTGTCGGCGGAACAGCTGGCGGCGAACATCGCCGGCATTCGCGGACAGTTGGGAAGAATCCTTGATTTTTCTGACGGCAAGGCGCTGCTGCTCAACAACGGCGACTGGTTGAACGCGCAGAACTACATCGACTTCCTGCGTGAGGTTGGGGTGCATTTTTCGGTCAACCGCATGCTGGCGGCGGAATGCTTCAAGGCGCGTCTGGAGAAGGAGGCGGGGCTCTCGTTCCTCGAGTTTAACTACATGCTGTTGCAGGCATTTGATTTCCTCCACCTTTTCCGCACCCAGAACTGCGTCATGCAGGCGCCCGACCAGTAAAAGTCGCCGGGGCTGCCCGCGGGGATTGACCTGATCCGGCGGGTGACGACCAAGGAAGCGTGCGCGTTCACCCTGCCGCTGATCACCACCGCCTCGGGCAAGAAAATGGGCAAAACGGAGAAGGGTGCGGTCTGGCTGTCGGCTGACCGGACTCCGGTGAACGAGTTCTACCAGTACTGGCGCAACACCGACGACCGCGACGTCGAGCGCTTCCTCAAATTCTTCACCTTCGTGCCGCTGGACAACATTGCCGTCTACAGCGGGTGGCGCGACCGCGAGCTGAACCGGGCCAAGAGCATCCTGGCGTATCGGGTGACAG
>CAZFBR010000226.1:0-5386 GCA_964517215.1 uncultured bacterium
CCGGCTTGCCGATCTCTGGCTTGGCTTGGGGCTTGACGGGAACGGCGCCGGTCAATTGGGGGCAGGCGCGCAGCAGCAGCTCCCCGCCGATCCCGGCGGGATCACCGGCGGTGAGGGCGAGGACGGGCGGCATGTCACGGCCACCGCATGCCGGGATGCTTCCGGCCGGCGGACAACGGGATCAGCACGATTCCTAAAAACGGTCTTTGATTTCGACGAAGTTGCTGTTCCACAGCTTGCGCTGCCAGGCGTCGATCTGGCCGTACAGCTTGAGCATGCGCAAATGGTCCATCAGCGACCGGGTCTCCTGGTCGGGCATCTCGCTGGCCTCGAGCTTGCGCTTGCCGACGAGCTGGACGATGCTGTAGCCGCCGCGGTGGTGGATCAGGTTGCTCACCGCGCCCTCCTCGAGCGTGACGATGATGGCGTCAACCTCGTCGGGCATGGTGCCGAGCCGGATATAGCCCCAGTCGCCGCCGCGCGCGGCATGCGGATCGATGGACTGGTGGGTGGCGACGATGGAGAAATCCACGCCCTTTTCCAGGTTGGTCTGCGCCATGCGCGCCTCTTCCTCCGTGGCGCAGAGGATGTGCCGGACATGGTATTCCTGGCGCACATCGTCGGGCGTGACGTTGATCTCCGGGCCCAGTTCCGTGCGGTAGAGCGTGGAGAGGATGAGGTCGCGCTTGGCCTGTTCGCGATAGCGCTGGCGCAGCACTTCGACGGTCATGCCGTTCTCGCGCAGCGCCTCCTGGAATTCGGCGGCGTCGAGGAAGTTGGCGCTGACTTCGGCGAGGAGCTTGGTGACCCGCGCCTCGACTTCCGCTTCCTCGACCACGACCCCGCGCCGCTGCGCCTCCTGCAGCACCAGCCGCTCGCGGATCAGCTCGTCGAGCGCCTGCTTCTTGAGCTCGGGCGTCACCTGCCGCTGCTCATTGAGCAGGCGGATGATGATCGGATTGAGTTTTTCCTCCAGCTCGCTGTAGGTGATGATCTCGCTGTTGATGACCGCGATGATCTTGTCGACAATGCGCGCCTCGGACGCCCGGGCCGGGGCCAATGCCAGTCCCAGTACCAACAACGCAGGAAGAACCAGTACGCGACGCATCGCAATCACCTCACCCAACACAGGGAATATGGTGCGCAAGTGCCAGCCGAATGCCGTCCGCCGCCTGGCAGCGGAGCAACCCCGCCGCAGCATCCGGGAACAGCCGCTGACCGGCAATGAACACCGAATTGAGTATAGCAGAATCTACGGGTAGCGGCAATCGCACAGCGCCTGCTGATAGGCGGCACATGTGCCGGCATCGAACAGAACCCAGGTGATGCAGGCGAAAGCCGCGGGCTGCTGCCGGACAAATGCGATGGCGGTATGCAGTGCGAGCGGTGCAGCGCGGTCAACCGGAAAACCGTAGACGCCGGTGCTGATCGAGGGGAAGAGGACGGTGCGGCAGCCGTGATCGCGGGCCAGGTCGAGCGCGGCACGATAGGCGCCGGCGAGCAGTTCGTCTTCATGCCGGCCGCCGCCGCGCCAGATTGGCCCGACGGCATGAATGACCTGGCGGACGCCGGCAAGGGCGAAGGCGGGGGTGATGACCGCGCTGCCGGTCGGGCAGCCGCCAAGCAGGCGGCAGGCGGCGAGCAGTTGCGGTCCGGCGGCGCGATGCACGGCGCCGTCCACCCCGCCCCCGCCGCGCAGCCCGGTATTGGCGGCGGTGACGATGGCGTCGGCGGCGAAGGTGGCGATATCCCCCTGGCGCAGGGCAATGACCGTTGTCCCGCAAACAAGCTGAATTGGTTGGACAGAAGTCATGCGTTCTGACGGCCGGCGGTTAGTTCTCTGCAGGGGTCATTCTTCTACATTTCCACATATGCCGGAAACGGGGCGCGCAGGCCCGCTGCCGGGCGCAGGGGGTCTTGCTGACCCGGTGACACAAGCGGCAGCAGCCGCGCCGTCAGGCCCGGTGCCACCGCGGCCCTTTCGGCGTATCTTCGACCACAATACCGCGCCGGGTCAGTTCAGCGCGCAGCCGGTCGGATTCGGCAAAGTTTTTGGCCTTCCGCGCCGCCTGCCGCGCAGCGACCAGCGCATCAATTGCCGCGGCTTCGGGATCGGCGGCGACAGCTGCCGGGCGCATGACTCCCAGCACGGTATCGAAACGGTCGAACGCGGCGCGCAGGGCGGCGCGTTCGGTTTCCGGGGCGTCGGCATCGAGCCGCGCATTCGCGTGACGCATGAGATCGAAGACCGCGGCGAGTGCGGGGGAAATATTCAGATCATCATCGAGCGATCCGCCGAATTTCTCCCCGGCCGCGGTGAGCGCGGCCGCAGTTTCCGGCGCCGTTTCGCCTGCCGGTCCGGGCTCGTCCAGGCGCGCCCGGAACTGCTGCAGACGCTGCACCGCGGTGTGGGCCTGAGCCAGACCGTCCATGGTGAAATTGAGCGACATGCGGTAGTGGGCGGAGAGGAGCAGATAGCGCACTGCCAGCGGGTCGTGCCCTTTCGCCAGGAGATCGCGCAGGGTGTAGAAGTTGCCTTTCGACTTCGCCATCTTCTCGCCTTCCACCATGAGGTGGGCGCAATGCAGCCAGTAGCGGACGAAGGGGACGCCGTTCGCTGCCTCGCTCTGGGCGATTTCGTTTTCATGGTGCGGGAACGCATTATCCACGCCGCCGGTATGCAGATCGAAGGTTGGGCCGAGATATTTCATCGCCATGGCCGAGCATTCGATATGCCAGCCGGGCCGGCCTTTGCCCCACGGGCTGTCCCAGACCACGGCACCGTCGTCGGCACTGTAGGCCTTCCACAGGGCGAAATCGGCGACTGTTTCTTTCTCGTATTCGTCGTGGTTGACCCGGCCGCTCGCCCGCTGCTGCTCGAAATCGAGCTTGACCAGGCGGCCGTAGCGCGCCCCCGACGCGAGGTATTGCTCAATGGAAAAATAGACCGAGCCGTCGTCGGCGCGGTAGGCAATGCCGCGCGCCATGAGTTTTTCAATGATGGCCAGCATTTCCGGGATATGGCCGGTGGCGCGCGGATAGTGTTCCGCCCGGTCGATGTTGAGCGCGGCAAGGTCGGCAAAGAACCCGTCGACAAACGGCTGGGTGTAGGCGGCGAGGGGCACGCCCTGCGCGTTCGCGCCGCGGATGGTCTTGTCGTCGACGTCGGTCAGGTTCATCACCTGGGTGACGGCGTACCCGCGGTAGGTGAGATGGCGGCGCAGCAGGTCCTCGAACACATAGGCGCGGAAATTGCCGATGTGCGGAAAATTGTAGACCGTCGGGCCGCAGGTGTACATGCGGGCGGTGCCGGGCACGAGTGGGATGAATTCCTCGGCGCACCGGGTCATGGTGTTGTAATAGCGGATGCTCATGGTCGTCTGCTCCTGTCGTTTTCCGGAACGGATGTACCTTATTGCGCAGCGTGCGGCAAACTGTCGCCGCCCGGGACGGGCACCGCGCTTTGGTAACTGTCGGCATTGTCGGGCTCGAGCAGTCGCGGCCAGATGCCGCCCTTGTCCTGCACGGTCAGGACTGCCTGCTGCACGACATACTCATGCGGCGCAAGCGCATAGGCCCGCCGGATATCGTCACCCGCTGCGACATACTGCTCCATGGCGAGGCGCGCCCAGCCGCGCTGGAGATGAAAGCGATAGTCATCGGGCCAGCGCCGGAGCGCGGCCCCGGCAGCGGCGGCGACCTGCCCGAATTCCTGCCGCTGGTAGCTGATCTCAAGGCGCAGCAGCGTCACGTCCGCCTGCATACTGTCGCTGATGGTGATCCGGGTCAGCAGGGCGGCGGCGGTGCCGGGCAGATGCTGGTCGAGCGCCCGCTGCACGTCGGCAAGCACCGGCGGACGGGTGCCGATCGCTGCCTGCAGTGCGGCGGCAGCGGTACTGTCCTGTTCCAACTGGCGCAGGTTGGCTGCCGCGACGGCCAGGTCGGGGGTGGCGGCGATCACGCGGCGATAGATATCCCCGGCCAGAGCGAAATTGCCGTACTGGTGCACGACACTCGCGTATTTGAGCGTTACCAGCGGGTCGCCGGTGCGCAACTGTCCGGTCAGATAGTCGAGCATGGCGCTGGCCAGGCGGCCGCGGCGCAGTTCCAGGTCGCCGTGATGACGCCAGGCCTCCGCCCAATCGATCTGTTCCTGGCGGATGCTGGTGACATGCGGGTCCGCGGACGGCACGGCCGGGAACGGGGCATTGGCCAGCAGGAGCAGGATCAGCGCCGCCAGCGGCAGGCGCCAGCTTTGGGCGCGCAGCGAGGAACCGACCGCCGCCGCGCCATGCCAGGCGGCGGGGATGAGGAACGGCAGGAGCGGCGCGCGGTAGCGGCTGACCACGAAAAAGGCGATGACCGACAGCGAGAAGCAGCCGAGGAAGAGCAGCCACGGCAGGAGCGCGCGCCAGCGGGAACGCAGGGTGACGATGCCGACCAGCGCGAAGGGAATGATCAGTCCCGAGGGAAAGGAGATGCCGGCGCGCCGCCAGAGCAGAGTGTCAAGCAGCGGCACCTGGCCGGCCACAAAATAGGGATCGATATTGCGCATCTGTTCCCAGCCGCGCAGGAAGCGGAACAGCTTGACGCCCTGCAGCGCCAGAAAGTCCAGCGGATGCGCCAATGCCCATTGCTCGACCTGCTGCACGTAGAAACGCTGCCGGCCGACGCTGCCGAGCGACCGGCCGCTGGCCTGGTCCGGCCAGGCGCAGAGCTGCTCCCAGTAATAGCCCGGGCGGATGGCCAGCGTTGCATCCGCGTTGGCATTGTTGCCGATATAGAGATTGAGCCCCCAGCTGGAGGCGAGGAAGACCGGCTCGCTGTCCATCGCCATGTTGCGCAGCCCGATGGGACCGAGCACGAGCATGAGCCCGAAACAGAGCCAGGCGACGGCACGGCCCCAGTTTTCCGGGCGGCGCCAGAGCAGGGCGGCGACGAGTGCGGGGAGCATGGTGAGCATATTGCCGCGCGTCGCAGCGGCCAAGCCGACCAGCAGGCCGACGGCCAGCGACCATGGCCGGGTCGGGGCCTGCCAGCCGCGCAGGAAGAGCACCAGCGCGCCGAGCACCAGCGCGGTGGCCAGCGCCTCGCGCAGCAGTTGCCCCTCGAAAAAGAGGAGCGGGCCGCAGGCGGCGGCGGTGAGTCCGGCGAGCACCGCCAGCCGGTCGCGGCCGGGAAGCAGCTGCCGGGCGAGGAGCGCTGTGAGCATGGCGGTGATGATCCCGCAGGCGAAGTTGACGGCGTAGACCTGGTACAAGCCGTAGCCGAACAGGCGGAACATGACCGCCATGAGATAGAGGTAGAGCGGTTCATGATAGTAGGCGCGGTTTTCACCCCACCATGAGCCATAGGCGATATCCAGCGCCTTCCCGACGAACATCTG
>CAZFBR010000227.1:0-5386 GCA_964517215.1 uncultured bacterium
CCGCCAGCTCGAGGACGTTACCGGCATGCTGATCGGACACTTCGATGCGTGCCGCGCGCTGGCCGAAGCGGGGCGAATCAGCACGGCCGAGGCCAGGCAGCGGGCTTTCGCCACCGCCGGGTCCGTCCGCTTCGGCAATGCCGACTACTTCTTCGTCTATGACCGCCAGGCGATCAATCTCGCCCATGCCGACACCGCCATGATCGGCCGCGATCTGTCGCGGTTTGTCGATGTCCGCGGCACCCTCGCCCTGCAGGAAATGCTCGCGCTGACGGCCCGCCAGGATTCGGGCTACTGTTCCTTCTGGTATCACCGCCTGGGCGACAGCACGCCGGTCGAAAAGCTGAGCTTTATCCGCCGCTACGACCCCTGGCAGTGCTTCGTCGGGACCGGCGTCTATATCGACGACATCCAGCGCGACGCCGACGCCTATCGCACGCAGCTGACTGCGGCGCTGCGCACGGAACTTGCCGACATCGAGCCCGGACAGCACAGCCGGTTCGCCATCATCGACGACAGCGGCGTTCTCGTGGCGCATCCCGCCCTCACCGGTGCGCTGCCGCTCGCGTCGCACAATTGTGCGGCGGCCCTCCGGGCGTTCGCCGCCGGCGAGCGCTATCGCGGCTGGTTCGATGTGCCCGGCGCCACGGTTACGGTCAGCGCCAGGCGCTGCCCGTCCTTCAACTGGTGGCTGGTCGCCATCCTCGATGACCGCGACTTGCACGGCCCGGTCAGTCGTGCGCTCGTGCAGCAGGGTCTGCTGCTTTTGCTCGCCACCCTTGCCGCCGTTCTCGCGGCGCTGCTGCTGGCGCGCCGGCTCACCCGTCCGCTGCCGCTGCTCGCCGAGCAGGCGCGCGTCCTGGCGCGCGGCGGGGTGGAGCAGCTGGCGTCAGCCGGCACCGCCTGCCGCCAGCTGGCAACCGGGCGTGACGACGAACTGGGCGAGCTGGCGCAGGCGCTGGCCGCCATGACCGCGGCGCTGGAGCGTCATATCAGCGAGCTGGCCGCTTCAACCGCCGCGCAGGCGCGGCTGGCCGGTGAACTGGATATCGCGCGCGATATTCAGCGCGCCATGCTCAAGCCGCCGCGGGTTTCTTCCGGAGTGCCGTGCACACTTGCTGCCTATCTCGCTCCGGCCGAACAGATCGGCGGCGATCTCTATTTCGGCGAGGAATTGGCCGACGGCCGGCTGCTGCTGGCGGTCGGCGATGTCTCGGGCAAGGGCATCCCGGGCGCCCTGCACATGGCGCGCACGGTCACCGCCCTGCGCCTGCTGGCGGCCGACGGCACCACCGATCCGGTCAAGCTGCTGACCCTGCTGAATGCCGAACTGTGCCGCGACAATGCCCAGTGCCATTTCGTCACGCTGTGGTGCGGCGTCTATACCCCCGCCGGCGGCGCATTGACCTACGCCAGTGCCGGGCATTGCCTGCCCCTGCTGCGCACTGCGGACGGGCAGGTCAGCGAGGGTGCCTTGCTGCGCGGCGCGCCGCTCGGCATCCGGAAGGCGGCCGCGTTTGCCGCTACCACCATAACCCTGGCGCCGGGGACGGCGCTCTTGATCTATACCGACGGGATAACCGAAGCCCAGAACCGGGCGGGCGCCTTCTACGGCGAGCAGCGCCTGCGCGACTGGCTGGCCGCCCAGCCGCCGGCTGCCGACGCCGCGACGCTGGCGGCCGGCCTGACCGCCGCCGTCGCCGCCTTTGCGGACGGCGCGCCACCCGCGGACGACTTGACGCTGCTGGTGCTGCAGCGCTATCATGAATCAGGCAATGTTGCCGGAGCGTGAATGATGCAGCTTACCGAACTCAAGCAGGATACCGTCACCATCATGCAGGTCGCCGGCCGGCTGGACGCGCAGACCGGGCCGGAATTCCTCCGGCGCGGCGCGGCGGCGGTGGCGCGCGGCGAACACCGCTTCGTCATCGACTGCCGGCAGCTGGAGTACCTGAGCAGCGGCGGCCTGCGCGCCTGCTTCGCGCTCGGCCAGCAGCTCCCGCCGGGCGGGACCCTGGTCTTCGCCGGCCCGAACGACAATGTCCGCAAGGTCATGGTCGTGGTGGAGCTTGACCGCGATTACCCGGTTATCGCCGATTTTACTGCCGCCCTCGCCGCCGCCCGCACCTGATTCTCCCCGTCATTGCCAACGGGATTGCTGCAGACAACCGGCGTTTATCCGTAAAAAAAGCCGGCGCCTGACTGCGGCGCCGGCTGCTGGTCACTGCGCTATTTCCCGTCAGCGTAAAGGAAATTCTTGAACTGCCACGGGTCCGACAGGTCGAGGTTCGGCTGATTGTACCCCTCGAAATTGTTCCAATAGTCCCTGAGCGGCGTCCACTCCGACGGCACCGACAGGCTGTTCCCCAGCCATGGATCGGCGATCTTGAGAATATACTCATGCGGCAGCTGGTCGGGAACCAGCACCCCCGCGCGCGGATTGTCGATCATCCACGACACCGCCGCCACCACCGAAATCGCCACCTGGAGCGTGGTGGCATTCTGGTGCGGCACCAGGCGTCGCGCCTCCTCGATCGACAAGTCACTCCCTGTCCACCATGAATTGTAGGCATGGCCCATGATCAATGCACCGAGGATGTCGGTGCCTTTGGTGATCTCGTCTCTCATGATGCGCAGGTTGGGCTGCAGCTGGTAGTTGCGGCCGCGCAGTTCGTGCAACGAAATGATGGCATTGTCACACGGGCAGTAGGCATAGTGCATGGTCGGGCGGTAGACCGCCTTCCCATTCTCCCACACCGTCAGTGCATCAGGAATGGTAAACGCCTCGCCGTGACGGACCACCATGCCGACGATCCCGTAGTTCGGCACCCACGAGCGCACCCAGGTGTTCATCCCCATGCGGGCGAGACAAATCTGGGTCTTCGGCCCCGCACGATGCTCGAAGGCGTAGGCGGGCAGTTCCTTCTCGTGCGTCCCCCAGCCCAGTTCCGCGGTGGTGATCCCCTCTTCGCGGAAGCCCTCGATGCTCCAGGTGTTGACGAACTCGTCCACTTCCTTCGGTTGGTTCGAGATCTGCGTATCGCGTTCGCTGCAATGGATGACCTTGACCCCCAGTTTCCACGCCAGCCGGTTGAATGCGCGGCTGGCCAACGCCTGACTGATCTCCTCCGCCACCGCACCGGTATACTTCTTCTCCGCCAGTCCGCGCGTGGCAATATCGATCAGCCCGCGCTTCGTCCAGTGGGAAATAAGCCCGGGATTGGCGCCATGTTCAATCACCGCCGTCACGCCCTTCTCCTGCCACCCCGCGATCATGCTGCGTATCTGCATATGCCGGTGGTACAGGGTCTTTTCCGTCGGGTGCTGCGTAGCCGCATCCGCATACGGATCCCACAGCTCGATCGAGGTATTGATGTACAGCACGTCATGGTCATGGCACCATTGCAGCAGTTCACAGCAGTCGATATTCCACGCCAGGTCAATGAGCAGGTCGCCCTTGCCGACATACTTGCCGAGGGTACTGCCGAGGTTTTCCTTCGTCACGCGTTCGCGGACGAAGTTCACGCCCTGCAAGGTGAATTCGCGGAGCTCCTTGCTCTTGTCCTCAAAATCGATGACGGTAATGTTCGCCGCCGGCATATCCACCAGCTTGCGCAGGATCGGCAGCGCGCACTGCGCCACCGAGCCAAACCCGATCATCAGAATCTTGCCGCGAAACTCCCCCATTTTTTCTACTCCTTGCACCTGTTTTGCCCAGCCCGCCGTGCGTCGCGAACCACGCGCACCAGCGCATTGCAGTATAGCAACCGCCGCGCGGAACTGTCAATTTTTACGCAGATTGATCAGGGTTGTGTGTCGCCGGGCGCACCCCAGCGCATGCCCAGCGCGAGGCGGTGAGTGGCGCCCAGCTCGCCCTGCGGCTGCCAGGCATATTCGAGCGTCCAGTCGTCCACGCCGGCAGCGAGGCCGGCGGTAACGCCGCGCCCTGCATCGCTGCGTGTCCGGTAGCCGGCACGCAAGGCCAGCCGGTCGAGCAGGGCCAATTCCACGCCGCCGCACCAATACAGATCCTCAGTGCTGGTTTTCACCGCTTCCAGCGCCGCAAGCAGCGGCCAGCGCTCGGCCGACCATGCCGCACCCGCCCGCCAGGTCATCGGCAGGGAGTTCGCCTCATGGTCATACTGCAGGTCCCCCCCCCAATGCTGCAGCATCACTCCGCCGCACCAGCGCCGGTTCGCCGACCGGACGGTCAACCCGATATCAACCGCACCCGTCTGGGCATGGATGCCGTCCAGACTGCTGCGCAGATATTTGCCCGCCAGCCCGATGGCCACAACGTCATGCGGCCGCCAGGCGCCTGCCAGCACAAGGTCGAGGTCACCGGCGGAGCGGTTGCCGATATCGTAACCCGAGGCGTCGCGCCCCGGTATCGCCCCGTAATCCATGTAGCCAATTCCGATCCCGGCCGCCGTCCGGCTGTTCAGCGGCATGGTCAGCGCCGCCTGATGCAGGCGCATGTCGGCAATGGAGAAATTCTGCAGGAACGACGCCGCCGGACGATCGAGCTGCATCAGCGTGGCCGGATTGCCGAACATGCTCTCCGCCCCGTCGGGCAGTGCGGCCTGCGCCCCGCCCAGCGCGGCATGACGGGTGCCGCCCAACAGCTTGAGGAAGGTGCCGGCATGCGTGCCCGGCCCGGCCGCGGCAGGCGCAGCCCAGACGATTACCGCCAGCACGAGCGGCAGCCAGCGGCGGGTGCTCACCGGATCACCATGATCTTGCCGGTGCGTTGCCGGCCGTCACTGGTCGCCAGCCAGACATAGACCCCGCTGGCCACCGGCTCGCCCTGCTCGTTGCTGACGTCCCAGGCGGCACGATTGGCAGTTGCCGGCACGGTGAAATCAGCCACGCGTTCCGCAGCGACGGTATAAATGCGGAGGCGGGTGCCGCCGGGCAGGTTATCGAAGGTCACCACCCGATGCCCAAGCCCCGCGTTCGGACGGAACGGATTCGGATAGACATTGATCTGGTCGAGGTCGCTGGCCGCCAGCCCGCCCGCGAGCGCAAAGAGCGAAAGGTGCGCCAGCGGCATCACCAGCAGATTGCGGTTAGGGTTCACGCTGCCGCCCGGCTCATATTCCCAACGTCCGCCGGCAAGGGTATATAACGCCAGGGAGGTTTCCGGCAGCCCGGTGCCGTCGATGATCCCGTCGGCGTTGGTGTCGGGATAACTGACGATGAACTGAATGCCACCCTCCGGGAACGACGTCAGCAGATTGCCGGCGGCATCATGCACCTCCACCTTGAACTCGGCATGCAACCGGTCACCGCTGGCCGTGCACAACAGCCGCCGGCCGGGAACGGCAAACCCCGCGCTGGCGCCGTCAATGGCGGCGCGCGCCGCGGTATCCACGCCCGCCAGCCC
>CAZFBR010000228.1:0-5313 GCA_964517215.1 uncultured bacterium
ACAAGGTGGTTTTCTCCCGCGGCAGGGGAAGCCCGTGGTCGGTGGTGAAGACCAGCAGGTGGTCGGTCGGCTTGACCCGGGCGGCAATATCGGCGAAACCCTGGCGCAGGCCGGCCATGGTCGACGGGTAGGTGATATCGGCATCCCCGTCGCCGTCGAAGTCGGGATCGGAATTCTCGCCGTCGGAATTGTCAATGGCCGGGTCAGTACCGTCGGCAAAACAGACGGTGATCTGCTCCGGAGGCACCAGATAATCGTAGACCAGCACATTGTAGACGAACTGGATATCGCCGTAATAGCGGATATGGTTGTTCCCTTCGCTGTAACCGCCGGAGACGAGCAGCGCATGCAGCTGCCGACCCTACCGGGCGGTCGCCTGCGAGTTAAAAATGAACCAGCTGATGAAGGTGTCGCGCGAAGCCGCGCGCAGCGGGGCACCGGCGGCCGGCAGGCGGCCCAGGCGGTTCCCGGCGGAAAAGTTTCCTGCGGTCGCCGGCATGCGGCGGTAGAGATCAGGCGGCAGGCGCATGGCCAGCACCTGCATGCGGCCGTCGGGCGATACGAATACCCAGCGGCAGGGATGCTCCCAGTTGCTCCGCACCTGATCGTCCACCAGGATGAAATAGGCGGCAAACGGGGCCGTGACCGCCGTGGCGGACCTGAGGGTAACCGCTGCACCCTGACCCAGCAGATCGGGAAATACCCGAAGCTCGGCCCGGGTGGTATCAATGGTCAGGGTGCGCAGCACCAGCGCAGCGGCGGCTGTTGGATCGCTGACCGCGACCGCGAGGGTGGTATCGAGGATAACGGTGCCGGCGGCGACCGGGAAGGGTGCGGGAGTGGCTGCCGCCGGCCGGGCAGGACCGAGGCAGACCATGACCAGCAGCAGGACGCTGCCTGCCGCCAGCAGGATGGAGCGACGCTGCGGTGCGCTCATGCCCGGACCGGTCTGACCCGGGAGTTGCGCGTGCCGGCAGTCAATCCGCAGTGCAGGGGCGGGACGCTGCGCCGCTGTCCCGCTGCGGTTGTCACGCTGTAGACGTTCCGTTGTGTCACACTCATCGTGCAGCCAACCCCCCGGCGGCGAATGTACCCTGCGCTTGACGAATAACTGAGTGAGTCATTGTAACGCAAACGGGGCAATAGTTCAACCGGCCGGCAGGGATTGCGGAGGAAACAGCCGATTGGGTCCGGTGCAGCTCGGATCAGGCGCGGGTGCGCGGTGCCTGACTGTCCAATGATGTCACCATGCCGGCACCCGCGCGGCGCCCGGCAGCGCTTGCCCGCAGTGGGCACGCGCCGGACCATGCCGGCGGGCGGGTTGCGCTATCGTTGCGGGGAAGAAGGGCCGGCGGGGAGGGTGATGGTGATCTGCAGCCCGCGGGGACTGCGGTTGGCGGCCGCGGCGCTGCCGCCGTGGGCCGCGGCAATGGCGGCCACAATGCTCAGGCCCAGCCCGGCGCTGCCGCGCACGGTGTGCGCAGCGTCGGCTTTGTAGAAACTGTCGAACAGCCGGGGAAGCGCTTCCGGCGGCGCACCCGGGCCGTCATCAGCGACGGTGATGACGGTGCCGTCCGCGCCGCTCGCGGCGTCGACGATGACGGCGGCGGCGCCCGCGTACTTGCGGGCATTGTCGAACAGATTGCGGAAGAGCTGGATCAGCAGGGTGTCGTTGGCGGTCACGGCGAGCCCGGCCGGGACCGCATTGGTGATCGTCATGCCGGCGAACTGCGGTTCGGCGGCGACCTGCGCCACCAGCGGCTGCAGGGCGCAGGCGGCGACCGGCAGTTCGCGGGAACGGTCGAGCCGGGCGAGCAGCAGCAGCCCGTCGAGCAGCGCCTCAAGCTGGCGGGTATCACCCTCCAGCGCGGCGAGCAGTTCGCGATATTCGGTGACGCTGCGATCGCGGCGGCGGGCGACCTGCAGGCGTCCCTTGAGCCCGGCCAGCGGGGTGCGCAGCTCGTGGGCGGCGTCAGCGGTAAACTGCCGCACCCGGGCGGTGGCGCTGCCGATGCGTTCGAGCAGGCCGTTGAAGGAGATTGCCAGTTCCGCCACTTCATCCCGGATATCAGGCACGGGCAGGCGCGCGGCGGGATCGCGGCCGTCCATGCGCGCGGCGCCGCGCGCCAGGGTGCGCAGCGGGCGCAGGCCGCGGGCGGTGATGACAAACAGGCCGGCGCAGAGCAGCAGCATCCCGGCCGGCAGGGCCACCGCGAGCATGAGCAGCATGCGGTGCAGCGGCTCGGTAACGCGGTCCAGCGACTGGCCGACATACAGCCGGTACTGCCCCTCAGAGGTCTGCATGGGATACGCGAGGAAACGGGTGCGGTCGCCCGCGGTGTCACTGGCGGTGAAATACTGCGGCGCGCGGTCCGGCCGCGGAAAGGCATCCACACGATAGGCCATGCCGCGCGAACATTCGACCACGGCGTTGCGGCTGTCAGTGATGATGATGCAGTAATCGCCGTGGTGCTGCCGGCCGCGCTCGAGAATGCGGGTCAGCGGCTCGTCCGGCCGCCGTCGCTCGCGCCAGCGGTTGGACTCATTGTCATCCCGCGACCGGCTGTCCCGCCAGCCGCGCCCGCTGCCGTTTTCCGGGCGCGCGCGATCATTGCGCCAGCGGCGGTTCAGATCGGCACTGTCGCCGGGATGCTGGTCCTGCCAGTGCGGCTGCTCCCGGCCGCGGTCGGCGCTGTCGGGGAAGCCGGTGAAATGGCGGCCGCTGTCCGCTGCCGCCGGGGTGCGGTCGTCGCCGCCACTGACCGGCGGATGGCCGCTGTCCCGCTGCCCCGGGAAGGGCGGATTGCCGCCGCGGCGCGCGTCAAAACCCGAGGCGATAACGACGGCGCGGCTGACCAGCAGGTCGTCCTGCGTGGCCCGCAGCACCCGGTCGAGCTGCTCATAGAGGAACAGGGTCAGGAGCAGGAACAGGCAGCAGACGACCCCGGCGGTCCAGCTGCACAGCCGGAAGAGCAGATGCCGGCGTGCGGCGGCCAGGCGCGCCCAGCGTGCGGTGAAGGTCACGGCTTGGCCAGCAGCTGGTAGCCGACCCCGCGCACGGTGTGGATGAGCCGCGCCCGGCCGCCGGCTTCGGTTTTCTGGCGCAGATAACTGATGTACACATCCACGACGTTGCTGTCCCCGTCGTAGTTCATGTCCCAGACGTGTTCGAGGATGTCGGCGCGCGGCACCACCTCGCCCGGGCGCGAGAGCAGGTAGTGCAGCAGGCGGAACTCGAGTGCGCTCAGTTCCAGGGTCTGACCGCCACGCGTTACCCGGTGCGCGGCGGGATCGAGGGTCAGGTCGCCGGCGGTCAGGCGCGGCGATGCCTGGCCCGTCCCGCGCCGGACCAGCGCCCGCAGCCGCGCCAGCAGTTCGTCGAATTCAAAGGGCTTGGTCAGATAATCGTCGGCGCCGCTGTCCAGACCGGCGACCTTCTGGGTCAGCGCGTCGTTGGCGGTGAGCATCAGGATGGGGACCGGCGAACCGGCGGCGCGCCAGTCGCGGCACAAGGCATACCCGTCTTTCTTGGGCAGGCGGATATCCAGCACCACGGCGTCGTAATTGTTGAGGGCAAAGAGATAGTCCGCCGCTTCGCCGTCGACCGCCAGATCGACCGTGTAGTTTTCCTCGGTCAACCCCTGCCGCAGCACCCCGCCCAGCGTCACGTCGTCTTCCACGACCAGCAATCGCATAGCGGCATTGTAGCATATCGGTCCTAAGAAATCGATGAGAACGCCAGGTGATAAATGACATTCACGATTATTGAAGTTCCAGATAAGCATAAAAATCATAACCCAGCGTCGTATGGATATCATTAAATTGATTTATCGCATTGAAAATGATGGAGATATACAGATATTTCGCCGCCAAGACCGGTTTTGTATCTTTTCTGTTGACAAATTTTGGCAATTTAGTATAATCTACAATGGTTTAAGATAGAATTTGCTAACTAATGGAGATACAGGTGGCGATCGAGTTTGTCAATCCCGAAGCGGTCCTTTCGGGTGAGGAAAAAGAACTGGAACGCATGCTCACCGTCAGCGAAGCGGCTGAGCTGCTGGGGGTCAGCGCGGCGACGGTGCGGCGCATGGCCAACGACGGCGGGCTGCCCTGTTACCGCGTCGGGCGGGGTCGCCATCGGCGGTTCAAGAAGAAGGAGGTGCTCGGCTTCCTTCATTCGTCGCGGAGCTGAGGACGGATGGCACAACTGAAAAAGATACGGCTTGGGCCGTCGGAGGGGAAAGGGGCGGCGACCACTTGCGTGGCCGTCGCCCCGATTCTTGGACACGCGCGAACGGGTGCGCTGCCGACGGTGACCGGCAATGGATCAACGGATACGGCTGCGGCCGTCGGAGGGGAGAGGGGTGGCGGTC
The DNA here is from genome assembly GCA_964517215.1 of uncultured bacterium. GTDB lineage: Bacteria > DAOPZR01 > DAOPZR01 > DAOPZR01 > DAOPZR01 > CAZFBR01. The sequence continues at coordinate 4,377 of CAZFBR010000228.1, forward strand.
GCGACGCGGCCGTCACCCCGATTCTGGCGGCATGACGACGGCCGATTCCCGGCGGGACGCGCGGCTGACGCGCTGGCTGGCGCAGGATGCCGCCGCCCCGGCAATCGCGCAGCGCGCGGCGGCATGGTTTGCCGCGGAGCCGGCGGCGGTGATTCTCGCGCGCGGCGAAGACGGCTATCCGCCGCGGCTGGCGGCGCTCGAGGGCATGCCGGCATTTCTCGCGGTGCTGGGCGAGGTCCGGCTCCTTGCGGCGCCGCGGGCGGTGGCGGTGGTCGGTTCGCGGCGCGCGACCCCCTATGGCCGCGAACTGGCGACGACGCTGGCACGGCAGCTGGGGGCGGCGGGGGTGACGGTGGTGAGCGGGTTCGCCCGCGGCATCGACGGCGCCGCGCATCGCGGGGCGACGGGCAGTGCCGGCAACACGGTGGCGGTGCTCGGTTGCGGCCCCGACGTCGCCTATCCGGCGGCGCATGCGGAACTGCGGCAGGCGCTGCTGGCCGGCGGCGGGGCAATCGTCAGCCAGTACCTGCCCGGCACGCCGCCGCTGGCGGCGAACTTCCCGCGGCGGAATGCCGTGGTGAGCGCGCTGGCCGAGGCGGTGGTGGTGGTCGAGGCGCAGGAGAAGAGCGGCGCCGTCCTGACCGCGGGCCTGGCCGGCGAGCAGGGGCGCATGGTGCTGGCGATGCCCGGCCGGGTCGGCGAGAACAGCGGCGGTTGCCACCGGCTGATTCGCGACGGCGCGGTGCTGGCGGAAGGCGCGGCGGATGTGCTGGTCGAGCTGGGCTGGGCGGCGGAGCTGCTGGCGGAGAACGCGGCGCCGGTTGCGGTGACGATGGCGGAACACGCGGTGCTGGCGGCGCTGGCCGGCGAGCGGCAGGCGGACGAACTGGCGGTGCCGGGCATGCAACCGGCGCAGCTGGCGGCGACCCTGACGCAG
>CAZFBR010000229.1:0-5305 GCA_964517215.1 uncultured bacterium
AGCACTTGCCGCAGCCGCCGCACCCGGACGCACCGCTCCCCGGATCCAGCCGCACCCGCGCCATCCCGTCTGCGGCCCCTTCGACCACACCCGTTGCCGTTAGTGCCGTTTTCACTTCCGTCGTCCGTCCATTACCGTTTTCTCCGGCCCGCGGTCCCTCCCTACAGGAAGGGGGATACCCAGGCACCGTCATGCCGCAGCCGGCCGCCACCCGTCAAGCGGTTAGCGGATCACAGCCGCCAGGGAATGCTCGCCGCGTCGGCCAGCGGCTGCGCGGGCAGGACCGTTTCCCGGCCGCCGCCGCGCACCGTCACCGGGACCGCCACGCCGTCTCCCAGCGTCCGGCGCGCGCCGGTGGCATACCGGGCCACCAGCCCCGCCGCGGTCGGCACATCGTCCTCCCGTGCCGCCACCGCCACCGGCCCGGGGAGCGGCAGCGTGGTCAGCAACCACGCGCCCGCCGGCACCCTGGCCATGAGCGCCAGATTTTCACGATCATTGCGCCCGACGATAATCTTGCCCCCTGCGGGCAGGCGGAAATGCCGGCCAAAGCGCAGGATCTCCGCCCAGTCACGATCGGTTTCGCCGCGGTCGAGCATGTCCTTCAGCCGGGCGGAAAACTCCGCCATGGTCAGCAGGCAGCCACCCGCCGGCTGCGGGTAGTCGGTGACGCCGAACTCGCGGGCCAGCGCTTCCTGCCGTGCCCGCCCGCGCCCGCTGATATTAAGCAGGCGCTCGCGGTCAAGCCACCCGCGCTGCTCGGGGAGCGACACCTTCAGCAGCCGCGCGGAAAGCGGTCGCACCAGCAGCCCCTCCAGATTTGCCTGCAGTTCAAGGTAGCGCAGCGCGGGGGGATTCTGCGACATCGGCCGCTGCCCCATCACCTCGCCGGTCACCACAAAATCGGCCCGCCCGTCGTCCAGCCAGCGCCTGGCCCGCTTGAGCATGAGCAGGTGGCAGTCGATGCACGGGTTCATGTGCTTGCCGTAGCCGCGCACCGGATGCTGCACCATCTGCCAGTGATCGTCGCTGAAGTCCTCGACCGCCAGCGGCAGGCCGGCGGCGGCGGCGGCGGCGCGGGCGCGGTCCGACCCGAAAAAGAACGATTCGAAGCAGAGGGCGGTCACCGCCACCCCCTGGCGCGCCACCAGCAGCGCGGCCACAATGCTGTCGAGTCCCCCCGACACCAGGGCCACCGCCCGGGCCGCGGAATGCGCAGTTGTTGCCATCAGCGTGCGTCAGCGGGGGGTGTAGTGCGGCAAATCTTCGCCGTGGAAGATTGCCGGCGTCAGAAAGATCGCCGCCATCATCCCCACCATCACCAGGCCGATCATCAGCCAGATATGCAGCGGGATGGTCTGCGGGCCGGCGGCAAACTGCCGGATATACCACGAACGGAACCAGGTCCACCAGCGTTCGCCGTGGTCCTGCAGCGACCACCACGGGCCGCGGCAATCGGGATGGAGGCAGCCGCGATTATTCGACCAGCAATCGATGTGATACACGCTCTGGCAGGAGGGACAGATGCGCACCGAGTCATCCTCGCCGATCGGATGCTGACAGGCGCCGCACCTACGCGGACCGGGCATTGGGCACCGACCCGCCCGGCCCGAAAGCGAACATAATTTCGTTCAACTCCTGGATCACCGGATTGATTTCTTCGGCAATTTCACGGATATGCTCGAGGTTTTCCACTTCCTGTTTGAGCGACGCCAGCAGCTGGTCGGCGGCCGTCTCATGCCCTTCCAGCGCGGTGACGGTTTGGGTCAGCAGGTCGCTGATCGCCATTTGCAGCGTCGGGGCCTGCAGGCAGGCATGCAGCGCCTGCAGATGCGCGCGCTGCGCGTCGACGCAGCGCACCGTCTCGGTCATGGCATGCGCCACTTCATCAAGTTCGTGCACATTCTCGTACAGCAGGGTGCGGGCTTCGCCCACCAGCTTGTCCATCCCCTGCAGCGCCTCGGCATAGCGCGTGCCGCCGGTGCGCAGTTCCGCCCCGTGGCCCAGCACCTGATCGGCCAGCTGGCGCAGCGATTCCGCCAGCACCCGCGTCTCCGGCGCCGGCGCGGAGGCAAGCTGCATGGCGGCGGCGTTGAGTTTGCCGTTGATGTCGTCGAGCAGTTCCGGGGCGCGCTGCCACGGCCGCGTTTCCGCGCGCAGCGCCGCCGCCGCGCCGGCGAAGCTTTCCGTGACCCCGCGCAGGCGCTCGGAGAGCGCCAGGGCGCGGCCGGCCGCGTCGCCGATACCCTTGACGTCCTGCGGATTGACGCTGATCGCCAGCAGCTGTTCCGCCGGCACCACCAGGTCGCCGATCCGCTGCCGGCTGGCGCTCCAGTGCTGGCGATGGTCCTGCAGCCGCTCGCGCAGTTTCTGCAGTTCCGTCAGCAGTCCGCGCAGGCGGGTGATTTCCGCCATGCTCTCCTGCATCGTCGCCTGCGAGACCGCGGCCACGCGGCGGACAATCACCGTCTTGTCGCGAAAGGCGTCGAGCACCCGGTGCAGCACCATCTGGAAATTGCGGATGGCCTGGTCGGTGTGATGCTCATGCTCGACGTTGGCCGTCAGTCCGCAGGTCTTCTCCATCTCCCGCGCAAAATCAAGCAGCAGGTGGCGCACCACGGCGTTCAGCACGGCGAAATTCGCCAGCGCGGTGATCGACCCGATGATGATGAACAGCACGAAGTGGATGAACAGCTCCTTCGGCGTCACCAGCTTGTAGATGATGGCGAACGCACCCGCGCCAAGCAGCGACACCAGCACGCCGGTAAGCAGGATGCGCACCAGGGCGCGGCTGTAATGCTGCAGTCCCGCGTCGGTCATTGCCGGCGCGGTGGGCGACAGCGGCGCCGACGTCACTGTCGGCAGCGGCAGCGCGGGTGCGGATTCGCTCATGGTCTTACCCCAGTAGTTTCCGGAAGATTTGCTGCGCCAGCTGCGGATTCGCCTGGCCCCGCGTCTGCTTCATCATCTGGCCGACAAGAAAACCGATCGCCTGCTGCTTGCCCGCGCGCACGTCCGCCGCCGGGCCGGGATGGGCGGCGATGATCGCCTGCGCCACCTGCTCCAGTTCGCCTGTGTCGGAGATCTGCGTCATCCCCTTCGCCTGCACCAGGGCGGCGGGCGCCACGTCCCGCGCCAGCAGTTCCGGCAGCAGTTCCTTCACCATCTTCCCGCTGATCGTCCCCTGGTCCTGCAATTTATAAACATCACCCAAGCGATCAGGCCCAAAACACACTTCTTCTATGCTTTTTTCATTTTCATTGAGAAAAGCTGCAATTGGTCCCATGATTAGGTTTGCCGAATACTTAGGCGGGACGTTGTACGTATTAACCGAAATTTCGAAATAATTAGCAACTTCCCTTTCTGCAGCAAGCACACTCACATCATAATTCGACAAGCACTCTGCACCATACTTAGACGGGCCGTAATCTGCCGCCATCCGTTCCGTTCGCGCGTCGGGCAGCTCGGGGAGCGCCGCCCGCCAGGCGTCAACCTGCGCCGGCGGGAGCGCCATCGGCACCAGGTCGGGCTCCGGGAAGTAGCGGTAATCGTGCGCCTCTTCCTTGCCGCGCATCGATGCGCTTTTCCCCTGCTCCGCATGCCACAACCGCGTCTCCTGCACGATCGCCCGGCCGGCGAGCAGTTCGTCGGTCTGCCGCTCGATCTCGTAGACCAGCGCGTCGCGCACATTCTTGAACGAATTCATGTTCTTGAGCTCGGCCTTGGTGCCGAACGCCTGCTGCCCGACGGGGCGCAGGGAGATGTTCGCATCGCAGCGCAGCGAGCCCTCTTCCATGTTGCAGTCGCTCGCCCCGAGGTAACGGACGATGGCGCGCAGTTTCGTCAGGTACTGGTACGCCTCTTCCGGCGTGCGCAAGTCGGGTTCGGAAACGATCTCGATCAGCGGCACCCCGGTGCGGTTGTAATCAACCAGCGAATGCGTCGCCTGCGTCAGGTCGTCGCTGCCGTGCACCAGCTTCCCCGCGTCCTCCTCGAGGTGCACCCGGGTGATGCCGATGCGCCGCGCCGCGCCGTCGGCGACAATGTCCAGCTGTCCCGCCAGGCAGAGCGGCAGGTCGTACTGCGAGGTCTGCCACGCCTTGGGCAGGTCGGGATAAAAATAGTTTTTGCGGTCGAAGCGGCTGAAGGTGCTGACGGTGCAGCCGAGTGCCAGCCCGACCTGCGCCGCCAGTTCCACCGCGCGGCGGTTGAGCACCGGCAGCGTCCCCGGCAGGCCGAGGCAGACCGGGCAGGTCTGATGGTTGGGCGCCGCACCGAACGTGGTCGCACAACCGCAAAACAGCTTGCTCTTCGTCGCCAGCTGGACGTGGACTTCGAGGCCGATCACCGCTTCGTAGTTCATGACGCGCACCCCGCCTCAATCGCCGCCGCCGCGGCAAACATCGCCGCCTCATCGCAGGCGGGCGCCAGCACCTGCGCCCCGATCGGCAGCCCCGCCGCATCGCGGCCGCAGGGAACCGACATGCCCGGGATCCCCGCCAGGTTGGTGGAGATGGTGAAGATGTCCGAGAGATACATCTGCAGCGGGTCGTCGAGCTTTTCGCCGAGTTTGAACGCCGTCGTCGGCGTCGTCGGGGTGATAATCGCCTGGCACTGCGCGAAGGCCGCGTCAAAATCCTGCTTGATCAGCCGCCGCACCTGGCCGGCCTTCTTGTAGTACGCATCGTAATAGCCGGAGGCCAGCGCGAACGTCCCCAGCATGATCCGCCGCTTCACTTCCGGGCCGAACCCTGCGCCGCGGGTCCTGCCGTACATGTCGATCAGGCTGTCGCCGTCGACCCGCAGCCCGTACTGCACGCCGTCGTAGCGGGCAAGGTTGGTGCTCGCTTCGGCGGTCGCCACCAGATAATAGACCGCGACCGCGTACTCCGTATGCGGCAGCGAGATTTCCACCACCTTCGCACCGGCCCGCTCGACCGCAACGATCGCCGCGCGCACCGCCTGTTCCACGTCCGGCTGGATGCCGGCAATAAAGTACTCTTTCGGCACCCCGACCGTCATCCCCGCCACGCCACGGTCGCAGGCCGCGACCAGTGCCGGCACCGGCTGGTTGAGTGACGTGCTGTCGCGCTGGTCATAACCGCCGATGACCTCAAGCAGCAGTGCCGCATCGCGCACGGTGGCGGCGAACGGCCCGATCTGGTCGAGCGACGAGGCGAAGGCGATCAGTCCGTAACGCGACACCCGCCCGTAGGTCGGCTTCACCCCGACGCAGCCGCAGAGCGCCGCCGGCTGGCGGATCGAGCCGCCCGTGTCGGAGCCGAGCGCAGCGATGCATTCGTCC
>CAZFBR010000230.1:0-5265 GCA_964517215.1 uncultured bacterium
CCCGATAGGTGATGATGATCGCCTGCGAGGCCGACGCCAGGTTGAGGTCGCTCTCGGTGACATTGCCGGTGGCCGCATGGATCCAGTTCAGCGCCACTTCCTTGTGCTCGAACTTGACCAGCAGGTCGCGGATGGCGCCCAGGCTGCCGTCCACATCCGCCTTGAGCATGAGATTGAGCGTCTTCAGCGAGCCGTCCTTGATCTGCTGCTGCAGGTCGACCAGCGACATTCCCTTCTGCGCCCGCTGGTCCGCCTCACCCTTCAGCTCCTGCCGGCGGGCCGCCATTTCGCGCGCCTCGCGGTCGTTGGCCACCGCCAGGAACAGGTCGCCCGCCGCCGGAACGCCGCTCATGCCGGTGATCACCACCGGGGTCGCCGGTCCGGCCTTGGCCACCTTCTGGCCGAGATCGTCGGTCATCGTGCGCACGCGGCCGCTGTGGGTGCCGGTGACAAACGCCTGCCCCGGGCGCAGGGTTCCCTTCTGCACCATGATCGTCGCCATGGCACCCTGCTGCGGGTCAAGCCGCGATTCCAGCACCGTGCCCACCGCACTGCAGGTGGGATCGGCCTTGAGCTCCATCATCTCCGTCTGCAGCAAAATGGCTTCCAGGAGCTGGTCGATGCCGGTTTTCATCTTTGCCGACACTTCGCAGAAAATGGTCTTGCCGCCCCATTGTTCGGAAATCAGTTCGTATTCCGCCAGCTGCTGGCGCACCCGGTCAAGGTTCGCCGTGGGCAGGTCGACCTTGTTGACCGCGACGATGATCGGCACCCGCGCCTGTTTGGCGTGGTTGATGGCCTCGATGGTCTGCGGCTTGATGCCGTCGTCCGCCGCCACCACCAGCACCACAATGTCCGTCACTTCCGCCCCGCGCGCGCGCATGGCGCTGAACGCCTCGTGGCCGGGCGTGTCGAGGAAAGCGACTTCGCCGCGGGCCGTCTTCACCTTGTAGGCGCCGATATGCTGCGTGATGCCGCCGCTCTCACCCGCCACCACGTTGGTGCTGCGGATCGCGTCGAGCAGCATGGTCTTGCCGTGATCGACATGTCCCATGATGGTGACGATGGGCGCGCGCGGCTGCAGGTTCTTCTCCACCGCCGGCTTGCTGAGGATGGCTTTCTTCTCCTCCTCGAACAGGTTCATCACTTCGACTTTCCAGCCGAATTCGTCCGCCACCGTCGCCGCGCTGTCCGCGTTGATCCGCTGGTTGCGCGTGACCATGACCCCGAGCCCGATCAGCATCTGAATGACGTTGTTGACCGGGACCTGCATCTTTTCCGCCAGGTCGTTGACCACGATCGGATCGGTGATCTTGATCGTCCCCTTCCATTCCTTCACCGCGCCCGCCGCGCCCGGCATCCCCAGTTCATCCGGGGGCGGGGCCAGCTTGCGCTCGTTCTCCAGCTCCTGTTTGGCCTTCTGCCGCGCCTTGGCCCGCGCCTTGCGGTCCAGCGGGCGCCGGGGCGCCATGCGCGGTTTCTTGTCCGCCGTCGGAGCCGCCGGCGCCGGACCGGACCGCCCCGCTCCCGGCCGACCGCCCGGCCGCTGGCCGCCGGGACCGCTGCCCGGGGCACCCGGCCGCTGGCCGTACCCGCCCGGCCGTGCGCCGCCGGGGCTGCTGCCCGGGCGCTGCCAGCCGCCCGTCGTGCCCGGCCGCTGGCCGTACCCGCCGCTTGGACGCTGCTGGCCGGCATAGCCGCCGGACGGCCGCCGGTCATCGCGCCGCGGCGCGCCGCTGTTGAACCCTTCACGCCGGGTCATGGCCGGTGCGCTGCGCGAATCCGACCGCAGCGGCAGCTGGCCGGGCGCGGTGCCGCGGTCTTCCGCCGGGGCCGGCTTTTCCACCGGCTTGGGCGGCGGCACCGGCTCCGGTTCCGGCTCGGGCTCCGGTTCCACCACGACCGCTTTGGGCGGCTCGGGCTCCGGCGGCTTTTCCTTCTGCCGCTTGCGCTCGGCCAGCAGGGCGCGAACCGCGTCCGCCGTCTCCTTGCCCAGGTCGCCGCGGATGATCGCCCGCCGCAGCTCCTTCTCCTCGTCGGGGTACAGGGTGTGGAAATGGCTCTTCGCCGCCACGCCCCGCGCCTTCAGCCAGGCCTGGATATCCTTGAACTTGACCTTTTTGTCGAGTTCATTGATGAGTTCAAAACATTTCATTCGTGCGCTCCCGTCCCCGCTGCTAATCCTTCAACGCGGCCAGAGCCGCCATGATTTTTTCCGCCGTCTTTTCGCCGATGCCGGGCACCGCGCAGATCTCCGCGAGCGTCGCCTGGCGCAACCGTTCGATCGAGCCGAGCCCCGCCGCGCGCAGGTTCTCCGCCATCTTGGGGCCGACCCCCTTGAGGTGGGTCACATCGCGCAGTTCCCCTTCCTCGACCGCCGAGGGGGCGAACAGCTTCTGCGCTTCGATGCGCGCCGCTGTCTCCGCCTTCGCCTGGTACTCCGATTCCTTGGCGATGTCGATCTTCCAGCCGGTCAGCCGCGCCGCCAGCCGCGCGTTCTGTCCGCGCTTGCCGATGGCCAGCGACAGCTGGTCGTCCGCCACCAGCACCCGCGCCACCCGCTCCGGCTCCTCCTCGAGCATCACCCGCTTGATCTTGGCGGGCGACAGCGAATTCATGATGAACCGGGACGGCTCGTTGTCCCAGATGACGATGTCGATCTTTTCGCCGCCCAGTTCGCGAACAATCGCCTGGATGCGCGAGCTGCGCGCGCCGACGCAGGCCCCCAGCGGATCGACCGCCGGGGCGTTGGACATGACCGCGATTTTCGTCCGCTGCCCGGGTTCCCGCGCAATCGCCTTGATCTCGACGATTTTGTCAAACACCTCGGGGACCTCAAGCTCGAACAGCTTGCGCACCAGCGCATTGTTGGCGCGCGAAACCAGCACCCGCGGCCCGCGCTGCGACTGCTTCACGTCGGCGATAAACACCTTGATGCGGTCGCCCACGGCGTAGACCTCGCCCTGGCTCTGTTCCCGCCGGGGCAGCAGCGCCTCGAGTTTGCCGATGTTGATAAAGACATTGTCGCCGGCGGTGCGCTGCACCACCCCGTTGACCATTTCGCCCTTCTTTGCCTCATATTCGTCGTAGAGCAGGTTGCGCTCCGCCTCGCGCATCCGCTGCAGCACCACCTGCATCGCCGTCTGCGCTGCGATCCGCCCGAAGTCGTCAATGCTGACTTCCGTCGTCACCGTGCCGCCCAGTTCCGCCGTCGGGTTCAACGCCTGCGCGTCCGCCAGCGAAATCTCATCAAGCGGGTCGTAAACCTGCTCGATCACCGTCTTGTGCGCGTACATGCGGATCCGTCCGTTGCGCAGGTCGAGGTGGGCCTCGACGTCGTAATCCGCCCCGTAATGTTTGCGGTAGGCGGAGACCAGCGCCGCTTCGATCGCCTCGCGCATCACATCGCGCGGGATTCCCTTCTCGTTCTCGATCTCCTCGAGCGCCGCGATCAGGTGTTTCGTCGTCATCGTTTCTTCGGTCCTTTCTTCGTGCCGCTGGCCGGCCACAGCTGCGGGTCGAGCCGCGCCGTGGTCACCATCGTCCAGGGCAGCACCGCCGTGCCGCCCGCCGTCGTCAGGGTTAGCGCCAGCGCATCCACCGCCGCCAGCGTGCCCGCATGCTCCAGCTGGTCCGCCACCGGCTGCCGGGTATATACCTTCACCGTACGTCCCACCGCCGCCGCCGCATCCGCCGGCCCCTTCAGCTTGCGGTCCAGGCCGGGCGACGAGACCTCGAGCGTGTAGTCAAGCTCGGGATGGTTCAGCAGCAGCCGGTCGTTCAACCGCCGGCTGACCTGCGCGCAGTCATCGACCGTGATCCCCCCCTGCTTGTCGAGGAACACCTGCAGCAGCACGCCCCCGCCGTGCGGGCGCACCTCAACCTCGACCGGCACGATCCCCAGTTCCGCCAGGATCGGCTGCAGCAGTTCCCGCAGTTGCACACCGTCCACGCTCACGCTCCAACAAAAAAGAGTGGTCAACTGCCCCACTCGTCCCCGGCCCCTGCCAGTTCTTAGTGTAAGCTTTATAACTTATATTGTACCCTCTGTCAACCGCACCAAATACAAATGGGGACGGACCATAACATATTAACTTTTGCGATTGGCAGCAAGAAAAACCGCAGTTGCGGTTCTTCCCAACAGCCTGCCGATCGCCGACGGCGGATATTGTTCACGATACAATATCGCCATAATCGCCTGTCGCGTTCCCGAAATGTTCCGCTTGCGCGTGCCATCCTGCAAGGCGCGTAGCGTAACTCCCATACTTTCAGCAAGTTCCGCTGCACGTGCCAATAAATCCGGTTTTCCCCGACGCTCAATGCCGACGTTACGACTGCGGCTCCTCCGCTCGATATCCCGCAAGTCGCTTTTTGTGCCGATATAATTGTCAAAATAGGGCGATTCAGCAATGTCGGTGGCCATCAGCAGTTCATAGCGGCGTTTGCCTGCGACACCGTCATAACCGGGAACGAACCGAAACAAGTCCGGCGCGGCAAATTTTCCCTGCCGGTACGCCGCGTCAGTCGACCATCGGTATTCCATCGCCGATACGCACATCTTGGCACGAACCGGATTATTGTGAATATAGCCCACGAGCGTATCCAGATATTCCTGCTTCAGTACCAAACACGATTTGAACCGGTTCTGGAATACATAGCCGGTCCGAGCGTATTTCTTGTTGAAATACTGGCCGTATTTTCCATGCGCGTCATGAAAAATCCGGCCCAGCGTCTTCTGCCGGCGATTGACCAGCAGATGGACGTGGTTTGGCATCAGGCAATAGCCCCCAAGCACCGCCTGCCCCGCCAGCGCCTCCGTACTGTACCGCAGGTATGTCCGATAATCCTGAGCATCAAAGAATATGGTTTTCCGGTTATGCCCGCGCGCAATGATGTGATACCACATCTCCGGCAAATCGATTCGGGCAGTACGCGGCATGGAACCCCTCCTCCAATCAAATGTTAATAAGTTATGCTCCGTCCCCTTTTCCTGTTGACAGGGTGATCAGTACGGCCATTTCCAGGTGCGGATCTCAGGCATGTCGATGCCGTGTTCGCGCACGTACTGCTTGTGCTCGATCAGCTTGTCGTGCAGCATGGTCTTCACCCGCGCGCCCTTCTTCTGCAGCGCGGGGACGCGGTCGATCACGTCGTCAGCGAGATTAAAGCGGTCGAGCTCGTTCATCACCACCATGTCGAACGGCGTATTCGTCGTTTTTTTCTTTTTGTAGCCGCGCACGTGCAGGTTGTCGTGGTTCTTCCGCC
>CAZFBR010000231.1:0-5242 GCA_964517215.1 uncultured bacterium
CGGCGGGATTCATCACCCGCGATGCGCGCGAGAAGGAACGCCGCAAGTACGGTCTGCTCAAGGCGCGCAAGCGGCCGCAGTACTCGAAGCGTTAAGTTTTTACTCGTCAGCGACGGGGAGGATGGCTGCGGCCATCCTCCCCTTTTTGCATGGTGCGGCCCGGGCCTCCCGCCCGGGCGAGGCGGCGGCAGTCCGCCGGCGGCGGGGCCGCCATACCGGAGGAAGAGCATGGCCACAGTCAGGGGATTCGTATTCGCGACCGCGCGGGCGGGGATCAAGAGCAAGGGGACGGACCTGGCGCTGATCTACGCCCCCGACGGGTGCACCACGGCGGCGGTGTTCACCACCAACCGCTTCTGCGCGGCGCCGGTGATCCACGGGCGGGCCATGATCAAACGCGGCAGCCCGCGCGCCATTCTCGTCAACAGCGGCAATGCCAACGCCTGCACCGGCAAGGCCGGACTCGCGGCGGTGGCGACGCTCACCGCGCAGCTGGCGCAGAAGCTCGGCATCAGGAGCAGCGAGGCGGTGATGTCGTCCACGGGGGTAATCGGCCATCTCCTGCCGACGGCGAAGATCAGCGCGAAACTCGATGAACTGGCGGCGGGACTCTCGGCCGCGCAGGGGGACCGGGTGGCGCGCGCCATTATGACCACCGATGCCTTCCCGAAAATCGCGGCGGCGTCCTGCCGGCTGGGCGGGAAGAAGGTGACGCTGTACGGGTTTGCCAAGGGCGCGGGGATGATCCATCCCAATATGGCGACCATGCTGGCCTACGTCTTCACCGATGCGAAGGTGGCGAAGGCGACGCTGCAGAAGCTGACCGCGCGGGTGACGGCGACGACGTTCAATGCCATTGTGGTCGACGGCGACATGTCGACCAATGATTCGCTGTTCGTCATGGCCTCGGGAAAGGCGGGCAACGGTGCGCTGTCGGCCCGGGATGAACAGGCCTTCGCCAGCGCGCTGGAAAAGGTCTGCCGCGAACTGGCCGTCGCCATGGTGCGCGACGGCGAGGGCGCCTCGCGCATGATGGAACTCACCGTGACCGGGGCGAAGAGCGCAACGGAAGCGAAGATTGTGGCCAAGAGCGTGGCCCGGTCGCAGCTTTTGCAGTGCGCGCTGTTCGGTGGCGACCCGAATTGGGGGCGTATCGTTGCCGCAGTCGGCTATAGCGGCATCCCGCTGGATGCCGACAAGGTTACCGTCAAAGTCGGTAAGGTTATGCTGGTCAAAAACGGCATGCCGTTCCAGAAGGCGCCAGCCAAGTTATTTATGGACAAGAAGATATGCTGCACGATCAATCTGAATCGCGGCAAGGCGTCAACGCGGGTCTGGTTCAGCGACCTTACCTATCGTTATGTAACGGTGAACTCGGCGTATCACACATAATAACTGTTTATAATTACACATGTTGCTATTAATTGGGATGTTGTGTAATATTGGCAAAAATGTGTTGACTTTCGGGCGAGCTGTGGTACAATATTCCTTACTGTTTATGGTGTCAGTCCAGACGCAGCACAGACGAGGGATATAACGATGGTCCGCTACAGCACACTCGATGACGCTACTGTTCTTGTCGCTGCGCAGCAGGGTAATCGCCATGCGCAGCGTGCGCTGATCAAGCGGTACCAGCTGCTCATCCATACCGTTGCCGACCGTTTTCGCTCGTTTTTTGCCGATCCCGACGACCTGCGGCAGGAGGGGAGCATCGGTTTCTGCAAGGCCATCCGCAACTTCGACCCGAAGCGTGACGCGGCGTTTGCCACCTTCGCCCAGCTCTGCATTCGCAGCCAGATCATTTCAGCGCTGCGGGCAGCGGCGGCGCTGCGCCACGGCGCACTGAACCAGTCGCTCCCCATCGACGAGGGCGGATTGTACGTTGCGGATACGGCCTGCACGCCCGAGATGCGCGTATTGCGTGCGGAAGCGGTGGCGGATATCCGCCGCGCGGTGGCGGCCGGCCTGAATGATCGCGAATACCGGGTGCTGTGCGCGTACCTCGACGGCAAGCCTTATACGGTCATTGCGGCGGAACTGGCACTGACCCCGAAGCATATCGACAACACGCTGACCAAGGTCCGGCAGAAGCTCGGCGGCATTCTCACCCGCCGCGCGGCCTCGTCGGACATCATGGCCAGCGCCCTGCAGGAACTGACCGCCGCCTGAACAGCGTTTTTTCGTTGCAGCGCCCGCCCGGGCGGTGCGGTTTTTGGCCAGCAGCCGGCTCGCCAGCAGTGGCCGAATTGCCATCGGCCGGCATGCCGGAAGGGTTTGACGGGAACGGGGAAAAGCGTTAGGATCGTCTAAATCCGAATCGCGGAGAAAATGTCATGCTGCCGGCGGGTGCCGCCGGCGGGTGCTGTCCGCAGAAGTGGCCATGAGCTTCCGCTCGCGTCTGATACTCTATTTCGGCAGCGTCGTCATCCTGCCGCTCATCCTGTCGCTGTGGTACAGCGGCGAGCACCTGCGCACCGGCCTGGAATACGAGGTTGACCGCCGGTTGCAGGAGTGTGCGCTTGGCCTGAACGACGCGTTCATGGCGGAAGAGGGCGAGTTACTGCGGCGCAACGCCGCGCTCGATCTGACGGCGGAGATGCGCGCGTTCCGGGCGACCGGGTCGCGGGCGGCGCTGCTGGCCTGCCTGACCGCGTTGCGCGCGCAGGTCGGCCTGGATTTGTTGGAGGTCGGCGACAGCCGCGGCGTGGTGGTGGCGCGCGGGCACAAGCCCGGCGATTGGGGCGAGAACAAGCAGGCGACGCCGATCGTCGCGCAGGCGCTGGCCGAGCGGATCGCGGTCGACGTGGAGGGGGGGATCAACGGGTTTGCCTTGCGCGCGGTGTCACCGATTCGCGACGGTGGCGGCATTATCGGCACGCTGATGACCGGGCGTTATCTTGACCAGGCGCGGGTGGAATCGTACCGGCGGCTGACCAGCCTGGAGACGGGCTTTTTCTTCGGCGATGGCTCGTCGTTCACGACCCTGCCCGCCGGCATGCGCGCGCCGGTGCAGGCGCTGCTGCCGGTGACGGGGCGGATCACCACCTCGGTGCGCGCGCAGCAGGCCGAATACCGGGTGGTGCTGCTGCCGCTGCGCCGGCATGACGGAACCCCGCTGGGCACGATCATGACTGCGTCGAACGCGGATGCCAGTGCGGAATACTACCGGCGCACGCTTACCATTCTCCTCGTGAACGCGGCCGCCGGCCTGGCGCTGGCGCTGCTGATCGTGGTCCTGCTGGCGCGGCGGGTGACCCGGCCGCTGCGGCAGCTGACGACGGCGATGGATGTGCTGGGCGCCGGCCGGCTGGACATGCGCCTGCCGGCGGGCGGTGACGACGAGTTCGGGCACCTGCAGCGGGAATTCAATGCGATGGCGGAACACCTGGAACAGGCCACGCACCGCATGCAGCAGATGCAGGTGGAACTGCAGCGCGCGGAGAAACTCGCCCTCGCGGGCAAGCTGCTGGCGGAAGTCGCCCACGAGGTGCGCAACCCGCTCAACGGCCTCAATGCCAATCTTGCCCTGCTCAAGAAGGAGCTGCGGGCCGGCGACCGCGCACGCTGTGATCAGCGGCTGACGGTGATCCATGCCGAGATCGAGCGGCTCAACGCCGCGGTCAGCGGGTTCCTTGCCGATGCCGCGCCGCTGGCAGTGAAGCTGCGCGCCACCGATCTGGCGCAGACGGTGCAGCGCGCGCTGGAATTTACCGCTGCGGTTCGCACCGCGCGCGGGGTCGCGCTGCAGACTGCGGGCCTAACGGCGCCGCTGCCGCTGTTGCATGACGGCGATCTGCTCTACCGGGCTGTGCTCAATGTGCTGAACAATGCACTGGATTCGATGCCGCACGGCGGGCAGCTGACGGTGCAGGCGCAGCGCGGCGTCGGCGCCTGGGAACTGGTGTTCAGCGACACTGGGACGGGGATGACCAGCGAGGAGCAGCAGCGCGTGTGGGAGCCGTTCTTCACGACCAAGGAACGCGGCACGGGCCTGGGCCTCTCCTTTGCCCTGAAAGTCGTCGAGGCGCATCGCGGGCAGATCCATCTCGACAGCTGGCCGGGGCAGGGCACGTCCGTGACGCTGCGCTTTCCCGACCAAACCACGGAGCTTTGACCATGGCACCTGATACCCCGGCGGTACTGATTGTGGACGACGAGCGGGCGACGGCGGATGCGTTTGCCGAACTGTTGGCTGACGACGGGCATCGCACGCTGGCGGCGCACAGCCTGGCGGAAGCGGTGGCGCTGCTGCAGCGGCAGGAGATTTTCCTGCTGGTGACCGACCTGCGTTTGGGGAGCGAGTCCGGCCTGACCCTGGTCGAACAGGCGCGGCAGCGCAATCCCGGGCTGCCGGTCATTGTGGTCACCGCCTACGGCACCATCACCAGCGCGGTCGAGGCGATGAAGCTGGGGATCGAGGACTACCTGACCAAGCCGGTCGACCTGGAAAAGCTCCGCCTGGTCGTGCGCAATGCGGCGGAACGCGCGGTGCTGCGCCGGGAGAACGCGGCCCTGCGCACGCAGCTGGCGCGCAGCAGCGGCGGTCCGCACCTGATCGGTGACAGCGAGGCCATGCGGGCGGTGCAGACGCTGATCGACAAGGTGGCGAAATCGAAGGCCACGGTCCTGGTCCGCGGCGAGAGCGGGACCGGCAAGGGTCTGGTGGCCCGGGCCATCCATTACCGCAGCCGGCGCAGCGACCGGGTGCTGCTCGAAGTGAACTGCGCATCGATTCCCGAAACACTGCTGGAAAGCGAGCTGTTCGGCCACGTGCGCGGGGCGTTCACCGGCGCGACGACCGAGCGCAAGGGGCGCTTTGCCGAGGCCGGCGACGGCACGATCCTGCTCGATGAGATCGGCGAACTGCCGCTGACCCTGCAGGCGAAGCTGCTGCGGGTGCTGCAGGAACGCCTGTTCGAGCCGCTGGGGAGCAACCAGTCGCAGCCGGCGCTGGCCCGGGTCATCGCCGTGACCAACCGCGACCTGGAAGCGGCGGTGAATGCCCGGCAGTTTCGCGAAGACCTGTACTACCGCCTGCAGGTGGTACCCATCTGCCTGCCGCCGCTGCGCGCCCGCAAAGAGGATATTCCGGCGTTGACGGAATTCTTTCTCGATCGGAGCTGCGCGGAAAACGAGTGCGAACGGAAACGGCTGGCGCCTGCCGCCCTGGCCCGTCTGCAGGCGCACGACTGGCTGGGCAATGTGCGCGAATTGGAAAACCTGATTGAACGGCTGGTCATTA
>CAZFBR010000232.1:0-5206 GCA_964517215.1 uncultured bacterium
GGCGCGCTGGTAGGCGCTGGCCGCCTCGTCGTAGCGCTTCAGGGCGAAATAGGTCAGCCCCAGGTTGTTGAACGCATTCGACGCATTCGGATCGAGCGTAATCACCCGCTTGAACTGGACCAGTGCGGTCTTCAGTGTCTCCAGGCCGTCCTTGTCGCGATGCACATTGGCATAATAGATCGCGCGGTTCAGCATGGTATTGCCGAACATGAAATAGCATTGCGGCGACTGATAGCCCAGTTCGATCGCCCGGGCGTAATCACCCACCGAGAGCCAGTACCCGTCCTTGTCGCTGTTGTAATCCTCGCGCCCGTAATGCGCATTGGCCCGCCAGTAATAGTACTCGCCCACCCCGGAAGAGAAGCGAATTACCTCGGTCAGGCGGTTGATGGCGTCGAGCAGCCGCTCCTGCCTGATATGCGTCCGGCCGAGATAATAGTGCGGGCTCGGGTCTTCCGGTTCCATGGTCGCGGCCTTGATCAGCTGCTGTTCCGCCTCGGCGAACCGGTTGCTGTTGAGATAGAGGATGCCCAGCCGGTAATAGGCCTGCTGATAGTCCGGGCTGCGCTCGATCAGCGTTTTGTACTGCTCGATCGCCAGTTCCGTGGCATTCCGATCGAAGTAGAGATTGCCCAGCGCCACCCGGGCCGGGATATGCGCCGGATCAATGCGCAGCACCGCCTTGTATTCCTCCAGCGCGCGCTCCGGCCGGCTCAGCCGCTCATGCGTCCGCCCCAGATAATAGTGATAGGTCGCATTATTGCCCTGGAGACCGACCGCCTGGGTGAAGAACCCGGCCGCCTCGTCCATCGCCCCCATGAAATAGGCGTTCAGCCCGTCGCGGAACACCGCCGCCGCATCACGCGGCGCCGCCGCCACCGGGAGCGCCATGCTCAGCAGGGCCAGCGCCAGCACCAGTTTACGGAATGTCATGATCGACATCCCTCCCTTTCCGGAAAACACCGCACACTATTTTCCCTTGTCATCCTTATCGGCCGGTTTCGCCTCCGGGTTAACCTGCGCCACCGCGCTGAGGCTGTATTCCAGCTTGCAGTTGTCGTCAACCTTGAGCACTACCCGCTGCTCCTTGACGCTGTGCACCACGCCGTGCAAGCCGCCGATGGTGACGATTTTGTCACCTTTTTTTAGCTGCATCAGCAGCTGCTGATGCTCCTGCTGCTTCTTGCGCTGCGGGCGGATAAGCATGACATACCACACCCCGAACAGCACGATAAACAATATTGCATACTGGGTCATCAGCGGCGCACCGGCTGCCGGTGCACCCGCTGCCGCCGGTCCGGCGGGAGTCAGCCAATCGAACATACACCATCTCCTTAGGGTATTGGAGGGCACGACCGGCCAATAAGTTGCGCAGGTTTCCCCCTCCCGCACCCATCATAGCACTCCGGCAGACATTTGACAAGTTGCCACCCGGCAAGCTACAATCATTGAACACGGGAACTGAACCGAAAAGCGTTGCCCTTCCGGTCGGGTGGCGCGTGTGTGCCGGTTCGCCCGCAGTTTCGAGCCACCTCCGGCTGCCGTTCGCGGCACCGTGCGACTCGCATCACTGCCGCCGTCGCGTTCGACGACGCCGGCATGGTTGGGAAAGTTCGGGGACCATGTCCTGCTCATTTGCCGCCTTGCCCTGCATCATGCGTGCCGCCAGCAGTGTGGCGGGCGCCGTATCCGCCGGCGGGCGGCCATGACCCTGCCGCTGCTGCTGGTTGTCCTGCCGCTGGTGACGGCGCTGCTCATTGCCGTCGCCCCGGCCGGTCGCTGCCGCACCGTGCTGGTGGCCGGCGGCGCCGGGGTCATCATCCTCACCGCGCTGGCGACCGCCCAGGTCCATTTCAATGACAGTTTGACCCGGCTGGCGCACCGCATCGACGGTGCGGAGCACCTGCTGACCGCGCTGGAGCTGCTGCTGGCCGTACTCATCCTCTGGTACTGCGCGCGCGCGCGGCGCCTGTTCCCCGCACTGCTCCTGCTGCTCCAGGCCGGGCTGCTGCAGGCCGTGCATGTCCCCGCGGCACTCGAACACCTCTATATCGACAAGCTGACCGTCATCATGGTGCAGGTCATCGGCATCGGCGGCGGCCTGATCTGCCTGTACGCGCTCGGCTACATGCGCGACTACCATAACTACAACCGCGACGTGCGCGACCGCAGCCGGCTCTTCTTTGCCCTGCTCTTCATCTTCCTCGCCGCCATGTTCGTTATTGTGCTCGCCGACACCCTCCCCTGGCTCTACCTCGGCTGGGAGATCACCACCGTCTGCTCGTTTCTGCTCATCGGCTATCGTGACGATGCGGAATCGCGGGCCAACGCCTTCCGCGCGCTGACCATCAACCTGTTCGGCGGACTCTGCTTCGCGGCCGGCATGGTCTGGCTCAAGCTGCTCGGCATCACCACCCTGCACGCGCTGATTGAAAGCCGCTTTTCCGTGCAGCACGCCGCCGGCATGTCGCTTACCCTCGCGCCGGCGCTGCTGCTCTGCCTCGCCGCACTGACCAAATCGGCGCAGTTCCCCTTCAGCAGCTGGCTGCTCGGCGCCATGGTCGCCCCCACCTCGGTATCGGCCCTGCTGCACGCCAGCACCATGGTCAAGGCGGGCGTCTATCTCGTCCTGCGCCTCGCCCCGCTGCTCGCGGGGACGCTCGGCGGGGTGCTGCTGGCCATCGTCGGGGCGGTCACCTTCGTCCTCGCCTCGCTCATGGCGGTGGGTGAGGGGAACGCCAAGCGCGTGCTCGCCCTCTCCACCGTGGCCAACCTCGGGCTGATCGTCCTCTGCGGCGGGATCGGCTCGGGCGAAGCGCTGTGGGCGGGTGTCCTGCTCATCATCTTCCACGCCGTGGCCAAGGCCCTGCTCTTCTGCACCGTCGGGCGCTGCGAACGCGCGTTCCACAGCAAGGAGATCGCCGCGCAGGCCGGGCTCGTGGTCACCATGCCGCGCACCTCGATCCTCATGCAGATCGGCATGGCGGGGATGTTCCTCGCCCCGTTCGGCATGCTGGTCAGCAAATGGGCGGTGCTCAAGGCGGTGGTTGACGCCAACCCGATCTTCGCGGGCTTCATTGTCTTCGGCAGCGCCGCCACGCTGGTCTTCTGGGTGCAGTGGATGGGCAAGCTGCTCGAGGTCCACGGCAACGAGCAGGAGATCGATGAAACGCCGGGTCTGGTCGAGTGGCTGCCGCTGGGCACGCTCGCGGTGCTCACCATCGCGCTCTGCGCGGGCTTCCCCTTCGTCTCCTCGTGGTTCGTCGAACCCTACGTCCGGGAGATCTACGGCGCCGCGGTGTCGATGAGCCGCGGCAACATCATCATCATGACCATCATGCTCGGGCTTGCCTGCCTCTTTCCGCTGAGTTTCATCAATTACGGGCGGCGGGTCGAAGTCAAGGATCCCTACCTGTGCGGCGGCAACGGACCGGACGGCATCTCCTACCGCGGCGCCATGAACCTCGTGCACCTCCCGGAACTGGGCAATTACCGGCTGGCCACCTGTTTTGACGGCGCCTTCCTCATGCGCCACGGCAATTACCTCGCCGCCGCGGTCATTGCACTCATGCTCATCGTCGGGGTGCGCGGACTGTGAGCACGGGCATGATCCTGCTGGCGCTGGCGCTCTACCTGCTGCTGGCCCCCCTCGCCGGCGGGCTGATCGGCGGGTTTGACCGCATTCTCACCGCGCGATTGCAGGGACGCATCGGGCCCCCGCTGCTGCAGCCCTTCTGCGATGCCGTCAAGCTGTGGCACAAGGAACCGATCGTCGTCCGCCGCTCGCAGAATTTCTATATCGCCTTCTATCTGGTCTTCACCCTGTTCACCGGCGCGCTCTTCTTCACCGGCGGCGATCTGCTGCTGGTCGTCTTTGCGCTGACCCTGGCCAATATCTTCCTCGTGCTCGGCGCCTGCAAGGCGAGCTCGCCCTACAGCTTCGTCGGCTCGCGCCGCGAGCTGCTGCAGATGGCCGCCTACGAGCCGATGCTGCTGCTCACTGTGGTCGGCATGTACCTCGCCGGCGGCAGTTTCAGCGTCGCCGACCTGCTGCACGCCCCGCTGCTGCTGCCGCAGCTGCCGGGCATCTTCCTCGGCTTCCTCATCATTCTGCCGCTCAAATTCCGCAAGTCGCCGTTCGACCTGGCGGCCTCGCACCACGCGCATCAGGAGCTGGTGCGCGGGACCTTCACCGAGTTTTCCGGGCGCGCGCTCGCCTATACCGAGGTCGCGCACTGGTATGAGACCACGCTGGTGCTCGGACTCGCTGCGCTCTTCTTCATCGCCATGCCCTGGCTGGCGATTGCCGGCACCGCCGCGGTCTACGGGCTGGTCGTCCTCATCGACAACGCCACGCCGCGGCTCACCTGGCCGGTCACGCTCGGGGTCTGCTGGCTGGCGGCGCTGGTGCTGGGCATGGGCAACATCCTCTGGCTGGCGGTGACGCGATGAGCAGCCCGATGCGCCGGTCCCCCTGGCTGATGCACTACAATGCCGCCTCGTGCAACGGCTGCGATATCGAGGTGCTGGCCGCGCTCATGCCGCGCTTCGATCTCGAACGCTTCGGCATCGTCAACACCGGCAACCCCAAGCATGCGGACATTCTCCTGGTGACCGGCGGCGTCAATGCGGCCGCCAGCCAGGTGCTGAAAAACCTCTACCACGAACTGCCCGAACCCAAGGTGGTGCTGGCGGCGGGGACCTGCGCCACCTCCTGCGGCATCTTCCGCGGCGCGCCCAACATGGTCGGCAGCGTCGACCGGGTCATCCCCGTCGACGTCTACATCCCCGGCTGCGCGGTGCGTCCCGAGGCGCTGATCGACGGCGTGGTGCAGGCGCTGGCCGTGCTCGAGGACAAGCGCGCGCGCATGGAACGGAGCATGACCGGGGCGGGCCAGGTCGCCCTGCATGACGCCACGCTTGCCGACGCCGCGGACATCCTCGCCCTGCAGAAGATCGTCTATCGCACCATGGCCGAGCTCTACAACGATCCGACCCTGTCGCCCCTGCGCCAGACCCTGCCCGAGCTGCAGGCCGATTTCGGACGCTACCATTTCATCAAGGCGGTCATGGACGGCAAGATCATCGGCGCCATCCGCGGCCGGCGCGATCCGGGCCTCGATACCGGCTTCATCGGGCGCCTGACCACGCATCCCTACTATCAGGGGCGCGGAATCGGGCGGACGCTGCTGGCGGCCATGGAGGA
>CAZFBR010000233.1:0-5205 GCA_964517215.1 uncultured bacterium
CCCGCTTCGGCTGGCCGGTCGCTGCGGCAGGATTCGCCGGCAGTCAGGCGCGGCTGTTTTCGCTGCGACGGGCGATTTGGCCGGGTCCGGAACGAACCCCGGCATCAGGCTATTGGCAGCGCACTTTGACGACGATTTTCAGCATGGCCGCACCGCTGCCGTCCGCCAGGCCGGGCGCGTGGGCGTCAGCCGGAAAGAATATCGCGAACCGGCCCGCCGCCAGCGGCAGCCGGCAGCCGGGCCCCGAGTAGAATGCGCAATCGCCGGCCGCATCGTAGGCAACTGTTTCGCGCACTACCGCCAGCGGCGACCAGCCGATCAGTTCGCTGCCGGCAACCGCATACTGCACATCGATATACCGCCGGTGCGCTTCCCAGCGCAGGTCGTCTGCCGGCGGCTTCGGAGTGTAGCGGCTGACCATGGCATAAACGTCGTCGCCGGCAATCTCCTGCCGGCCGTCCGGCAGCTGTGCCAGATCCGTGCGGCGCAGGAAGGCGAAGGCGGCGGCGAAGTGCGGATGCAGCGCCGCGTAATCGTTTGCCTGTGCCAGCGGCGCGAGGATCATTTCCGTTCCAGCCGCTGCAGCTGCTCAACGATGAGCGCCGCGCGGTACATGGCCAGCTGCTTGCGCCGCCCGGCGACGCTGTAATACGACACCACCGGCAGCGTCCATTCGAGCACCGCCAGCAGATACGGGATGATATCCGTCTCGAAGACCGTGCACTGGTCCGCATAGCGCCGCATGCGGCAGACGGTGGCGTGCGCCTTGGCCACCATCGGATCGCTGCCGCGATAGTTCAGCTGCGGCTGCTCGCCCAGGGTGCTCGTGGCGGCAAAGCCCTGCTCGACCTCCAGCAGCTGCGCCAGTTCCTCGTCGGTGTCGAGCTTGGTCAGTTCGATCATGACGATCGGTTCCAGCCGCGCGAAGTCGCTGGTGATGTTGGCCGGCCGGCATTCGGAGAAGTCGATGATATACAGGTTCTCGCGCTCGTCGATAAGGATGTTCTTCAGGTTGAGGTCGCCGTGGATGATGCCGGTGTACCACTGCCGCTGTTTGGCCTGGCGTTTCGGGTATTCGTGCTTGTAGAAGTGGAACGGATTGGGCAGCGCGCGACCGAGCGCGGGACAGTCGATGGTCGGCACATCGGCGTCGATGCCCAGCTCCTTCTTCGCATCGGCAACAATCTCCTTGAAGAAGAGCCGCGCGGGATCGTGCATGGCATAGAGCGCGATATTCTCCAGTTTGGGCTGGCCGTACCACGGTTTCATGATATCGGTGAAGAACCGGTCGAGGATGGCGGTGATCTTGTCCACGGAGGCGGTGCGGTAATAGTCCTCGAACCAGATCAGCTTGCTGTCCGCGCCGGTGACGCCGACGAAATTGTAGCGCAGCCCCGCCCACTCGCCGCACCCCGCTTCGCCCATGATGGTGGTGCTGTTGTTGAGGATGTATTTTTCCACGCAGGCGCGGTAGGCGACGACCTCGCGATCAGTAACCGCCCGCGGGCCGATCTTGAGCACCGTCGGGAGCTGCGCTCGACCGCTACGGTCGAAGCTGGCGGCGCGGAAGGTCTGCGAGGTGAACCCGCCGCTCAGCCGGGTCAGGACCACCCGCCCGCAGTCGTGGTAGATGCGCCGGGTCAGGACCGCCCATTCCTCGCGGAAGTTCTTCTCGTCGGGAACTTCCAATTTCACCTGCTTCTCCACGCTGGCGCGCGCTGCCGCGGGGGTGAACAGCCAGATCCGCGCCGCGGTCAGGGTGCTGTCCGCCTGGGCCACACTCACGCCGGTGAGCTGGTCGAGCGAAGCGAGTGCGGTCAGCATGTCGTTCAGCTCGGCCGACGATTCCGACAGCGGCGCGGCGTTCGCCAGGGCAAAGGCATGGCCGGCCAGCGTACCGTCGGCGGCCAGAGCGCCCTGGGCGGCGGCGAAATCGCCGGTGCAGCGCTTCGGGTCGGCAGCCACGCCCACAAAGAAAATACCCGGGACGTTCCTGACCGAACTGACCGTCGTGCCGGCGGCCAGGTCGGCAGCAGTGGCGTAATGCGCGCCGCGGTAATCGGCGCCCGGCGCATAGACGGCGAAGCCGAGTGCAGGGCCGTCTGCACTGGCGCACTCCTTCGCCAGGGTGCGGCAGTCCGCCAGCAGTTCCGCCAGCGAAAAGGGCGCACCGGCGGCCACTTCCATGGTCAGGGCGGGGGTGCCGCTGATGCCGATGCCGCGCCGGACGAACAGCTCGCTTGCTTCGGGCTGCGGGGTGATGACGAAGTCGGGGATGCAGTGGCCGTCGGCGGGAATGACGCCCGCGGCGCGGCCGATGGTGAGGAACGCGCCAAGCGCCGTATCGGCCTGGGCGCTGCTGCTGCCGAATCCGCCGATGCCGAAAGCCAGTTCCAGTTCCGCCAGATTGGTGCGGATGAGGCCGTCGCCGCCGGTCCAGACGTCAAGCAGCGAACTGGCGCCGGCCACACGACTGACCGCATAGCGGCGGCCGCTGACGGTCTTTTCCGTCAGGCCGGCCAGCGCCTGCTGGCGGCGGACCGCGTCGGCGATGGCTGCCGGCACCGTGTCGGCCACCACGAAGAATTTCAGCATGCCGCTCATGGCCAGTACCTGGCGGGTGGCATCAGCCAAACCGGCGAAAATGGCGCCGCCTGAATTTGCCGCCAGCTGCTTCTGCAGCTTCAGCAATGAGCGCAGGCCGGCGCTCGACACGAATTCCACGCCGGTGAAATCAACTGCCGCCCAGGTGGCGTCAGCGGGGAGCGCGCCGGCGGCTTCATCCAGCCGCACCGCACCCAGACCGTCCAGCCGGCCGTTGAGCGTGATAATGTCGATATTTTGTTCGTGCCTGATGGTGATTTCGAGCATGACCGCCTCCGCAGAAATGGATGGAGGTAATGTACCTCCCCCGCGCGCCCGCGTCAACCTATTGCAGGTACGCTGCCATAAGTTAACCTTGGCTATCCTACCCTTCGGACCGTACGCAGGTTACTGTGTTCACAGTGGCATGATATCGGCCGGTGTTTGGCAACGGTTGCCACAAGCATAACTCTGCCGCTGCAGTCATTGCTGCACAAACATGAATACGGGGTCAGCTCCAGGAAAGACCGCAACCCCGCAGTTGTGTATGTGGTCAAAGCGTCGCCCAAATGCACCGCATGAACCTTCGACCGGCTGCTTACCTGGCGGTGTTATCTTTTCCCTGTTCGCTTTATTCGCCACAATCCGATCGCCACACCGAGCAGCAATACGCCAGCAGCAAGCAATCCGCCAAATATCCATACCCGTCGCACGCGCGGTACCTCGGGCGCCAGCGAAGACAACGCCGAAATCGGGAGTTTTCTTTCCTTCACCTTGTATACTGTTCTCATCCACGCCATGCATTCGCTGTGCAGGGAATCATCGGCGTCCGCGAATCGCCAGCGATCATCGCAGTATGTTTCCTCGCGAACGACCCGCCCGTGCACAATCTTGACGATCACGAAATCATAATGACCTGCTCCGGCACGCACCGGAAAGCTGCGCCCGGGCAGGGGGCGGATCGTCACATATCCGCTAAACCAGTCCATTGGGATCTTGCCATTCTGCCCGCGCATCCGCTCGATTTCATCGGGAATGGCCATTGGTGCATACCATGGAGCATAGCCGATCCGATATTCCAGTTTTTGCAGGTAGAAACGCCCGTCGGTGATTTCCCAGGTGGCGATATGGCTTCGATTACATGCCGTCGACGTGCCGAATTCTTTGAATACCGGGTAGGGATGCTCCGGATGAGTGAGATAGAATATTTCCAGCAATGACGGAACAAACAGACCAACCGGGACCAGGTACTCGCTGTCATGGTAGATGATGTAGTCAGGTCTTTGTGAGGTCGCATATGCCGGCATAGTGACCCCGGACAGCATCAGAACGAGCACCGTCACCATGCAGAACAAGCGCAGCATACCATTCACCCGGTTCATGCCGCTCGTTATCTTTCCGGTATTATCGTACGGCTGCATCAGGCAGGTCGACCCCGGTATCAAAGCACCGGTGCAGCTGCCAGACACCGTAATTGGGCGGTACCCCTTCATGCCATCCCTGCCCGGGCTCCACATATATCCGGCCCCACAATTCCGCGCCATCGATCACGCCGATGTATTGGGCAACCGGCATTTCATTCCCAACATATTGCCAAGTCACGACATTGCCGGTTTGATTGAAATTCCCCGCCGTGATCCCGGACACGATGCGCAGCTGACCTTCTGTGACGGTGATTTCCACCGGGGTAACGCTGGTGGTCTCACCCGCCAGTGTCTTTGCGAAGAGATACCGGCCGGAAACCAATGCATTGGGCTGGACGCCCATGCGCGCAAGGAACGTCCGGTCGAGTTCAAGCAACTGGTGGTGCTGCATCATATCCCGGGTGATGCGCTGCTTGACGGCTCTGTCCGACCCGACATCCCGTCCATACCAGAAAGCGGCCCCGGCAATCATCAGTCCGATTCCCATGCACATGAGTATGCGCCGCATCATTCCCTCCGTCGAACACGAACGCAACATACACACCGAATCACATTATATGTCAATTTGTTTGCGATGCCAACAAACGCGTTCAAACGCGTTGGCCACGCGGTTTGTGTGTGGGCAACGTCGCCGGTAACGACAGGTCATGCGCTGTCATTCGACGGCAAAGTTTTCGGATTTGAAATCACGGTAATACCGGCCGCTGTGTGCGGTGAATTTCAAGACGCAATAATCAGGATCCGTTACGCCTTTGGCGTAATACATCTCATCGCCATCCTGCCAGATCATTTGTTTTGACTTTTGGTCTTGGAGAACCGCCATGGTCCCCTTGAGCATGACTCCCGTGAAGAACCTGTGGTCAAAGAAATATACGCAGGCTTTCGGATTGGCGGCATATTGCTTAACTCGCATCGAGGAGGTGTTGGTCGTGAAATAGATGTGCCTGATGCCCTCGCGCTTCCGGGGCGGGAGCATGGCCTTGGCATTCGGAAAATCGTTCTCGTCGACAGAGCCAATAATCGACACCGAAACCTTGTCGATAATACTCCCGATCGTTTTCTCCGCGTCGCGCATCATCGGATATTTTTCCTCCTCCGGCATACCGCTGGGCGTCCAGCGGGCACTGTTGTTTCTGCGCCAGCTGCGGATTCTGAAAACTACGACGGCCTGTTCTGAATAACTACGACGGGTCGTTCT
>CAZFBR010000234.1:0-5164 GCA_964517215.1 uncultured bacterium
TGGACAAGAAGGCGCCGCTGGTGCATCCCGACCTCAAGTCATATTCCTACGTCGCCGCGGCATTCACGCCCGTCCCGGGCACGAACATCGCCAACCACACCAAGTTGCGCAAGGGCGACATCAAGAAGGGGTTTAAGCAGGCCGACCATATCGTTGAGCGCGAATACCACAATCCCAACGTGCAGCATGTGCCGATGGAGACGCATTGCGCCATCGCCCAGTGGGGAACCAACAACAAGCTGGAAATCTGGACCTCGGCACAGTCGCCGTTCACCGTCCGCAACCTGCTTTCCTACTCCTTCCGGCTGCCGCATCAGGACGTGCGGGTGCATATCCCGTTCGTCGGCGGCGGCTTTGGGGGCAAGGCGGGGATCGGGCTGGAGCCGCTGGCCTGCTGCCTGTCGCGCAAGGCGGGCGGCCGCCCGGTCCGCCTCACCGCGTCGCGCGAGGAGGAGTTTTCGCTGCTGCCGTGCCGCAGCGGCCTGACCTACAAGATCAAAACCGGGTTCACCAAAGCGGGAAAAATCACCGCCCAGCAGATGACCATGTACTGGGATTCGGGCGCGTACGCGGACTATGCGGTCAACGTCACCCGCGCTTCGGGCTATTCGGGCGCCGGCCCGTACGAGATCCCCAATGCGTGGCTCGACGCGTACACCATCTACACCAACAAGCCCTACGGCACCGCCTACCGCGGGTTCGGCCACGTCGAGTTCTCGTGGGGCATTGAGCGGCATATGGACCTGTGCGCGCGCACAATCAAGATGGACCCGCTCGAATTCCGCCGCCAGAACGCGCTCAAGCCGGGGAGCGTCACCCTCACCGGTGAGCATATCACCGCGAACACGGGCAACGTCACCAAGTGCATGAACGCGGTGGCGAAGGAAATCAAGTACGGCGGGCTGACGCGGGCCGAGAAGGCCCGCGAGAAAAAAACCGGCATGAAAATCGGCAAGTCGGTGGTCTGCCTGCACAAGGCGCCCGCCATGCCCTCCTTCACCGCCACCGCGGTCGTGCTCAAGATGAACGAGAACGGCTCGGTCACCACCAACATCGCCCTGTCGGAGATCGGGCAGGGCGCGTACACAGTGATCGCGCAGATGATTGCCGAACGGCTGAAATTCCGGTTCGACCAGGTCAAGGTCTCCATTGACAGCGACACCGAGAAGGAACCGTATGACTGGCAGACCGTCGCCTCCAAGGGCCTCATCCTGTCCGGCAATACGGCCATCCTCGCCGCCGACGACCTGCTCACCCGCGCCTACGCGGTGGCCGGGCAGATCCTGCGCGCCAATCCCGTCGACCTCGACAACGACCACGAGAAGATTTTTGTCAAGCACCATCGCAGCCAGTCGGTGAAGTTCTCCGAGATCGCCATCGGCTACTCCTTCCCCAACGGCAACGGCATCGGCGAGCCGCTCATCGGTGTCGGGCGCTACATCGCCCAGGGCCTCTCCTATCTCGACAAGGAGACCGGGCAGGGGAATCCAGCCCTCGACTGGACCTACGGCGCGCACGGCATCATCACCGAGGTCAACCCGAAGACGGGCGCGTTCAACGTGACCAAGATCGCCTCCTGCTTCGATATCGGGCGGGTGATCAACCCCAAGACGCTGCGCGGCCAGGTCGTCGGCGGCGTGCTGCAGGGGCTGGGCACCGCGCTGTGCGAGGGCTACCTCTACAATGAGCAGGGGGTGCTGCTCAATCCCTC
Organism: uncultured bacterium; assembly: GCA_964517215.1. GTDB lineage: Bacteria > DAOPZR01 > DAOPZR01 > DAOPZR01 > DAOPZR01 > CAZFBR01. Next base: position 1,712 of record CAZFBR010000234.1, read on the forward strand.
ATTCACCGACAACAAGATCCTCACCTCGATGGACCTGCCGGAGATTGTCGGCATGGCGGTGGAGACCCCGCAGCTCGATGGTCCGTACGGCGCGCGCGGCTGCGGCGAGCATCCGATGATCGCCATCTGCGCCGGGGTCGGCAACGCGATCCAGAACGCCGTCGGCGCCGATCTGGTGGCCATGCCCATCAGCCAGGAGGACGTCTGGCGCGCGCTCAACAAGAAGGAACGGCGGCCGTTCATCCGCACCACCGGCCCCATCGACCGCAGCAAATTGTGCAAGATTTAGCCGGATGAATGCAGGGCAGTCCCGCCGGTTGCGGGGCTGCCTTTTTTTTGAATGCTTAATGGCCCACCGTACACTTGCACTTCTCCTGCTTTTTTGCACACTTGCCGTCGTCAAGGCATGTGGGCTGGGCGCGCAGAGTTTCTGGATCGATGAGGGGCATACCTGGCACGACGCCATGGCCGGCGATCTCCTGCATCCGCAGGGAACCACGCCGCTCTGGACCGCCGTCGAAGCCGCCGCGCTCCGGACAGGTCCCGGCTGGCCGGCGGAGCTCGCGCTGCGCCTGCCGGCGCTCATCTGCGGTCTCGCCGCTCTTGCCATTCTCACCTTCGCCTGCCCGCTGCCGACGCCAGCCGCCCGGCGCACCGTGCTCCTGCTCGCCGGCACCCATCCGCTGCTCTACTGGCATGACCAGGATGCCCGCATGTATTCGCTGCTCTTCCTTTGTGCCACCCTGCTGGTCACCGCAGTCCTGCGCCTGACCGCCGGCCGGCCGCGCGGCATGCTGCCGCTCGCCTTCGTTGCCGCTGTCGCCGGCTGCTATACCCATCCGTATATGCTGGTGCTGGCCGGCAGCGCCGTGCTCTGGTTCTGGTTCCGTCCCGACCTGCTGACGCGGCAACGGCTGGTTCTCACCGTGCTGACGGGCGTTCTGGCGCTCCTGCCGCTGGGCGTCGCCTACGGTGCCACGGTCGTCCGCTATGGCACGGCCGGGGTCGCTGGCGCGCCCGTGCAGCGCCTGCCCGACGTGCTGCTGGCGCTGTTGCAGGCGCTGTTCGGCGCCACCACCTTTTCCCGCCAGCATCTGCCGCTGTTCACTCTGATCGGCCTGCCGGTTGCGCTGTTCGCCGCCGGTTGCCTGTTCTGGCGCGGCCTGCTGGTCCCGCAGCACCGCTTTCTGCTCATGCTGTCGTTGTTCCCCGCTGCCGTCACCCTGCTGGCCGGCACGCTCGGTTTCGTCGCGGTGCTGCCGCGCTATTTCATCATCGCCCTGCCGGCGCTGCTGTTGCTGTGCGCCGGTGCTGCACCGCACCCCGCGACCCGCATCGCCCTGCTCATCACGCTCATCTTTAACGGCATCGGCATCTGGCACTACCGCACCGATCCGCGATTCGGCAAAGAGGACTGGCGAACACTGGCCGCAACCGCCGGCGATGCCGTCAGCCGCGGCGTCACCGTTGGGATGCCGGGCGAACCGCCCCATGTTTTCCGTTATTACGCCGGCACACTCCCGGTCATCACGGTCGGCGATCCGGCCGTCTGGCTGACGACGACACCGGCCGGTGACCGGCTGCTGCTCCTCTATCACGGTTTCCGCCGTTACGCGGAACCCTGGCGCAGCGACCCGCGCTTTGCCGTCAGCGACGTTTCGCGCTTCGTGCTCGTGCGCCGCGCCAAACCACTTGACGCAGTGCCGGCAAACAACCTATAACCCTGCCATGAAGAAAGTCCGCGCCGAAGTCCCGTGGGACCGGCTGCTGCGTTACGCCTGCTACCGTATCATCATGCTCGTCTACCGCGCCCTGCTCGTTTCGCCGCTGCAGGTCGCCCTGCTGCGCTGCTGCGGCGCCCGCATCGGCGCCAACGTGGTGATCGAACCGTCGACCTTCTACAACCTGTACGTCGCCGGCTTCCGCCATCTGTCCATCGGCAACAATGTCTATGTCGGTCCCGAGTGCCTGTTCGATCTCGCCAATCCGGTCGTCCTCGCGGACAATGTCACGCTGGCGGCACGCGTGAACATCGCCACCCACTGCAATGTCGGGTATGCCGATCATCCGCTACAGGCCCGCCTGCCCCACGTCGACGCCGGGGTCACCGTTGCTGCCGGTTCCTTTCTCGGCACGGGCTGCGTCATCCTGCCCGGCGTCACCTGTGGCGAACTGACCGTCGTGGCCGCCGGCGCCGTTGTGCCGCAATCGTTGCCCGGCAATGCCGTCTATGCCGACGTGCCGGCCCGCGCCCTGCGCCAGCTTTCCTGATGCTCTTCCGCCGCTGCCTGCCGCTGGCCTATGCCCTGTCGTTCGTGCGCGAGGGATACCTGACCCTGGCCAAATGCGGCTATCTCCTGCGCGCGGCCGGACGGGCGCTGGCCGGCGGCGATATCGCCGGACCGCTCCCCGCCGCGCTGGTGGTCGAACCGACCGACGCCTGCAACCTCAACTGCCCCGGCTGCGGCTACAATCTGGTCGTGTCGAAACAGCGCACCTTCCTCGCCACCGCCGATTTCCGCCGGATCGTCGACGAGGCCGCCCCCGGGGCGGTGGCGTTGCTGCTCTATCTCGCCGGCGAGCCATTCCTGCATCCGGAGCTGCCGGCCTGCATCGCGTATGCCGCCGCCCGCAGGCTGGCAGTTATTGTCAGCACCAACGGCAACTTCCGTCACTGGCCCGGCTGGGCGGACGCCCTTGTCCGCAGCCGCTGCCATACCGTCATTTTTTCCATCTCCGGCCACAGCCAGGCCACCTACGCGGAATACCATCGCAACGGTGAGCTGGCGACGGTGCAGGCGCGCGTGCAGGAACTCCTCGCCGCCCGCCGCGCGGCCGGCGCGCGGTTGCCGGTCGTCACCATGCGCTATCTGGTCACCGGCAGTCCGGCCAATGCGACGGACATCAAACCGGCGCGCGCCTTCTACACCGGACTCGGCGTCGACCGCTTCGAGACCCGGCAGGCGCTTGCCCAGCTGTCGACCGACACCACGCCGGAGTCCGCCCCCCCGTCCGCAACGGCTGCCACCCGCGGGCCGCACTCCTGTTTCTGGCTCTGGTCAATCCCCGTCGTCAAATCAAACCTGCAGGTGATCCCCTGCTGCTACGAGTATTTCGGCGTTCCCCAGCTCGGTTCCCTGGGCGATACCCCGCTCGCCGTCCTGTGGAACAGCCCGGCGTACCGGCAATTCCGCCGGCGCGTCCGCCAGTCGCGGCCAACCCTCCCCTGCTGCCGCCAGTGCCACAGCCGTCCTGGCTTTCAGGGAAATGCCTTCGCCGCCGCCCGGACGGTCAGGCTGTAGCAAGCAGTCGGCCACCGTGGACAATCACTCGTCCGGTGTGTTACCATCCTTTCGAACAAAGATATGACATGTCGATCTAACGCCAGCATGCACAACGCTTTCTCGGCCATTATCGCGGTTTCAGCTGCAATCCCTACACATCATTCGTCCA
>CAZFBR010000235.1:0-5155 GCA_964517215.1 uncultured bacterium
CCGGTTTTTACCGCGTCAAGCTGTCTATTGCCGTCGGAGCCTCATGGTCCCGGTCATTGGCCGCCTTGATCGCCAGCAGTTCCGCCAGCCGGCTCTCGAGCGCCGTGATGCGCGCGCCCGCGTCCCGGTAGGAGAGGTCCCGCTGAGCCACCGCCCGGTAGCGGTCCAGCGCCAGCCGCACCTCGGTAATGTCCGTGCTGCCGGGCTTGTCGTGCGCCGCCGCCGTGCTGTACAGCGCCTCCACATTGTTCGGATCGTCCTGCAGCGCGCGCAGATACAGCTCTTCCGCCTTGGCGAGGCAGTGATACTGCTCATAGATGCGCGCCAGCTTCAGCGTCACCCGCAGGCGATGCTCCTGGCTGCCGCTGACCCCCTCCAGTTCGCGCGTGTAGGTGCGCAGCGCATCATTGTACTGGCCGGCCGCCTGCTGCCGGTCGCCTTCGGCCTCGAGCAGCACGATTTCCGCCGGCGCCAGCTGCGGGGTGGGCATGAGCGGGATTTCCGCGACGGGTGCGGCCGCGGCTGCGGCCGCCGGGCGCGGCGCGGCCGCACCGGGCGCCGGCGCGACCGCCGCTTCAGCGGCATCATCCCCGTTGACCATCACCCAAAGGGCCAGCCCGCCCCCCGCCACGACCAGAAAGGCTCCGATGCTCAGCAGCGCCCACCAGACCATGCGCATGGTGCTATCCCTCCCGCCGCCCGCCGCTCAATGCGAGGCCGCACTTTTGGGATCCGTGCCGTTGCTCAACTCGGTCGCATCGGCGATCCCGTCGCCATCGTCATCGCTGTCGGTCAGGTCGCCCTGCCCGTCGTTGTCGGTGTCGCAATACACATCGCAGGACATCGGCATGGTGATGTGCACCGGCAGTTCCAGCAGCTCGACATACCCGCCCGCGATCACGATCCCCTGCTTCAGGTCAACCTGCACTTCCAGGCGGGTCCCCTGCATGCGGTCGCCGTACGGCGGGGTGATCGTCACCCCGTCCCCGAGGCTCAGCATGAGGAACGCCGTCGGGTAGAGATCATACGCCTGGCGCAGGATCTGCCATTTCATCTCGGCGTCCGTGCCGCCCTTAACCCCCAGCCGCGCCGCATTCAACGCCGCATTGTTCATCAGCCGGTAGTTGTACACCGCAATGCACAGTTCCGCGAAGGCCACGAAGACCAGGACAAAGATGACGATCGCCATGGCGAATTCCACCATGTACTGGCCGTTCGTCCGCCGCCGGTCCCGTCCGCCGCTGGTCATGGCCGCCTCCCTACGCCACATAGTCGATGAAGGTGGCAGTAATGCTGCTCTGCTCACCCGAACCCGACGCCCCGGTCACCATGAACCGCGCCAGGCGGGTGATCTGCACCGTGGTCTTGCCCACCACGTTATCCAGGTCCGCCACCGGCATGATCACCAGTTTCGGGCATCCGGCGCACTGCGTGCTGTAGTTGGCATAGGTGTGCGCCGTATGCCCCGCCAGCCGGTAGGCCACGCCTTCCTGCAGCAGCGTCGCATTGTCGCCCGGTTCCGTGGGCACCCAGTCGCCGGCGGTCTCGTCGCCGATATAGCCGTTGGTCATGCCGTCGGCGAACATATTCGCCCCGCTGCCGCCCAGCGCCAGGCAGCAGTATTTGCCGTCATCGCTGCCGCCGTAGGTGAAGGTATAGCTGTTGCCGTACACCAGCGCCACCCCGTCGTCAATGCAGACGGGAATCTTCGTGTTCCCGGTCGCGGCGGTCACCCGGTCGTACGCCTTCACCATGGGCATAATCACCGTGACCGGGACTTCATAGGTGTAGACCACGCTGCTCAGCGGCAGCAGCATGCCCATGACATAATGCATGCGCACGCCGATATCGCGATGCTTGACGATCCCGCCTGCGTCATATTCGATGATGGAACTGCTGCGCTCGGACTCGCTCGGCAGGATTTCGATGCCGGTGTCCGCCAGGGAATAGGTGAGAAAGTTGGTGGCGATCATCCCCTCGCACCCCTGCAGCACCGCATACTTGATGTCATTGTCCGATCCGCCGTAGGCGCCCATCAGCGTCCCGGAATAGACCGCCTTCTTGGCCAGCATGTAGTTGTTGTAGGCAAAACCGACTTCGACCGCGCCCACCAGCATCATGATGAGCAACACCATCACCACCGCCAGTTCAACCAGCGCCTGGCCGCGAGTCCCGTATCGCTGGCGGTGGCCCTGCCTCACCATCGCGGCACGCTCCCTCTCCTGCGGTTGCAGCGCTCTCTGCCCCGAAAACAAATGCCATCCCACTGCGCTGCTGCTCATCTTCGGTGGTATGGCATATATCGCTACATATCGTATGCTTTCTGACAAGCGTTATGCCATCAGCACCCCGCCCTCAGTTGCCTGTTTTCTCTCGCTGTCATCCATAGAAAATTTACCATGATAACCCTTGAAAGTCAATTGAATGTACCTTTTTTTACACTCTTTTCCGCCAGAAAATATTGTTTTTATTTCCAATATTACCAAAGTGTTCGTACTTTAGCGGTTTTGATAGCAATATGGGTCTTTGGGGACTGGAATACTCGTGAAATTTTCAACCTGCAGTTGCCGTCCGGCGGAGGTTAAAGCACCAAGTTTGCCGGTAATTCTCAGCCAGGAATCGTCCGGCATATCATCCAGCGCGAGCGTTGCCGGCAATTCAACCGCCAGCAGTCGCGCATCGGCCGCACAGCAGACGATCACGTAGCGCAGCAGCAATTTTTTGCCGCTGGCCCGTTTGAGCAGCCACCCCGTCGTCACCAGCGGCATTCCGTCGAAACGCGCGTCGGGATGATTCATGGCCTGATGCAGCAGGTAGAGCGGCACTTCCCGATCGGTCCGCTGATGCTGCGCCAGCCGCGCCGCCAGTTCGTCGGCCGGCAGAAACCGCGCCGCCAGCACGCTGCGTTCGATCTCCTCGCTGCTGCGGCTGCGCGAGGTCAGCGGATCGCGCGGCAGCAGAAACCCCAGCAGCACCGGCACCAGGAGCACCAGCACCCGCCAGCGCACCGCCGCACCCGCCGTGCGGTCGGCGCCCAGCACTACCAGCACCAGCAGCCCCGTCGCCGCCAGCAGCAGCGGATGATATGACGGGCGCAGGTAATACGCCAGCTGTCCCTGCAGCGCCATCGTTGCCACCAGTGCCGCCAGGCCGAGCAGCGCCAGCCGCGGCAGCCAGCCCCCGTTCACGACGCCACCGCCAGATTCACCGCCCAGCCGGCCGCGGCAATCAACAGCGATACGCTGGCGATCAGCACCAGCGTGGTGCGCGGACGGAAGGTATGCCAGTACATGAGCAGCAGTTTCAGATCAAACACCGGTCCCAGCAGCAGGAAGGCCAGCACCGCGCCATCGGGAAATGACGGGTAACCCGCCGCCACAAACGCATCAGCCGACGAGCAGATCGACAGCAGCACCGACACCAGCATCAGCGTTAGCACCGGCACCAGGCGGCCGTTGCTGAACGCATCCAGCCAGCCGGTCGGGAGCAGCGTCTGCAGGGCGGCGGCACACGCCCCGCCCAGGACAATGTAGAACATGAATTCGTACAGTTCCGCCGCCGTCACGGTCAGCAGCCGCCGCCAGCGCGGCAGCTCCGGCGCCACACCATGCTGACAGCCGCACGCACATACCGTCGCCGGTTCGTCCGTCGCCCGCTGATGTTCATGCCGCTGTCCATGGTCATGCCCATGGTCGTGCCCGCAGCCGCAGGCGGCATCGTGGTCGGGCGCAGGGCCGCCGGGATCACCGTGCCGGGTGCGGAACTGCACCCCGCCCGAGAGCGACAGGATCCCGACCGCCAGCAGCGCCACCGTCCCCCCGCCCAGCAGGCGCCCCCACCACAGCGCGGAACCGGCGCCAAACGCCAGCGCGGTTGACGACAGGGTGATCAGGTTGACAATCGGCGCCGCAAGGATGAACACCAGACAGGCGGCGGGCGGCACTCCCTTGCGGAACAGCCGCCGCCCCACCGGTACCACCCCGCATTCGCATACCGGGAATACCAATCCGAACAGCAAGCCGGTCAGCAGTGCCCGTCCGCCCCGGCGGGGAAACAGCCGGGCAAGCGTTTCGGGTGAAATGAACACCTCGATAATTCCCGACATCAGCGATCCAAGCACGATGAAGGGCAGGGCAGCCAGGAGAATACCGAGGAAAACGGTGGCAAACGCGCGGCCGCGCTCGTACCCGCTGCGTTCGCCCCCGTCTGCCGGCGGCGGCGCCGCCGGGCTGTCCGATCCTGCCGGCAGCGCCAGCGTTTGCGTGTCCCAGGCCACACCGTGATCTTCAAGCAGCCGGGCATACACCCGGTCGGTGAGCGCAAAGAGTTCCGCCGGCGGGGTCAGGAAGAAATGAAACGGCGTCGCCCCCGGCGCATGGCGCAGCCAGACGAATTCATGCAGGATGCCGCTGGAAGCAAAGTCGGCTCGATGGGAAAACTGGGCGCGGACCCGGTGGTCAACCGCAACCGCAGCGGTGTTTTCGAGGTTAACCGTCACCGCATAATAGCGCTGCACCCCCTGCCGTGATTCGGGCGGTTCCGTCACCGCCACCACCGCCAGATGCAGCGGCGGCGGTGCGGGTGCAGCCGCCAGCGGGCCGGCCGCCAGCAGGAGCAGCCAGCAGGCCAGCGCCGGCAGCCACCACTGCCGGCTCATACCATATCCCGGCGCTGCAGCAGGATCACCGCCGCACACAGGCAAAACGCACTCCACGCCAGCGCATACACCAGGGCCAGCGTCGCACCTTCCGGCCACACAGTGCCGAATGCAATCAACCCGTCCGCGTAATGCGGGTCTGGCAGGGCCGCAAAACCCAGCAGCAGCGCCGTCACCACCCCGCGTCCGGCCAGCAGGGTGCCGTCAGCAATGGCGCGGGCCTGGGCGGCAGCGGCCAGTCCGTCCTGCAACAGGGTCGCCACCATCAGCAGAATCCCCAACCGCAGCGCCAGCGCAATCAGCACCGCCAGCACCGGATGCAGCACCACCGCGAGCAAAAACAGCACCGAGAGCAGCATCAGCTCCCCTGCCCCCGCCAGCAGCGCCCGGGTGATGATCGCCGGGATCAGCCGCCAGTCACAACCCGCCGCCAGCAGCAGCCCCACCCCGGTGAACAGCGCCTGCATCACCGCAATGAACAGCGCCCCGCCCAGCCAG
>CAZFBR010000236.1:0-5148 GCA_964517215.1 uncultured bacterium
GGAATACAGGAAACAGCCGGCGACGGCCAGAAACAGCGGCTGGCGGGGTTGCTCAAGAAGCATTTCGGGTTCGATCAGTTCCTGCCGCTGCAGGAGGAAATTGTCGGGCATGTGCTGACCGGCAGGGACGCGCTGGTGCTGATGCCGACCGGCGGCGGGAAATCGCTGTGCTATCAACTGCCGGCGCTCGCCCTTGACGGCCTGATGCTGGTGGTCTCGCCGCTCATCGCGCTGATGAAGGATCAGGTCGACGGCCTCAAGGCGAACGGCGTGGCGGCGGAATTTATCAACAGCACTCTGAGCAAGGCCGAGTTCGGCGCCATCATGTCGGCGGTCAGACGCGGCGAGGTCAAGCTCCTCTACCTGGCGCCGGAACGGCTGGCGCTGTCGGGGTTCCGCGAGTTCCTGCGCGGTCTGCCGGTCAGCTGCATCGCCGTCGACGAGGCGCATTGCATTTCGCAATGGGGCCATGATTTCAGGCCCGATTACCTGCTGCTCAAGGATTTGCGCGACGATTTCCCGGCGGCGGGCATGATCGCGCTGACCGCCACCGCCACACCCCGAGTGCGCACGGATATCGTCGAGCATCTGCGGCTGCGCGAACCGCGCACCTTCCTCTCCAGCTTCAACCGCCCCAACCTGTTCTACGACATCCGCCCGAAAAGCGATTCCTTCGGCGAACTGCTGGCGCTGCTCCGCTCGCCGCAATACAAGGACCGCGCCACGATCATTTACTGCTTTTCCCGCAAGGACACCGAGGCGCTGGCGGCCAAGCTGCGCGCGCAGCACCTGGTTGCGGAGGCATACCACGCGGGGCTCGAGGCCCAGGAACGGCATGCGATCCAGGACCGGTTCATCCGCGACGAAACGCCCATCATCACCGCCACCATCGCCTTCGGCATGGGCATTGACAAGTCCGATATCCGCCTCGTCGTGCATTATGCCCTGCCGCAGTCGATTGAGGGCTATTATCAGGAAACCGGCCGCGCCGGGCGGGATGGCCTGCCCGCCGGCTGCGTAATGTTCTATTCGTACGCGGACAAGTTCAAGCAGGAATATTTCATCGCCAAGATCGAGGACGACACGGAACGCCGCCACGCCAGCGAGAAGCTGAACAGGATGGTGGCGTTCTGCGAGTCATTCCTCTGCCGGCGCAAGTTCCTGCTCGAATATTTCGGCGAAACCTACGAGCAGGACAATTGCGCCTGCTGCGACCGTTGTGTCTCGAGCGGAGAGACCTTCGACGCCAGTGTGATCGGCCGGGCGGTGCTTGACTGCGTGCGCGCCCTTGGCGGCCGGTTTGGCGGCCAGTATATCATCGACATCCTGCGCGGATCGCGCAGCGCGCGTGTGCGCACCTTTGGCCACGAGCGCCTGCCCATGTACGGGCAGGGTCGTGACTTCAGTCCGGCGCAATTGCGGGAGATCATCAATCGGCTGCTCGAAAAGGGATTGCTGGCCAAGGCCGACGGTGAATATCCCACCATCGGCTTGTCGCCGGCGGGGCGTGACTGTCTGGCCGGTGACGAGCGGCTGCTGCTGCCGCAATTGCGCCCGACTGCCACCGCTGCGGGCGGCGGGGCGCACCGGCCTGCCGCCCGCACCCGGCATGCGGCGGCGCACGATGATGAATTGTTCCAGACATTGCGGCAACTGCGCAAGCGGCTGGCCGACCAGCGCGGGGTGCCGCCATTCATCATCTTCGCTGACACCTCGCTGCACGACATGGCCAATCGCCTGCCGCAGGACGACCGCGCCTTTCTGGCCATCACCGGCGTGGGCGAACAAAAGCTGAAACAGTATGGTTCGATATTCATGACGACGATTGGCGATTATCTGCGCGAACATCCCCGCACCAGCACAGCGTAACGGCCACCCGCGCATCTTCCAGAACGAGCCGGTTGGCCACCCTCACAAGCCCACCCTTCTCCCTCAGGGCGGTGCTGCCAGCCAATCTGATTATGCCCCCGATGAGGGAGCGGTAATGATAACCGGCGGTTTCAAAGCGTGACGGGAACCGGGGAAAAGTCATGGGAATCGACAGCGATGAGCTGATAGGTGACCCCATGCCGCGTATAGGGCTGCGCGGGAAGCTGCTCGCCCGCGTCGGGATGGAGGTGGCCGTAATAGACGCGCGTGATGCCGGCGGCGGCGATCATCTTCTCCGCCTCTCCTTCGCTTTCGCTAAGCGGATCGTGCGGCGGATGATGCAGAATCAGCACAGGCAGCTTGTCCGCCGGGGCGCGCTGCAGCGTGCGCAGACAGTCGGCAAGGCGCAGCTTCTCTTTTGCATAGATCGCGGGATCGATCGCTTCATCCCAGTATTCCGCACCCGGCAATTTCCACAGGCGCGTGCCCGCCAGGGCAAAATCATCGACAATGGTGGGCCGGTCGCGGGGCAGCATGGCCAGCGACGGCCATGGCGCGAGCAGTTCGCGCTGCTTCGCTTCGGTCTTGGGCAGCCAGTAATCGTGATTGCCGCGCAGCAGCAGTTTGCGCTGCCCGGGCAGTTCGTGGATGAACTGCAGGTCAACAGCCACGGTTGCGGGTTTCAACGCCCAGCTGATATCCCCGGCGACGATGACCGTGTCGTCGGGCCTGACGATGGCCCGCCAATGGGCGGCTAACCGCTCCTGATGGCCCTGCCAGAGCGGGAACTTGTTGCCCATTTCCTTGTCGGGATTCCCGCCCGACAGGTGCAGGTCAGCGGTGATGTAGAGCATCGTGCAGTTCCTGCGCGGCCATCGGCCAGGTGGGGGCGGTCGGCGGTGGGCACGGACGTTCCAGCGCATCGAGCGCCAGCAGCGCATCAGCCACGGCGGAGGCGGAACGGGCAGCAATGCGCACCAGACCGGGCGCGGGCATGGCCGACGACCCGCCGCAGTCGGTGGCTGCCGCCGGCAATCCGGTCGCCAGCGCTTCGGCCAGCGGCATGCCGTAGCCCTCGTAGACGCTAGTTGTCAGATACCCGTGCGCGGCGCGATAGAGCGCCCACTTCTCCGCCTCGCTGACCGCGCCGGCCAGCAGCACGCCATCGCCCGTCGGTTGGCGATGCTCGGCTCCACCCCACCCCTCACTACCGGCAATGACCAGTTTCACCGCGCGGCCGCTGCGGCGGCGATATTCGGCAAACCCCGCCACCGCCAGCGGCCAGTCCTTGCGCGGCTCGCGCGTTCCGACCCCGAGCAGAAACGGCATCCCGTCAAGGCCAAGCTTCGTCACGATGCCGCGGTCGTCGTCTGCTGCCGGCGGAACAGTCATCGCCGGCTCGACCATCCGGACCTCACCGTGATAGTCGGGATACGCATTGCGAATCTCGGTGACGACTGTCGGTGAGATGGTGAGAACCAGCGCGGCGCGGGCGAGGCAGCGCGGCACCTGCTCGCGCAGGATGGCGGCATGCGCAGCGTCGCACAATTCGGGATAGCGCCGGTAGGCGAGATCCGGGATAAGCAGTGCCAGCCGGCATGACGCCGGAAGCGAACTGAAAGTGACAAAATTGGGCGCGATAAACCAGTCGAACTGTCGTGCAACCAGCGGCATGAGCAGGCGATTGTGCAGCAGGCGTAGGGGGAGCGACGGGCCATGCGGCACATTGCGCTGCGCGCAGCCGGCCAGCGCTGCAGGCAACTCCGGCGCATTGCACAACGTCAGCGAATCATCGGGAAATGCCGCGGCATAAGCCGCGAGCAGATTGACGGTGTACTGCTGGATTCCCGCGCCCAGCGGGCGCAACCACGACGCATCGACACCGATCCGGTTCGGCTTGGCCATAGGCGGATGGTAGCAGGTATCTGCGGTCACCGCCACTATTATGCGTCATGGGCCGCGGCAAACCGGGCGCGCAATTCCGCCTTGATTTTCGGGGCGAAATCGCGGTTGAAACAGATCCCCAGCCCGACCTTCCGGAAATAGGCGTTGACCTGATCATAGTAGTTGAGCGCGGAGAGCATGACCGAATCGACGACGGGCGCCAGCTGCGCATGCAGGTTGGCGGGATTGAGCGGCAAAATCGGTCCGATAAACGCCCAGGTGCTGATGCCCGCGTCGTGCAGCTGTCGCAGCGCCTCGATGCGCGCGGGGATGGGCGGGGCGTTCGGCTCGGTGAGCTGGCGGATGCGGTCGTTGTCCGTCGGGATGCTGAACCCGACGGACGCGTGATTGTCGCGCAACAGCGCAAGATCGCGCAGCACCAGCGGCGAGCGGGTGAGGATCCCGATCTTCCAGCCGTGCTGATGCAGCAGCTCAAGGCAGCGGCGGGTGATTTTGTACTCAGCTTCAGCCGGCTGATACGGGTCGCAGACGCTGGCGAGCATAACCTCGCCCGGCGACTTGCGGCGGCGCTGCAGTTCGCCGGCAAGAACGTCGGGCAGGTTCTCCTTCACCTCGACGAAACTGCCCCAGGTGTCGTGTTCATGCCCGTGCGCATGCTGCAGCATGAAGGTGGCGTAGCAGTAGCGGCAGCCATGCTGGCAGCCCCGATAGGGATTGATGACGTACTCCACGCCGTAAATGCGCGACTTGGTGAGCGCGCTCTTGACGCTGATCGTACTGATCGCGCAGGTCATGGGTTTTCCCCGTCCCGGCCCGCGTCCGCCAGCGGAGGGGACGGGGCGGGCAACACCGCGGCGGGGGTGCGTGCACCCGTGCAGAGACGGGTCAGGGTTGCGGCGAGGGCGTCGCGATCGGCGACGGTGCGCTTCTTCGGGCCGCGCGTCCGCCCGCCCGCGCGCCTGATTTTGGCCGCGGCATGGCGCAGCGTCAGCATGGCGTCGATGGCGAGCGTGGTGTATTCCTCACCGCGCGGGTTGACCGCGAATGCGCCCCTGCCCAGCACCATGGCCGCCAGCCCGATATCCTGCGTCACGACAATATCACCCGCCCGGGCGGCCAGGGCCAGCGCATGATCGGAGGCCTGGTTGCCCGTCTCGCTGCGCACCACCACCCCGGTGGGTGCCGCCAGTTCATGATCGTCGTCGCTGAAGAGCAGCAGTTCGCAGCCATGCGTGCGGGCGATGCGGGCGATCAGCTCCCGGTCAGGGCAGGCATCGGCGTCGACGAGGATGCGGGTCATTGCGGGGCGCGCAGCTCGTAACGGGTGAACGCGGAGGCGAGGCCGCCGAACATTTGTTGCAAGAAAAACTCTTG
>CAZFBR010000237.1:0-5143 GCA_964517215.1 uncultured bacterium
GCCAACGCGGTCCTGATCAAGCTCAACCAGATCGGCACCCGGACCGAGACCATGGCCGCCATCGAGATGGCCAAGCGTGCCGGCTGGACCGCGATCGTTTCGCATCGCAGCGGCGAGACCGAGGATACGACCATCAGCGATCTCGTCGTCGCCACCAATGCGGGCCAGATCAAGACCGGCTCGATGTGTCGCACGGACCGCATCTGCAAGTACAACCAGCTGATCCGCATCGAAGAGGAACTCGGCCGGCAGGCGCAGTACCGCGGCAAGGCCGTTTTCTACAACCTGTAAATCGCAGTCGTTATGTGCCGGGGCGGAGGAGTAGCCGCCCCGGCTTTTTTATCACCGGGGGACGAGCGGACGGTGCAATCCGGCAGGCGCTCAGGCGCCGGCGGCCCGGGCGGCGGCGAGCACCGGCGCGTAGTCGGGTTCCTGCGCCACCTCCGGCACCAGCTGCCAGTAGGCAATCGTGCCGTCTGTGCCGATGACCATGACCGCGCGCGCCAGCAACGCCAGCTCCCTGATGACCAAACCGTATTTCATGCCGAATTCGCGTTCGCGATAATCCGAGAGCGTCACCAGCTTGTCCACCTTGAACGAATCGCAGAAACGCTGCATGGCGAAAGGGAGGTCGCAGGAAATGGTGATGACCGTGGCGTTGAGGGTGGCGGCTTCCCGGTTAAAGCGCTGCGTCTGCAGGGAACAGACGGGCGTGTCCAGTGACGGGACGCTGCTGATGATGACCACCCGACCGCGGAACGCCGCGAGCGAAACCGGCTGCAGGTTCTGGTCGATTGCCGTGAAATCGGGGGCAGGTTCGCCCGCTTGTACCGCAGTGCCGATGAGCGTGAGCGGCGCGCCCTTGAACGTGACCAACCCAGTGCGTTCCATGTGATCCTCCCGGTACGGCAGTTCTGCTGCGCCCGCTGGTGAAAAGCAGGGGCGTCTGCTTCGCCGCATGTCAATCATGTATCAGAGCCGGGCACGCAAGTCAAGGCGGAAACGAAACGGCGACCATGCAGGCAAACAGGCCGCAGCAGTATTGCGGGAAACCGGTCCGCCTGCGGGCCGGGAGCGGTTTCCGGAAACAGGATGCATGCCGCTGGAAGCGGCGCAGCGCTGTCGGGCAGGTTCACAACTGCGTATTGACGCGCTGACGGCGGTGAGGTACGCTTGCCGTGTGAAGACCTTGGCCACGGTACTACTCTGCCTGATCGCGGTGCCGGCAGCAGCCGTGTCGGTCAGCATGGTGGCGACGCTCCCTTGGGGCGCTGGCGACGGCTGTGCGGGATATCAGACCGGCGCGGATGTGGTGCTCGGTCCGGCGGCAATGACGGTGGCGCCGGACGGGTCGCTGCTGCTGCTCGACCGGGTGAATCGCGCGGTCAAGCGGATCGATCCGATGACCGGCACGGTCACGGTGGCGGTGCGGTTGGCGGACAGCTATTTCCTTGACCTGGCCTGTGATCACGACGGCAACTACTACCTCCTGCATCTTGACCGCGGGGTGCTGCGCTACGCGCCCGACGGTACCCTTACCGGCGAACAGCTGCTGGCCCCCGCCCTGCGCGCGGCCGCCGGGTTGGCGGTATCCGGCACCACCGTTTGGGCGACGACCCCGGCGGGCTGGCGGTTCCCGGTGTACCGCGACGGGATGGCGCTGCCTCCGGCCGCGCAGGTCGCGGGCGCGGCGGAGGGGTTGGCGGCCGCCGACGGCACCGCGCGCAGCACGGTCGTCGATGGCCGCGCACGGGGCCTGCTGCGCACGCACGGTGTGAACGGGGCGGTGACGGCCGAAGTCGCGGTGCCGTTCCCGGACAACCTGCTGACCCTGGTGCTGCTCCGTGTTTCCGATGACGGCGGGGCGTGCGTGAGCGTCGAACAGGCCGACGCGGCGGCGGCCAACGGCGTGCGGCGGCGGCTGGTCTGGTATACCGCTGCCGGCAGCGAACGTGCCAGTATTGACGTGCCGCCGGTCTATTTTGCGGCGAGCGAACGCGAATTCTGCGTGCAACCTGACGGCACGGTGTATCACCTGCTGCTGGCGCCCGGCGGGGCGACCGTGCTGCGCCTGAACCCGGCGGTTGGCAGCCGGGCGGCGGACGGGCGCGCGGCGGACGGATACCCGGAAACGCTGACCGTGCCGTACCATTTCAACGGGCATCTGCTGCCGGAGCCGGCAGCGCCCGCCGCCGAGCGCAGCATCGTGCGGCCGACCACGTCGGCGTCGAGTGTGACGCGCAGCGAGGCGCTGGTGATCGCCGAGGCCTACCGTGATTTCGCCTGGACGGCAGTGGCGGGTAATATTTCGGCGGACACGGTGACGGTGGGGGACGGGCATATCATCCGCACGCCCGACTGGGTGGCACCCGTCGGCGCCGCCCACACCAGCGTTCCGTACAAGTGGGGCGGGTTCTCGTCTCTGGAGACCTTTTCGTCGCAGCAGCTGGCGGGGAAATACACCGGCTCGGACTATACCAGTGATGTGTCGTGGAGCGACAATTACTGCGTCGGGGTCGATTGTTCGGGGTTCGTGTCGCGCTGCTGGCGGCTGGCGAGCAAGCAGGGGACCTCGGGCCTGCCGACGATCAGCACTGCGCTCGCGTCATTTGACGACATGAAAACGGGCGACTGCGTGAATTACGCGGGCAGCCACGTGCGGCTCTTCTGGAAGAAGGAGGAGAACGGCACGTACACGATGATCGAGGCGATGGGCACTTACTGGCGGGTGATGACGCGCAACTATACGGCGAGCGCGCTCGCGTCCTACACCCCGCTGCGTTACAACAGCATGCTGGAAATCGAGGCGCCGGTGCTGGTCAGCGTGACCAACACGACGGGCAACGACCTGACTCTCCGCTGGCAGCCCCCGACGGACAGCACGGTGCAGAATCTGAAACTCTATCTGTCGACCACCGGCGGCAGTTACGCCTGCCACGACACGGTGACCGCGTCGCTGGGAACGACAACGGTGACCGGCCTGGCGGCGGGGACGACCTACTGGCTGAACGCCACCTTCGCCACCGCGAGCGGGCGCGAGGGGCTGTATTCCTGCGACTATATCGTGCGCATCGATTCCGGCGCCGCCAACGCGCCGGTGCTGCTGGTCGACGACGAAAAGCGCTACGGCGCGCACGGGATTATGCCGTACTACGGCCGGGCGCTGACGGCGGCGGGCTATACCTACGATATTTGCAGCGCGGCGGCGGTGCTGGGCGATACGGTGCCGTTGGCACCGTATTGGGCGGTCATCTGGAATACCGGGCGCGGCTCGTCGACGGGAACGCCGGCGGACACCTCGCTGACCGGCGCGGAACGCGCGCAGCTGCAGAATTATCTGCTGGCGGGCGGAAATCTGCTGGTGAGCGGTCAGGAAGTGGCCTATGACCTCGGGTACAAGGGGCTCGACAACGCCTGGCTGGCGTCCTATCTCAAGGCGGCGTATGCGGCCGACGATGCCGGCGCGGATGTGACCCTGACGGGGACGAGCGGCAAAACCCTCACCGGTCTGTCGTTTGAACTGGACGAGGACAACGGCCTGGTCAATGACGGCGGGGCCTACGATGCGCGCTGGCCGGATGTCATCCGCGCGCTGGCGGATACCATCTGCACCTACAGCGCCAACAATGCGGGCGGGGTGAGCTACAAGGGGACTTACAGCGGCGGGACGGATACGGCGGCCATGGTCTACCTCTCCTTTCCGTTCGAATGCATCAAGACGACCACGGGCCGCAACAGCGTCATGCAGAAGGTCATGGCGTTCTTCGATGTGGCGGAAATCGACACCCGTCCGGTGATCACCGTGGCGCTGACCCAGCGGGCGGACCCGGGCGGCACCCTGACGGTGGCCCTGACGGCGACCGACAACAGCGACACCGCGTCCGGCCTGACCTGGCGGGTGGCGGATACCGACCCGGCCCGCTGGAGCAGCGTGACCATCAGCGAAGGGGCGGGGGGCGACACCCTGACACTCGTCGCCCAGAGCGGGTTCGGCGCGGACACCATCGCCCTCGGGGTGCGGGACAGCGACGGCAACTGGGACACGGTACTGGTGGTGGTGACGGTTGCCACCCTGGCCAAACCGGGGTACCCCGACCTGCTGCGGGTGCTGAGTGAACCGCCGGGAAATGCGGTGACCCTGACTTGGACGGAGGATGCGGCGGCGTTTTACTATGTTGTGTACCGCACCACGGACGGCAGCACCTTTATCGCCGCCGATACGGTCTGGGCGCCGGCGGCGGGCGTGACGCTGACCGGCCTGGCGGCCAACACGACCTATGGTTTTCGCATCCGCACCTTCAACAGCGTCGATACGGGGAGCGATTCCTACTCGGTGATGCTGCCGGTCCGCACCGGTGCGTCTGCCAATACCCTGCTGCTGGTCGAGGACGATACGACTACGGCGGGGTTGCTCCGGCTGTGGCCGTTTGCTGACGGGCTGAACGCGGCGGGGCGGGGATTTGACAGCGTGCGGTCGGCGCTGGTGACGGCGGGCACGGTCAAGCTTGATGATTATGGGGCGGTCATCTGGTCGTGCGGCAACGATTCGACAAATCTGGGCGGGTCACTGACAACGGAAGAACGGCTGGCAGTCAAGACCTATCTGGACAACGGCGGCGACCTGTTCCTCTCCGGCAACGATGTGGCGCGCGATTTGTACACCTCGGACCGTGATTTTCTCGAACGCTACCTGAAAGTCCTCTACGGCTATTCCAATTCCAACCGCTTCACCCTGATCCCCGATCCGTCGGGGATGCTGGCGGGTATGGATACCTGGTACATCGCCGCCAACTGCACCATCGCCGGCGAATCACAGGGGATCGCGCCCTACATGATCAACGGTCCCGACCGTTCGGTGATGGACGGCCTGACGACCATGTACGGCGGACGGACGACGCTCAAGTACAGCTCGGGATGGGTGAGCGGCGTCAACTATACCGGCGGGTTTGGCATTGAATACGACAGTGGCGCGGCTCATGAAACCGCGAACAATCTGAGCAAACTGCTCTTTTTCATGTTTGACGCCGCCTGCATCAATGATACCAGCGCGCGGCGCGGGGTGATGCGGCGGGTCGTCACCTACTTCGACAGCACCGCAATCGCCGGGCGTGTCGACCTGGAAGGGCAGGAGGGGGAGACCGGG
>CAZFBR010000238.1:0-5125 GCA_964517215.1 uncultured bacterium
AGGGTTGATAAAACTGGCGGCCGGTAATTTCGCCAGTGTGAAAATTTGCCGAAATGGAATTGCATCGTCGCAGAAGTGCAAAAAGAGATAGACTCATCTGCGTCAGCATTAGCATTTCGGCGGTTGGTGTAATAATTGGTGTAGCTATTGGACTCCTGCAACTGATGAAACCGTAATGCGGCGGGCGCGGCTGATGCAATAGGCATGCGACGGTGATTGGCTGAATAAATCGGGAGCGGGATGGAGGCAGCGCTTAGAGCGGGGGGAGCGGATAGCAATAGCCGGGGTAATGCGCTGCCGGCTGGCCGATGCGGTCGAAACGCATGGCGCTGCGCGTCGGACCGCGCGGATGGCTGGCGACCGGGGCAAAACCGTTGCCGGCGGCGGCGGCGGAGAGAAACGAGTCGGAAAGCAGGTAGACATTGGACGGATCGCCATGATAGTGCCCGGGCGGGATCAGCTCGAGCCGGGGCTTATCGTCATGGCAGATCAGCCCCTCGACCAGCACGCTTTCGCCGGCAACCCGGCAGCAGTTATGAAAAGCCGCCAGCGGATCGCTGAGATGGTAGAGCACGCCGTAGCAGAGGACAATATCGAATTCTTCGGGCGGGAGCGCATAGACGGAACCGAGCCTGAACTCGACGTTCCGGGGAAACTGTGTCTGGAGGAACTGGAACCCCGCCATCCCGCCCCAGCGATAGTCCGGATTATCGAGCGCAACGACCCGGCGCGCGCCACGCTGCGCCGCCATGAATGAGAAGTAGCCGTCCCAACAGCCGATATCAAGCACGGTCTTGCCCGCAAACTGCAGCGAGGAAAAGAGGAATGCATCGTCGTAGCGGTAGATCGGGCATGCCCCCGGGGTAACCCGGCCGTCGGGCAGCGGCACCTGATGCCACCATTTGATCCGGGTCAGGTCGCGGGCGGCAGCACAATAGCCGACGGGATCGGCCAAGGTCACCAGCTGATGACCCTCCTGCTGAAAGACCAGCAGCGCCTTGCGCATGATCGGCCACGCCAGCTCGTACACCCGCTCCAGGTTCAGTCCGGCGCGGTCGTTGCTCAACACCACGATCTCGTCCGGCTGATATTGCTGCATGGCGGAAAGCAGCTCGGGGGTGAGCGCCTCGCGGCGGTAGGCGCCCGGCTGCGGATAACCAAAGAATGCAGTGTCGGTTCCGCAGGCCGCGAGAGCAGCGTCGCGATCGGCGCAATGACTCATGACCGCCAGCTGCGGGCACGCAGGCAAGGCGCGCAGTTGCCGTACGAATTCGTGGAGGACCGGCCACGCTGCCGAGCGGATGATCAGCACGCGCCGCGCAGTGTGCAGCCGGGCGACGGCGAACGGCGTGAAGAACGGCTGCACCGCTCCCGTTGCCGGCGGTTCCGGTTGGTTCATGATTTCGTGCGCAACCCCGTCACCGCTCTCTTGCCGCAGCACGCCGGTAGCGGCAAGAAAGCTATGCCCAGACGCGGCTGGTGATTTCGCGCGTGCTCATCTTCGACGGATAGAAATCGATGATCAGTTCGTCGGGAGTGAACCAGAGCTTGATCTCGCGCTCGGCGTCGGTCGGATTGGCGGAGGCGTGCAGCACATTCTCGAATACGCCCTTGGTGGTGATGCGCCCGTACTGGCCGCGGATGCTGACGGAGTCGGCTTCCTCGGGGTTGGTCGACCCGGCGATGGCGCGGATCTTTTTGATCGCATCCTCGCCATAATAGACCATGGCCATGACCTTGTGGCGGTCGTGATAGTCGCCGCGGATATAGCTGATGAGGTCGGCGAAGAAGGGCTTGCCCGCCAGTTCGCGGTAATGCTCCCTGGCCAGCTCTTCGCTGACATTGACCATGCGCGCGGCCATGATTTCCAGCTTGGTTTCCGAGAGGCGGGTGAGGATGTTGCCCGTCAGTGACTTCTTCAGCCCGTCGGGCTTGATCAAAACCAGCGTCGCTTCGAGTGCCATAGTTCACCTGAGAAAAAGGATATGCGGGCGCATGGCCTGCAGGCAAATACTAACTTATCCCGGTCGGCAGCGTCAACGGTTGCGGACTGCGTTTGCGGCGGCGGAGCGGCGCAGCACGTGATAGATTGCCACCCCGCCGCCGAACAGGGCAAGACTGATCCACTGCGAGACCGACAGGGCGAGGAACTCGCCGCCGCGCCAGTCGTCGCGGAAGAACTCCAGGGCAAAGCGCACCGGGGCATAGAGCATGAGATAGACCGGAAAGATTTGGCCGGTGAACTGCTTGCGCCGCACGACGCCCAGCAGCACGGTGAAAATGACGAGATTGAGTCCCGATTCGATGAGCTGGGTCGGGAAAACCGGCAGCGACGCCACGGCGTCCGGGGAGAGCAGATGTTGCTCGAAATGGCTCATGAAGGCGGGGCTGCCGGCGGGGAAGCAGATGCCCGGTTCCCACGGCTTGCCGAAGCAGCAGCCGAACATGAGACAGCCCAGCCGGCCAATGGCATGCCCGAGCGGCAGGGCGGGCGTCATCACATCGGCCACCTGCCACAGGCGCATCTTCTTGATGCGGACATAGGCGATGAGCGTCAGCGCCGAGAAGATGAAGCCGCCATAGAAGACCAGTCCGCCGCGGGAGATATTGAACACCTGCAGCGGATGCTGGAGATAGAACTGCGGCTCTTCGAAGAAAATGTAGAAGGCCCGCGACCCGACGAGGGCGGCGACGAGGATATACACCCCCAGGTCGTACGGCCATTCGCCCGGCAGCCCGAGCGCCTTCGCCTGCCGCGAGGCGACCCACATCCCGAGCATAAACGCCACGGCCAGCAGCGCGCCATAGGTGTAGATCTTGACCGGGAGCAGCATGCCGAACAGATTGAAGGTGCCAAAATCGTAGAGGACGGGGTACATTAGGACTCCTTGCCGGATGGCGTGCCGGTGGCGGCGGAATCACCGGTCGCAGTCGTGTCGTCGGTTTGCCAGAGATGCCAGACGAGCAGGACCAGGCCGACGCTGATCGCGGCGTCGGCGACATTGAACGCAGGCCAGCGCTCGCAGGCGAAACTGAAACTGCGCCCGAACAGACGCACCGGGCCGAGCACGAGATCAGGCAGATCGACGTCAATGTAATCGATCACCAGCCCGAAACGGACCCGGTCGATGAAATTGCCGATGGCGCCGCCCACGATGCAGGAAAGCCCGAGCCGGGGAAGCCAATCGGTGCGGGGCAGGGTCCGGCGATACCAGAGCATGGCGCCAATGGCCAGAAAGGTCACGCCGAGCAGGAAGAAGCGCTGCCGCTGCAAAATCCCGAACGCCGCCCCCGTATTATGCACGAAGGTGAGGCGCAGCAGATCGCCCAGCAGGGGATACGACTGATGCGGGGTCATGGTGGCCTGCACCAGCCACTTGACCCCCTGATCGGCCACCACCAGCGCCAGCGCCAGCAGATTGAGCGCCCAATCGGGGGTGCAGGCCGCACCGCGTGCCGTGTCGGCCGCGCTGCGTGGCGTGACGACGGTGTCGCGTGCGGCATCGGCTGTGCCGCGCGTCGTGCCGGTACGGTCGGTCATTTACGCCACAGCCCGGGCGCAGCGCGGGCAGAGGGTGACGCCGTCGGCATCCGCGGCGCCGTCGGTGACATACTGCCAGCAGCGTCCGCACTTCACGCCCGGCGCGCGCTCGACGCGCACCGCGAACCGGTCGTCCTGGAGTGTCCACGACCCGGCGGCATCCGCCGCCAGGGTCACTCCGGAAACCACATAGACGCCGGCGAGCGCCCTGGTGCCAAGCGCGGCCAGTGCGGCCCGGTCGTCGTCATTTTTGCTCCAGACGGCCACCACCGCCTCCAGCCCCTTGCCGATCGCCTTCTTTTCCCGTTCCGTCTCCAGCGCCTTCATCACCACCCCGTAACTGGCGACGATCCGCTCCCAGCGGGCGGCCAGTTCGGCGTCCTGCCATGCCGCCGGCGGTGCGGGCCATTCGGCGAGGAAGACCGACGGCGCCAGCGCGGTCAGGGTGAAACTGCTGTCCGCCAGCGGGGTGAGCCAGATATCCTCGGCGGTGTAGGAGAGGATGGGGGCCATGGCGAAGGTGAGCGCTTTCAATATTTCGAAGAATGCGGTCTGGGAACTGCGGCGCGCGGGCCAGTCCCTGCCGTCGCAGTAGAGGCAGTCCTTGCTGAAGTTGATGTAGTACGACGACAAGGTCACCGAACAGAACTGCGCCAGCGCGGCGACGACGAGATGGAACTCGTAATTGTCGTAGGCGGTGCGGCAGCGGGTGACGAAATCGTGGGTCTGGGCAAGCGCCCAACGGTCGACCTCCTGCAGTTCCGCATACGGCAGCGTGTCGCGCGCGGGGTCGAAGCCGCGCAGGTTGGCGAGGCAGAAGCGCGCGGTGTTGCGGATCATGCGGTAGGTCGTCCCCTGCGACTCGATGATGGCGGGCGACAGGCGGATATCTTCGCGGTAGTCGGTCGCGGCAATGCAGAGGCGGAGGATATCCGCGCCCGATCTGGCGATGACATCCTGCGGGGCGACAACATTGCCCAGCGATTTGGACATCTTCAGCCCTTTTTCGTCGACGGTGAACCCGTGGGTGAGCACCGCCTTGAAGGGGGCGGCGCCGTGCGCGGCGAGCATGGGGAGCAGCGACAGCTGGAACCAGCCGCGATGCTGGTCGGAACCCTCGAGATAGAGGTCGGCCGGCCAGGGGAGCTTATGGTCGTTCACCAGCACGGCGCGCGACGACGAACCGGAATCGAACCAGACGTCGAGGATGTCCTTGCCGCGGGTGAAGGTGGTGTTGCCGCATTTCGAACATGCCAGCCCGGCGGGAATGAGCCCCGCGACGTCGCCCTCCGCGAACCAGTCGTCGATTTTCCCGTCCCGCGCCCGCGTGGCGAGCGCATCGATTACCTCGGCGCGCAATTCGATCTCACCGCACTTTGTGCAGACGGTGGCGGGGATGGGGACGCCCCAGGCGCGCTGGCGCGACAGGCACCAGTCGGGGCGCTGCTCGACCATGCCGGTGATGCGGTTTTCGCCCCAGGCGGGGATCCATTGGGTCGCCTTGATCGCGGCGAGCGCCTGCTGCCGCAGGCTGTTATGCTCGACCTTGACGAACCATTGCGGGGTGCTGTGGAAGATGATCGG
>CAZFBR010000239.1:0-5082 GCA_964517215.1 uncultured bacterium
CCGGCTCGGGCTGGCGGTATGGCTGGTGACGGGGGACCATGAGCATACGGCGCGAGCGGTGGCGCGCACGGCGGGGATCAGTATGGAGCGGGTCCGTTCCGGGGTCTCGCCCGCCGGCAAGCGGGAGGTGCTCACTGCCGTCGGCGGGACGGCCATTGCCGTCGGCGATGGGATCAACGACGCGCCGCTGCTGGCGGCGGCGGCGGCCGGCATTGCCCTGGGCGGCGGTACGGACATTGCCCGCGAGAGCGGCAATGTGGTGCTGATGCGGGACGACCCGCGCGACGCAGCGGCCGCGATCCGGCTGGGGCGCGCGGTCATGGCCCGCATTCGCGGCAACCTGTTCTGGGCGCTGATCTACAATGCCGTGCTCATTCCGCTGGCGATGGGGGCCCTGCTGCCGTGGGGGATAGCGTTCCGCCCGCAGTATGCGGCGCTGGCGATGGCGTTGAGCTCGGTGTCGGTGCTGCTGCTGTCCCTGCGGCTGCGCCGGTGCTGACGGCCGGCAATGCCGGGCTGCGGCAGCAAGGCGCCGCGCAGCCGACGGAGACGGCCAGTTGTTTTGACGTTCGCCGGACCCGGTGCTATGATGTCGGCGGGTGGGAACGACTACCGACGCTGCTTCCGGAGACGAGCCGGGGGCGGTATCTGGCGCGAGTATCGCCATGACGCGGCCGTTAAAAATCGTTATTGCCGGCGCCTCGCTGCGCCTGTCGGACCGGCAGCCGTTCGGCGAGGGGATCATCTGCAGTGCCGTCATCGACGGCCTGCTGCGCCGCGGGCATGCGCTGACCGTGCTGGCACCGCAGGTCGAGCTGGCCCCGCGTCCCAACCTGCGCACGGTAGCCCTGTCAGCTTTTGATTTCATCGGCTGCACCTGCGAGGCCGACTTTTTCCGCGCCTGGTACGGGTATGCCGCCCGGCAGTATGTTTTGCTTGACCGGTTGCAGGATGAGTGGCGGCCGGACGTCGTGCATCAGCTCATGCCGGCGTATCCGGACATGTTCAGCTGGCTGCCGTCGTCCTGCCGCCGGTTTGTGATCGGCCCGATTTCCTACCGCTGGGATCAGGTGCATGAGGGCGAATACGGCGAACCGGTTACCGTGCCGCACGGGCCGCTGGCCGGTCTTGCCGCCCGGATCAACTGGCGCATGCAGCGGCAGTGGAACCCGTGGTTTTACCGGCGCACTCTTGCCCGTGCCGCCGCTGTTCTGCTGCAGTTCCCCGGGGTTGCGGCGACCCTGCCGCTGCCGGTGCATGAACGAGCGGTAATAACCCGGCTGGGAACCGATACGCAGCAGTTCACGCCATCGGCCGCACCGTCGTTCCCGCTGATCCTGTATCTGGGCCGGCTGGCAACGCGCAAGGGGCTTGGCTGGCTGCTGGCGGCGATGCCGCGCGTTGCCGCCGCGGTGCCTGGGGTGCGGCTCGATATTCACGGTGCGGGGCCGGGTGACGCGCAGTTTCGCGCGCAGGCGGCCGCGCTCGGCGAACGGGTGCGGTTCGGCGGCAACCTTGACCGTGCGGCGACGGCGGCGGCGTATCGGGAGCATGCGGTGTATTGCCTGCCCTCCCTCGGTGATCCGTCACCAATGACAGTATTGGAAGCTATGGCCTGCGGGCGTGCCGTCGTGGGCACCAATGCCGGCGGCATTCCGGAATTCGTGGCGGAGGAAAACCGTCCGTTTCTCGTGCCGTTGCGCGATCCGCGGGCACTGGCGGAGGCGCTGATCGCGCTGCTGCACGATCCGGCGCGGGCGGCGGCAATCGGGGCGGCCAACCGCCGCCGGGTGGAGCAGCTGTTCACCTGGGATGCGGTGATTGACCGGATCGAGGAAGGGTATGCGCAGGCCATGGCGGGGCAGCATGACTGAGCAGTACCGCGTGCTGCTGATCCAGCCGCCGTTTACGGTCGAATCGGACTGTTTTATCGGCGTGATGGCGCCGCTGGGTCTGGCGTATCTGGCGGCGGTGCTGGAACGCGAACCGGGCTGCGTGGTGACGATCATCGATGCGCTGGCGGAGGGATTCGCCACGCGGCAGGAGGAACACGGTCGCATCCGCCATGGATTGGCGGAAACGGAGATTCTGCAGCGGATCGCTGCGGCAGACCCCGACCTGATCGGTATCAGCATGTGCTTTTCCAATCAGGCGGCCGATGGCTACGCGCTCGCCGCCGCCATTCGGCGTGCCCGCCCGGCGGTGAAGCTGGTTGTCGGTGGGGCGCATGCGACGGCGCTGCCGGAGGAGACGTTGCGGTGTTCCGGAGCGGAATATGCCGTGCTCGGCGAAGGTGAGATGACACTGCGCGAACTGGTGCGCTACCTGCGCGGCGAACGGGCCGATTTGCCGGCCGGCCTGGCCTGGCGGGATGGTGCGGCAGTCCGGATCGCGCGGCGCGGCGCCTATGTCGAGCATCCGGGCGAATTGCCGCATCCCGCGCGGCATTTGCTCGACATGGAACGCTACTTTGCCATCAACCGTCCGCACGGCCCGCAGACCACAACCCGGGTGGCGAACATGATCACCAGCCGCGGCTGCCCCGGCGCCTGTGTGTTCTGCGCCATCCACGGGATTTGGGGCAAGCGCTATCGCGCCCGGCCGGTGGCCGATGTGCTGGCGGAAATCCGCGAGCTGGTTGTGCGTTACGGAATCGAAGAAATCCAGTTTGAGGATGACAACCTGACCCTCGACCGCGCCCGGGCGGCGGAACTGTTCCGCGGACTGATCCGTGAGTTCCCCGGATTGCGCTGGGGTGCGCCCAACGGCGTGGCGGTATGGGCGCTGGATGACGAATTGCTGACGCTTATGGCGCAGAGCGGCTGCCATTTCGTCACGCTGGCGGTGGAGTCGGGGAGCCAGCGGGTGCTCAACGAGGTGATATGCAAGCCGCTCAAACTGGCCGGGGTGCAGCGCTGTGCGCAGCGGTTGCGCGCGCTGGGGGTGCGGGTCGACGCCATGTTCGTGATCGGACTGCCAGGCGAGACCAAGGCAGAAATCGAAGAGACGATCCGGTATGCGCTGGCGTTGGGACTGGATGATGTCAGCTTTTTTATCGCCACCCCTTACCCGGGGACGGAACTGTACGAGCGCTGCCGCGCCAACGGCTGGCTGACGCCCGACTACGATCTCGCACAGTTACAGGTGCATAAGCGCGGATTCATCCAGACCCCGGACTTCACCCCGTCGGAGATTGTGGCGCTGCGGCAGCAGGCCATCGACCGCTTCCTCGAGTCGCGTCTCAAGCGCGGGTGGCGGAACCGGTTGAAATTCGCGGTCAAGTGCCTGCTGCGGGCTGCGGGCTGGTGCGGCAACCCCCGTTAGGCGGACCACCACCCGCATATGTTCCTGGGTTCCATTGCCGTTCAACGGCAACGGATGATTTACAGCCAGTTCTTTGGGGTGCGAGCGGTTTCCTGTTGAGGACAACGGATGCTTGCGGCATGGGTCGCAACCGGCCGCTTTGCTGGCGACGGTTTCGGTGTGCGGCGCATCGCGCGCAGGTGACTGCCGGCGCGGGCAGCGGCACAGACATCGCCCGAAAGCGGCAACGGGGTTGTCGCGGCGGCATGATTTGTGCGATATTGCGGTTGCGGTCCGGCTGGAGTGTGGGTATGGCGCGCATCAGTGGCAACCTGTTTTAGCGCTGATCTACAATGCGGCGCCCATTTCCATGACGATGTGGGGGTGCGGCTGCGGGGGATCGCCTGCAGCCCGAAGTGCGCGGCGCAGGCGATGGCATTTCGTCCGGTGTCAGTGCTGTTGCTGTGGTTGCGGTGATTGCTTGCGGCGCGTGCGCCGCCACAGGCAGTAGAGATCGCGCAGGTAGGCGATGATGGCGGGAATAAAATTGACACTGGTGGGGACGTCGTGACGTTTGTTGAGCGCGCTGGGCAGTTCGACGAGGCGCAGCCCGGCCTGATGTGCGGCGAAGATGATCTCGGTGTCCCAAAACCAGCGGTCGTTGGGAGTGTGTGCCAGCAGCGGCAGAATCTTTGCACGGTTGAACAGCTTACAGCCGGTTTCCGTATCATACCCCGGCAAGTCCAGCACGGTATTGACCAGCCAGTGATAACCTTTGGTAAAGACATAGCGCACGGCATTGCGCGGCGCAAGGGTATAGATGCGCCGGGCGATGGCTACATCATGGCCGGCTTCGAGCAGCAGGAGCAGCGGCAGAACATAGTGAATGGGAATTTCCAGGTCGTTGTCGATAAACCCGGCGTAGGTGCCGCGCGCCAGGCGCAACCCTTCCTTGACCGCCGCGCCCCGGCCGCGGTTCTGTGACAATGCGGCAACCGTCGCGGCGGGATAGTTGCGGCGGATATGCTCCAGCGCCGCCAGTGAAGCGGGCCGGGTACTGCCGTCGTCAACGATAATCAGTTCGTACGAGACGGTGGTTCGGGTGAAAAATGCCGCAATTGCCGGCAGTGATGCGGCGAGAATATCAGCGTCGTTATATGCAGTCAGAATAAGCGACAGGTGCGGTGATGTCATTGCTCTGTCCTCAGGGACGGCGCGACGACCGGGTCACTGTTGACAGTGGCCAAGCAGAGAAACTCGGAAGCGAAAAAACCGGCAATGCGCAGCACCTCGCAATGTTGTAGGGTGAAACCGTGCCGGCGCAGGAGGCAGTCGAGTGCTGCGGGTGTATCGGCATAATTGACTACCGGGGCAAGGCCGAACCAAGCCTCGCGCAGTCGTTGCAAGCAGTGAATGGCGCGCAACCGCGACAGCAGGGTCGCACCCGTGGGAAAGGTCAGCAGGATGCGCCCGGCGGGCCGCAGGGCTCGGCGGCATTCGCTGAGCACCTGGCTGATTGCCGGGATATAGTTGGCAACGCCGATGAGCAATAGGACATCGGCGGCGGCGGGACGAAACGGCATGGCGCAGGCACTGGCGTTAATCCGGCTGAAGGTCACGGGCTCGGCCGCCGCGTGCAACATGCTGAGCGAATAATCGAGACCGATTCGCGGTGCCGGTGCGGCCGGGAGGCAGGACAGATAGTAACCGTTGCCGCAGCCGATATCGAGCACGAGCCCGGTTGGGGGAGGGGACAGCAGTGCCTGCACACGGGTGAAG
>CAZFBR010000240.1:0-5027 GCA_964517215.1 uncultured bacterium
GTGTGCGGGTCGTAGTCCAGGCTGGTGGCGTAGATGTCCAGCACCTTGCGCCAGAACACCTTTTCCGACGAGCGTATATCGCGAATGCGCGCCAGCAGCTCGTCGAAATAGACGCTGCCGCCCGCCTGCTTCAGGCGCGCATCATCCATGGCGAAGCCCTTGACGATGTACTCGCGCAGCCGCTCCGTCGCCCACTGGCGGAACTGCGTCCCGCGTGGCGAACTGACGCGATAGCCGACAGCGATGACCATCTCGAGATTGTAGAAATCCATCTGCCTCTTCTTGCCGTCCGCGGCAACCTGTGCATTTCTTGCACAGGTTGAAATGCCGTCCAACTCGCCTGATTTGTATATGTTATGAATGTGTTTCAGGATCACCGTCCGGTCCTTGCCGAACAGTGCCGCCATCTGATGGGCGGTTAGCCAGACGCTCTCCTTCTCCAGCCGTACCTCCAGCCGTTGCCGCCCGTCTTCGGTCTGGTAGAGAATGATCTTCCCGCCGGCGTCAGTCATGCTTCTCCACCTTGGCGATGATGGCGGCCCAGTCCTGACCCCTGGGCATGATGAAGAGGCAGCTGCCGTTGCTGCGCTTTTCCCACAGTTCGCCGAGGCGCCGCTTCTCCTCATTGTCAGGCAGTACCCAGTCGCGGCTGTTTTTGTATTCGACGACCAGAATCCGCCCGTCCTGCAACTGGACGATGAAATCGGGATAGAACCGGTCGGTGCCGGTCTGCAGCGAGAACGAGGTCGGTTTGCGTTCGACATTGCGCACCCAATAGTTGACCCCGGGCAGTTGCGTGGCGAGGAAGAGCGCACAGGTAAACTCCTCCCCCTGACTCTGCAGATTGCCGATGTGATGATAGAAATGTTTCGGCAAGGCGGTGAAGCCGGCGTATGCGTAGTCATAGGCATAGCGGCGGTTGTCGAATACCAGCACCTCGTCGGCGGAAGCGCGGAACAGGTCGGGCTGGCCGAGCAGTTGCTGATGCGCCTGCCGCATCGCCTGCCGCCGCGCGGCGTCGATCTTCGCCTCCAGCGCCGCGCGCAGGCGTGCCTTGGCATAATTCAATTCGTTCAGCGTCAGGCCGCGCCGGTCACGCAGCCAGGTCACGGCCTTGTCCAGAAACGCCGCCTTTTCGTCCGGCGGGGTGCAGTCGTCGGGAATGTTACGCGCCAGCCAGTCAACCAACCGCACCTGGTCCCATTCCGTCACATGCTCTGCCAGTGCCAGTTGCATGCCGATATCGTCGAGGTACTCGAACGTCACCCGGTCGCCGATGCTGAACCGCCCTCCCTGCGCGCCCGGGTCGGGCCTGGCAAACTCGCTTTCCGTCAGTTCGCAGGAATACTCCGTCAGCCGCCATGCGCCCTGCAGGATATGCGTTTCTTCGAACGGCTCCCACAGGTCGCCCTGCCTGACGGCGAGCAGCGGCACCACCAATCTCTCGCCGCGTTCCGCCGGTGTTTTCTCGAATACGATCGGCTGCTCCGCTGTCTTTTCTATGGCAGTGGCAATGCACTGCTTCCCCTCGGCGGTCTGGAACACTGCAGCGAGCGTCTCCGCCTGTTTCGGGCTGAAACGCCCCTTGAGCGTGATGGTGCCGTTTTCCGGCGTGATTTCCACCTTGCCCTGCAGCGCCGGCGGCAGCGCGGTCGTTTCCGGCAGCTCCGGCGCACTGAAGGTGACTTCTGCGGCAATTGAAAAGAGATCGTCGCCGGCCGCTGCTTCCGCCACCGCGTGGATCAGTTCGCCGGCTTCCTGCCGCTCAAAGCCGTTGCGGACCAGTCCGTCGCGCATGCTCTCGACTGCCGCCTGCATGTTGGGCGAGGTGATGAAGGCATAGGCCTCGTTGAGCTCGTCGTGCTGTTTGCGCCGGGCATGGGGCATGCGCATGATGCGGCCGAGGATCTGTTCTGCCGCCGTGCCGGAACTGGTATTGCGGAATGAGCAGAGCACATAGGCAAAGGGGCAATCCCACCCCTCGCGCAACTTGTCGATGGTGATGATGAACCGCCTGCGTGAATCAGCCGACAATACATCCTCATCGCCGAGCTCGTCTACCTTGCCGGTGGCGATGGCGATCTCCTCATGCGCCACGCCGCAATCGTCCTGCAACGCTTGCTTGACCATTTCCGGGACGATGGTCTCATGCCCGCTGTCGCTGCGTTCCGCCTGCAGGAGCATGATGGGGCGAAGGTAGTCGCCGGTGGCGGCGGTTTCCGCCTGCGCCAGCGCCTGCAGTTTGTTCAGGCAGGCGACCGCGTCACGCAGCACCTCCAGCCAGTTGCCGCGCCGCACCAGGGTCAGCGGCATCTTGATCATCTCCGCCGCCTGCAGGGTGGAGGCGCCGACGCTGAAGAGCACGTTGCTCGGCTGTCTCGTGCGGTCGGGGGTGGCGGTCAGTTCGAGCACGGCGCAGGGTGCGAAACGCGCCAGCGTGTCGAAGGCGATATCCGTTCCCTGATTGTGCGCCTCGTCAACGATGATGAGCGGGCGATGCAGGCGCAGCACGTCGACCAGCGAATGGTTGCCGACCGCTTTCCGGTCCAGCCCCGCGAAATGCGGCATCATTTCGCTGTTCTGCTTGTAGACGTTGAGCGTGTCCGTCGCCGCCCGCTTGAAGGCCTGCATCGTCGCCACGATGACGACATTGGCGCCGGCCAGCGTGTTCGGCTTGACCCGCAGCGCTTCGTCAATGTCGAGCACGCGCATGTCGCCCAGCGCCGAGGTCATCGCCTGATGCAGGATGTGGTCGGTGCCGCGCATCGCGGTGATCGTCTGCTCGCGGATCGGCTCCGACGGCACCAGCCAGAGGGTGACGCTGTGCGCCGCATAGCGCAGGGCGCGGTTGGCGCGTTCGATGGCCATGCCGCCGATCAGTGTCTTGCCGCCGCCGGTCGGGATGCGCAGGCAGACATACGGCACCTCGGGCATGGTCGGCAGCGGATGATAGCGCAGCGCCAAGCCGCGCCATTCCGTCGTTGTCTCCGCATAGGCCGGACGCGGGTCCTTATGCGCCGCACAACGCTTGAAAAACTTCTCCAGCCAGTCGAGCGCCTCGCTCTGGTATGCCTTGAGCAGCATCAGCGTTTCTTCCTTCTTGCCGCACGGTATTTTGCCGCATGTTCCTTAACCTGAAATCCGATTTTCTTCGCCGGCAGTTCCGGAGGTTCCATCAATTCGCGCAATACCTCGAATACCTCGCGAAACTGGCCGTCGTATTTCTCCTCCATCGCCCGCAATTTGGCGGCAAGCTTGGTGTTGGTCGCCAGGGAATGCCGCAAATTGACGAACGCACGCATAATCGCGATGTTCACCTGGATGGCGCGCGGACTGTTGAGCACACTGGAGAGCATGGCCACGCCCTGTTCCGTAAACGCGTACGGGCGACTACGCGATCCGCCCCAACTTGAAGTCACAATTTGTGACTTCAAGATTGTAAATGATTGCGCATCAATTTGATACATAAAATCGCGCGGGAAGCGTTCGCGGTTGCGCTTAACCGATTGTATGAGCACTTTCGGGGCCACCCCATAGAGAATGGCAAGGTCGGTGCTCAACATTACTTTCTGCCCGCGAATCAAGTAGATGGCTTTGTGGATATTCTCAACGGGAATAATATCTTTCATTGTTCTCTCCGACAAATTCTTGATATTCCATTTTGGCACATCAAGTTTCAGCTCTTTGTCGTCATTCCCGCGAAAGCGGGAATCCAGTATTTGCTGAATGACGTTTTGAAGAATATATTCATCGCGCACCCACCCGCAGGCGATAGGGTAACTGCTTGAAAATGATCTGTTCGCGGCGCAGGCGTTCCGTGCCCAGCCGGCAGGCGG
This sequence comes from uncultured bacterium, assembly GCA_964517215.1. Classification (GTDB taxonomy): domain Bacteria; phylum DAOPZR01; class DAOPZR01; order DAOPZR01; family DAOPZR01; genus CAZFBR01. The sequence goes on from CAZFBR010000240.1 coordinate 3,837, forward strand.
TGCCGTAAATCACCTTCGGGCCGTCGTGCTTTGGCAGATGCGCGAGGATGCTGGTGGTGAGCACATTGCCGCCGTCGGGCGACTTGTCTTTGAGTATGCCGTTATAGAGCAGGTATATCGCCGTGCGCTTGTAAGTGCCGATGAGCGGGCTGCTGGCCTTCGCCTGCTTCGCCATCGGCTCGCCCGTCTCGATGAAATGGACATGCCGCGCCAGTTCCGCGAATTTGACGGTGCTGCGGATATTGCCGCGCTCGTCGAACAGCGGCTCGCCCAGTGTGGCGAAACTGAACCCGCCGCCCAGTCCTTCGACTTTCTGCCCCTTGGCATTGGTGTAGCCGCCAGCCACGCGCTTGAGGCGCTCCGCCGTTACCTTGCGCGCAATGTTCTGGTCCATCTCAACGAGAATAAAGCGACGATTGCCGCCGTCGGCCTTATTCAGCGCCATTACCGCATGCCCCGTCGTCCCCGACCCGGCAAAGGCATCAAGGATAAATGATGACTTGTCATTCTGAGTAAGTAGATACAGCATGTTTTCTATTAATTTCACTGGTTTCGGAAATTGCAGTACAACTTTGTCGTCGAACAATTCGCGAAGGTTGGCGGTTCCTTGTTGAGTATATATTCCGTCGATAACAGAAAAAGGTTTTGCGCAACGTTTACTTCCCGTTTCATCAAGGAGATATTGCTTATACGATACAGAAATTCCGGTTTTTGTTGTTGTAAAAACCAGCTCATTGCGTGCCAAAGATTGTTCTACTCGGTCTCGACTCCACCACCATTGACGTTTCGGCATAATCTGCGAGCCGTCGGGTGTGCGTATTGGGAAAACCAGATTTTCTCTGCGATCCATGCTTTTGGTTGCTTCTAATGGCTTTATACGATACGGACCACGCTCGTTGAATTTTTCGTCACGAAACTTGTAGTATCTACCTTCAGATGCTTCATCGGGTGGCAACCATAGTTCTTTAAGATTCTTCTTATTGAGAGCATAGAGAAGACAATACTCGTGCTGGCGAACTACATACTTTTCTTTCGCACCACCACCATAGCTTTTTTTCCAGATTAGTTGTTCGACGAAATTCTGCTCGCCAAATAATTCATCCATCAAAAACCTTGCTCGATGTATCTCATTATCATCAATACTCATAAATATCGCGCCGTCGTCACAAAGCATTTCGCGCAGCAACACCA
>CAZFBR010000241.1:0-5027 GCA_964517215.1 uncultured bacterium
AGAGTATAACAGTATTGCGGAATCAGGTCAACTACTTATACGGTTGGGATTGACGCTGGCAGGGTCAGCCCCATGCGCTGCGCCAGCGTGTCATTGGTGGCCAGTGCCGCCACCACAAAGTTTTCGATGGGAATTGCCGCCGGCGACTCGCCGCGCAGCACACGCGCCACGGGCACTGCCGTACGGTGGCCGACCGCCTCCCAGCCCATACCGACCGCCGCCAGCACCCCGCGCGACACATAGGCCGCCTGATTGGCAATAATGGGAATCCGCGCATCACGCATAACCGGCACGGCGGCGTCGAAGGCCTGCACCATCGTATTGTCCGTCGTCAGCCAGTAGACATCGATCCCGCGCGCCACCAGCGCCCGCAGCGCCTGCGGCGCTTCGCCCGTGCTGCTCACCGTCAGCGCCACCAGTTCAAGGCCGTGCCGCGGCGCCTCGCGCCGGGCGTGGTCAACAATCACGCTGGAGGCGATATCCCCCGCATTGTACACCACCCCCACCCGGCGGGCCCGGGGCAGGGCGGCATGGATATAGCGCAGCGTTTCGGGGATGGGATCAAACGTGCCGACCCCGGTCACCGCAGGCAGGTGATCGGTAAACGACCGGCCGGCACCAGCCGCCAGCGGATCGGTCACATAGGTAAAGACCAGCGGCGTTTTGGTCAGCGTGCGCACCGCCGCGCTCAGCGCGGGCGTGGTAAGGGTAACGATCAGGTCGTACCCGCCTTCGTCAAGCTCGCGCAGGATGGCCGGAAACATGGCCATCTCCGCGCCGGCATGCCGGCGGGTTATCTGCAGGTTCTGGCCTTCAATCAGACCCTGTTCCGTCAGTCCGCGCATGAGGCCGGTCAGCGCCGCCTCCGTACCCGCTTCCGGCGCGAAATAAACGATCGCCAGCCGGTACACCTGTTTGTCCGCCGCTGCCGCCTGCTGTTCAACTGCCCGGCGGTTGTGCAGATCGGCACCGAGCAATATGCCTGCCGCCAGCAGGCAGAGGCCCACCGCCGGCAACAGCCGGCGGACAGCACGCATGCGCTTATGCCCGGGCATGGTTCTCACGTTTGGCTTGCACCGGCCGCATCAGCATACCTTCAAGTTGAAGGGTTGCCCGAGCAGCGATCCGATCTGTTTGATGGCGTCACTGACGATGCCGAAATTCAGGACCGTGATCGTTCCTCCGGCCACGCCGGCCAGCTGCGCCTCGGAGAGTTCGTCATTCTCCGGCGGCGCCAGCTGGCGATGGAGTTCCTGCAGGAACTCCGCCAGTGCCGCCCGGTCCAGCTCATGCCCGCGCGTCCGCAGCGCCGCCTGCAGCGCGTCGTAATTCGCCGCGCCATGGACGGCCTCGCGAAATTCGCGCTGTTCCTGCAAATCCTTCAGCAAACGGTCCCAGCGTCGCTGGAGCATGATCATTCTCCCTGGTCGTTGTATTGCCCTGCCGCCGCTGCCCGCCATGCCGGCAACAGTACTGCATCCGTACACACAACTACACAAATGTCTGGTTGAATGTCTGGTTGAACGTCTGCCCGATCAGGTCGCCAATATGCCTGACCGTGCCGCCGACGTCTCCGCTGCTGGCAAGGTGCATGCCGCCCGCCACGCCCGCCAGTTGCGCCTCGGAGAGTTCGTCGTTCTCCGGCGGCGTCAGCTGGCGATGCAGTTCCTGCAGGAATTCCGCCAGCGCCGCCCGGTCCAGTTCATGGCCATGCGCCCGCAGCGCCGCCTGCAGCGCGTCGTAACTCGCCGCGCCATGGACCGCCGCGCGGAATTCGCGCTGCTCCTGCAAATCGTGCAATAAGCGTTCCCACCGCCGTTGCAGCATCACCGCATCCCTTTCACCGGTTCACTGGCTCGCGTGCGTCGCGCCAATCCGCCGTTTCCCCCGTCGCCCGGTGCGCAGCCGCGCGCGGGAAATGGATCGGGTTACCCACTGCGCCGACCGTCTGCCACAATGTAACATATTCGCTCATCCAAGTTCAAAACTGGTGATCCCGTAGATGCCGGCCAGCGGCAACACCGGCGGCGTGCCCCGATACATGCGGGCGGTTGCAAACACCTCTTTCATTCCCCGCGCCCGGACCAGTGCCAGCGCCTGCGGATTGCTTTCGGGGATGTCCAGATAATAGACCGAACCCGCCGCCCGCGCCGCCAGCGCCGCGCACAGCATCGCCGCCCCCTCCGCGTCGTCGGCAAAGAGCGGCCCGATTTTGTAGCCGACCCGGCACTTGCGGATGCTGCCGTACCCCGCCAGCCGGCCGGCGCGGCGCACCCCCAGCGCGAGTGACAGCGCCTCATTCTGTTTCAGCCAGCCCCGCAGGAATGCGGGGCGGGGAAAACCGAAATGACGCAGGTCGTAGGCCGCAATTTCGTCGGCGGCAAAGGCCGCCAGCGGCTCCGTGCCGTCGCCGCCCGGCCCGCCGCCGTCACCCGCATAGCGGGCATTGCGATGCGCGAGCGCAAAACCGTAGGTCTGGTAATTGCGCACCTTGGCCAGCACCCCGTCGATCCCGATGGTCCGGTCGCCCAGATGCTCCAGCGCCGCCTGGGCCAGGCGCGGCCCCAGCCAGCCGCCGCGGCAGTCGGGACGGACAATGAACAGCCCGATGAACCCGAAACGGTCGCCGTAGCGCACGGCACTGATCGTCGCCACCGGGGCGCCGCCGATTTCGCCGACGAAAAAGCCCGCCGGATCGGCGGCATAGAACAGCTCCGCGTCATACAACCCGGGGTTCCACCCCTCGCGCGCCGCCCATTCCAGCGGCAGATGCACTTCCGTTGCCCGCATTGCCCGTATCTTCAGCTGCATGGCTCTCCTCCTTGCCTATTGTGCAATCACCGCGTATTCTGCCGTTTCCCCGACCGGCAGACCCCAGCACCGGGCGAGGGCGCGGTTCAGGCGCAGGGTGCTCTGCGATACCGTCTGGATCGGGATCGCGGCCGGTGGCACGCCTTCGCGCAGAATACGCAGCGCCATGCCGGCCGCTTCCACCCCGCACTGCCGGAAATCAACGCCCTGCGCCGCCACGATGCCGCTGCTGTCAGCGGTCATGGTCAGGGTGAACAGCGGTACCTGCGCCTGCATCGCCGCCTGCACGATCGCCGCCATGCCCGCGCTGGTCAGATTGTCGGGAATCTGGATGATCGCATCCGGCCGGCGCGCGCACATGGCCTGCGCCGCCGTCGCCAATTCGGCCGGGCCCGATACCGGCACGTCAAGCAGAATCCAGCCGCGCTGCCGGGCGGCCTCGCGCAGGCGGTCGCGGTAGACGCCCGTATTGATCTCCGCCGGGGTCACCAGGGTTGCCACGGCCCGCGTATGCGGCAGCAGCTCCTGCACCAGGTTGAGCGTGGCGGTCATGTCCACCATCGAGCAGATGCCGGTGACATTCGGCTTGTGCCGCATAAACGACTCGCCGACCCCGGCCAGGAGCGGGTCGGCGGTATTGGTGAAGACCACCGGCGCGCGCGGCGGCTGCCGCATGACCGCCTGCAGCGCCGGCGTGGAGGACACGAACAGCAGCTCGTCGTTCCCGTCGGCCCGGGCGGCGGCCAGCGCCGTCAGCGCCGCCATGTCGCCCTGCGCGTTATCCACGGTCAGGGTGAATTCCGTGCCCTCGCGCCAGCCGGCCGCAGCCAGCCCGTCGCGCACGCCGGCCAGGCACTGTTCCGTCAGCGGATTGTCGTTGTAGGCGAGAAACGCCAACTGCCGCACCTGCAGCGCGCGGTCCGCGCCGCCGCAGCCCGCCAGCAGGACGCCCAGCGCCAGCAGGGCGCACCGCCACCGTTTCATTGCAGCCACCGCCGGCGCAACCGGTCAATGGTGCCGTCCTGCACCATGGCCGCACACTGTTCGCGCCAGGCCTGCACCGTTGCTGCCGGGGTGCTCCGGGACAGCGCGATGTACAGGTCGGTCTCATCCAGCACCACGGCCGGCTGCAGCTCGTCCGGGGCCAGCTGCGCCTCGCGCATGATCCCCGCCATGGTCAGGTCGTACAGCAGCACCGCCTGCGCCTCACCCTGCATCAGCAGCTGCACAGCCGCCGCCGCACTGGTGCAGCTCGCCAGGTTGGTAAAGCCCTGCCGGCGCAGCGCCGTCTCGTTCGCCCAGCCGCTGATGGTTGCGATCTTGCCCAGCCGTGCGGCCGCGGCCAGATCGGGGACCGGGGTCGTGCCCCGGCGCTGGTAAAGCACAGCATGCGTCGCCGCGATGGGGCCCACCCAGTGAAACAGGGTTTCCCGTTCGGGGGTGCGCGCGGTGGTGAACAGCGCCACCTGCGGATGATGCAGTGCCAGGTCATACCCGCGCGGCCAGGCCATCATCTGCAGCTCGTCGTCATTGCCCACCCGGCGCTGCAGTTCCCGCACCAGTTCGGGGGCATAGCCCGTGATCCGGCCGTCATGCGTGTAATTGACCGGCGGGTTTTCCTCGGTGATCAGGGTCATGATCCCCGGTGCCGCAGCCGCCGGCAGCCACTGGTCGTGCATCCGCGCAAACCGGCCGTCGCGCTTGAGCCCGTCCAGCGCCGCCTGCCATGCGGCTGCCGCCGCCGGGTCGCTGCCCCGCGAAAAGGCAAAATAGTACCGGTCCGTCGACAGCGTGGCGGCCACCGCCACTGCACCCGGCGCCACCCCCGCATCCGCCAGCAGGCGGGGCAGGGTCAGCGTCGAGACCGCCAGCAGCTCCACCTCGCCGTTCATGAGGCGGCGCAGGCCGGTGGCAGCATCGGGGCCGCTGACCAGCCGGGCATAGCCGCGCTGGCGCAGCAGCAGTTCGCTGGCGTACTGGCTGATGGTCGCAATGCGCGCGGCGCGTTGTGCCGGTTCATCAGCGTACCGGTCCGCTTCCCCGGCGCGGGCCAGCAGGACATAATCGGTGGCGGCAATGGGCCCCACCCAGGTGAAGCTGTCGCGGCGCGCATCCGTCAGGATGGTGGAAAACAGGATGACCCCGGGCTGCGTCAGCGCCAGCCGATAGCCGTCCGCCCAGGGGAGGACCGCTACCGGCTGCTGCCAGCCCAGCGC
>CAZFBR010000242.1:0-5012 GCA_964517215.1 uncultured bacterium
TGGCGCGACCGCGAGCTGAACCGGGCCAAGAGCATCCTGGCGTATCGGGTGACAGAACTGGTGCACGGCGCCGCGGCGGCGCAGGCGGCGCTGCGTTTCGAGCGCCAGCAGTTCGGGATGCCGGACGGCGACTGGCAGGCGGTATGCACCGAATGCGGTGTGGATGCCGCGTCCGCGGCGTCGGGTGCCCCGGCCGAACTGAACGTGATCACGATCAGCGCGGCCGAACTGGCGACCGGCAAGCCGCTGGTCAAATTGCTCGTCGAGCACAAAATCTGCCCTTCGCTGTCGGAAGCGCGCCGCCTCATCCAGGGCAAGGGGATCGTTCTGAACGGTGAGCCGGTTACGGATATTGCGCTGGTGCTGACCACGGCGCACCTGCCGGGTGGCAGCGCCGAACTGGCCCGCGGCAAAAAGCAGAAATTCACCATACGCACCGCGTAACCAGCGCCTGTTGCCGGTTGCTGTGTCGCAGCCGGCGGATTGCAGCAGGTGAACGGCGCGTCAGGGTGCGGTTCTGCGAGCAAATCCCGGCTGATGATGCATGCGTGGGTGGCGTGCATGCTATGGCGCTGGATGATGTGCTGGCCCGGGTCAGTGATGCGCGCCATGCGGTGACACTGGCTTGCGGCATGCATGTCGTGCGGCTGCTATTGCCCGCGCGCGCGCAGTGCCGACAGTTATCTGTGCTGTCACCGTTGTGACAATACAAGTGGCGGCGCAGCAGCGCAGCCCGATGGGGCGGGGTCTGGTTAGCGGCCCATCACGGACAGGATGAAACGGAGGCGGGGGAGCATTGCCAGCAGCCAGCGGGGATTGTTGCGGCAGACCCAGATTAGCAGATCGCAGATGACGCGAAACGAGGCGTAGAACTGCCGTTTGCAGTGCACGGCCCGCTGCATCCGCGCGGCGTAGCCATAGGTTTCGCGCATGGTGCCAGCCGCCATTTCCCCGGCCAATACTGAACCGGGCAAAAACACCAGCGGATAACAATCGGTCAGGTGCGGACGGGCCGTGCGCAGGAGTTGCAGGGTCCACGCGGGCGCTTCCGGCGCTTCCTCAGGAAAGCCCATAATGAAGGAGACAAAGGTGAGCAGGCCGGCCTGCCGGGCACTGCGTACCGCGGCAGTGAGTTCTGCCGCAGTTTCGCGGGCGCGTCCGGTTACGGTCAGGATGTGCGGGTCGGCGCTCTGCATGCCGATGCCCACGGTGTCGCAGCCGCAGGTGCGCAGGAGGCGGAACATCCGCGCCCGGTCGCTGCCGAAGGTGGTCGGATTGATGAGAATCTTAAAACCGATCCGGTAGGGACGCTGGCGCAGCATGGCGCAGAAACGTTCGGTCCAGGCGACGGTCAGGCCAAAGACGTCATCCAGCATATCAATATAGCGAACGTTATGTGTGCGCACCAGCAGATCAATTTCGGCCACCACGTTTTCCGGCGAACGCTGCCGGACGCGGTGGCCCCAGAAGACCGGCGAGGCGCAGTAGGTGCAGCGGCCGGGACAGCCGCGACTGGCCATCATGGTGGCATAGGGCAGGCGCATGCCGAGCAGATAATAGTCGCGATACGCGGACTGCTGCGGCAGGTCCCGCGCCGGGAGCGGCAGCTGGTCAAGGTCTGCAAGCATTGCCGGTGCACCGGTGAGTACGGGACCGTGTTCGCCGCGGCAGGCAAGTCCGGGGATGGTGCGCCAGTCGCGCGGCGAGGTGGCGGCCACCACCTGCCGGACCACGGATTCCCCCTCGCCCAGGCATACCGCGTCCGCACCGGCGGCCAGATACGGAGCATAATCGCAGCCGCCCGGCCCGCCGACCATGATCGGTACGCGCACCTGTGCGTCGCGCAGACGACGGATGAAATCCTGCACCGGTTGTTCCATGGTGTATGCCGTGTAAAAACCGAGGAATGCGATCCGGCGCCCACGCACGTAGCTGGCCACATCGGCAACGGAAAAACTGTTCAGACGCTGATCCCAGAGCGCGGCGGTGGCGCCGGCGGCACGGGCTGCGGCCACCAGATACTGCAGTCCCAACAGCGGCCGGCAGTGGATCGAATAGCTGGTGGTCGGATAGGTGGAGTCGACTTCGATCACCGCCGAATCCTGGTGCAGGTAGAAGAAGAGCACCTCCGGCGGTGCCGATGGCAGCGGCTGGTTAGCGTTCATTGCGGAACCGCCACAGATAGCGGGCAGCAGCCAGCCAGCTCATATTTTTCCAGGCCTTGAACCACAGAAAAATGCCCCAGTAACTGATGAGCTGCTTGCCGGGGAGCAGCACCAGCAGCCAGAGCAGCGGGCGCAGGCAGCGGTAGAGCTGCGGCCAGCGCACAAAAAAGTAATGCCAGCAGTAGAAAACGGTGAGCTCCCGTTTCGCGGGATGCCGCAGCGGGCTCTGCACCAGATACGACTGGGGCAGGTCGGTGAAGGTGAATGCGGGCGACAGACAGCCGTGGGCGACTGCGTGGGCGAAGGCCGGGGTGCCCGGATAGGGCAGATAATAACTCTTGAACGGATGATCGGTATGCATCGCCTGCAGCAGAGCCACGGTGGCCTCGGCGTCCGCAACGGTCTGTTCCGGGTAGATGAACATGGTGGTGGCATAGACCGTGAGGCCGTGCCGGTGGGCGATCCGGGCCATTTCGATGAATGCGGTGTTGCTGATCGGCTTGCCGAGGAGGGAACGGCGATGCTGCTCGTTCCCGGTTTCCGGCGCGACCATCAGCGTCCGGCATCCGGCTGCGGCGAGGATGCCGGCCAGCTCATCGTCGATCGCAAAGGGAAACACGTCCATCATAAACGGCAAACCGATCGCAGTGCGGTAGCCGGCGCAGAATTCCTTGACGTAATCCCGGTCCAGCGCGAACAGGTCGTCGGCGAAAAACACAGTATCGGCCTGCGGCAGCAGCCGGCGCAGGCGGACGATTTCGGCGATCAGGGCCGGCGCGGATTTTCGCCGGTAGACCGGGCCCTTGCCGGCCAGCCGGGCATGCACGACGCTGTTCAGGCAGAACGAGCATTGCAGCGGGCAGCCGCGTGAACTGATGACCTGCAGCAGGGTTTCCTGGGCGAAAAACGGGTACCGGCGGACATAGACCCCGCGATCCTCGCGAATGGTGTCCAAATCAGCAACGGGCGTGCCCAGCGGGTTGCGGTGGATGCCGCCGGACGCGTCTTTCCAGAGCAGACCGGAGATTTGCTGCGGCGCCAGGCCGGCAGTGAGCAGACGATGCAGCGGCTCCTCGCCCTCTCCGACACAGACCATGTCCAGCCAGGGCTGCTCAATCATCTCCGGGCAGACCCAGGCGTGTGCGCCACCGGCGATCAGGGGCAGCGCCGGGTACCAGGCCTTGACCTGCGCGCCCCGCTGGAGGAACCAGGCATAATCATTGGAGAGGAGTGAAAATCCGATCAGGTCCGGGCGACAGTCGGCAATGGCCGAGCGCAGATCGCGTTCCCGGCCGTCGATCAGTACGTCGACCTGGTGGCCGCGCTCCTGCAGATAGCCGGCCAGCGCGGAAATCCCGAAGAACATGAACGTCTGTTTCTGAATGAAGAGAATCTTCATAACCACAGCCTCTTATAGGCCCGCAGGACGGAAAGCCGCAATGAGAACAGATCGTCGACTTCATGCCATGCGGTGTGACAGCCATTGCAGGTGAAGGGGGGGAGCTGGGCCAGCGCTGCGGCACAACCGGCAGCGGTATTCGGCCAGGTATGGTCCGGGCTGAAGATCATGGGATTGCACGGTGCCAGCCGGCCGTCGGGGAGCATGGTGAACATCAGCCGGCCGGCCCAGCGGCATTGCGGCAAAGCGCTGCCGGCGGCTATGGCCGCCAGATGGTCGCGGGAATAGCCGATCCGGCAGCCCTCATCCTGACGGCGGATAAGATAGGTGTATATTTCATGAAGCTGCTCCCGGCTCAGCATCATCCGGCGCAGGGACGGTGAGACCGTGCTGGGAAAGTTTTCCGCCGGCTGGAACAATACCGGCATCCGGTATTCCTCCGACAGCCGCAGCAGGTAATCGACATGGGCGATATTGCCGCGATGCAATACGGTATTGATTGCCATCGGCAGGTTGTGCCGGCAGCAGTAATCGATGCCGCTGATCACGGCGCGATGTGTGCCGGGCGCCGTCTCCGCGTCATGGACCGCTTCCGGGCCGTCCAGACTGAAAATGACCAGATCGGCGTCATGCAATTCGCGCGCACGCTCGACAAACAGGATGCCGTTGGTGATGATGTTGCAGGTGACGTTCCGCGTCCGGCAATGCCGCAGCAGCTGGGGCAGCCCGGCGTAGAGCAGCGGTTCGCCGCCGACCAGTGAGAGTTTGCGCAGGCCCAGGGCGATCATTTCATCCACACGCCGCAGGGCGTCTGCAATCGGCATTTCATCCGTCTGCTGCCGGGAGTAATCGCAATAGGTGCAGCGCAAATTGCAGCGCAGGGTAACCAGATACTGCACATAGATCATGGCGCGGCGGCCGAGGCAACAGGCAGCCAGCCAGCGCGTCACATCACGCAGCCGTGCCGGGGCCTGACGCAGTGTCAGGGGATTATTCAGCATGGCGGCACAGGTCGCTGGTCACGCGGCACAGTCGGTGGCGTTGGGATGGAGTAAGCCAGGCATGAACCGGCAGGAGCAGGTATTCATGATGGGCGCGCAGGGCGCCGGGGCAGGGACGGCGAACGTATTGTCTGAAACCGGGGAGTTCGCTGCATACCGGGAGCAGGTTGGTGCTGGTGCCGATGCCGTGGCGAAGCAGCTGCCGGCTGAATTGCGCGAGCGCCCGGGTCCGCAGGGGCAAGCGCCAGTATGCGTGGGCGCCGTCCCGGGCGAGCGCAGGCAGGCGGCGGCGGATGGTCTCGTCTTCGGTTAACGTCTGGGCCAGTGCGCGCAGTGCGGCGATGACCTGCGGCAGCCGCTGCAGGGATGAATCGCCGAGGCGGGCCTGGGCAGCGGTAAAACGGAACAGGTATGCAGCGGGGATTCGGGTGAACAGCGCGGTTCGTC
>CAZFBR010000243.1:0-4923 GCA_964517215.1 uncultured bacterium
ACGCGGCGACCGAGAAACTGATTGGGGCGCTGCAGCTGACAACGGCAATCCCCCTGCGCTATTTTCACCCGGCAACCGGTTCGCTGACTCGCGCGCGTAACTTCGGAGTGGCGCGATGCCGGGGGGAGGTAACGGTATTTCTTGATGACGATGCGGTGGTTCGTGCCGACCATGTTGCAATTCTTACCGCGACCTTGGCACAATCCGGCCCGGCATATGCCGGTGGCTCGGTTCGGTTTACGCTTGATCCTGGATTTGCCCCCATCATGCCTCGCTGCAGGGATTGGCTGAGCCGCATATTCTGGCTGGGGGGCTATGGCGATGGCATATTCTGTCGCAACGGGATGATTACCATCCCGGCGGAGCAGGAACAGGTTTGCGATACGGAACTGCTGCCCGGAGGAAGCTGTATCGTGCGAACAACCATTGCCCGGGAATACGGTTACGACGCAGCCATGAACGGATATGCGTTGTTTGAAGATGTTGATTTTTCCTACCGGGTGTCGCGTCGCTACCGCTTTTTCTACAATCCGCATGGCATGGTGTTCCACGATGAGCAGGAGGATGACCGGTACCAAACCATGCTTATGGCCCGGTTGTACCTGCGCAATTATTTGTATTATTTCCGCAAGAACTTCGGGCTGCGCAATACCGCATTGCCGGTCTTGGCATGGACGATTCTTGGCCTATCGCTCAAAGCGATACGCAACCGTTCTCTGAAGACACTGCGCGGCTATGCTGTCGCAGTGTGGGAAACCGCGCGCGACGGCGCCCGGCCTGTGTAAAGGTATGGCCGGACCGGTGCATGCTGGCATGCAGATCCTGGTAATCGGACCGGCTTGGATTGCCGGTAGCACGGTCTCCGTGGCACGTGCGCTTACGGATTTAGGGTGCAGCACCGATTGTTTGTTGACTCGTTTTGACCTTGCCTGGTGCCGACAGGCGGGCAGGCTGTTGTACCCAGCAGCGGCGCGCTTGGGCCGGCGGTTGCTGGAGCACCATAACCATCATCTGATCGTGCGAAAGCTGCAGCAACGGTCGTACGATGGCGTTTTCCTGGTGCACGGTTCTTTTGTCCATGCGGAAACGGTACAAATGATCAGAAAGCGGCATCGCGGATGGATGGCCATCTGGCTCATGGATGATCCGCTTATCATCTGGAAAAGCCGTCCGCAGCTGCACCAACTTCTCACCACCTACAGCATATTTGACATGGTTGCAGTTTTTGATTCATATTTTATCGACGGTCTGCGCAGTCATGGCATAGCTGACTGTGTGCATTTGCCATTGGCATATGACAATGCGGTGTTCCGGCCGGAAACCGCCGAGGAACGCTATGCGGTATCGTTTGTCGGAGAAAACAGTCCGCATCGCGAAGGCGTGCTGACTGGCTTGGCTGGAGTGCCGCTGCACGTTTGGGGCGGGACATTTGCCGTGGCCGGCAGCCGGATTTGTCATCCACGCATTACCCCGGGCGAGGCGTGTGCGGTATATCAATCAACGGCAGTATGTCTTAACATCAGCGATCCGCAATCGATTCGCGGTAACAACACGCGGGTCTACGAGGTGTGCGGTAGCGGCGGCTTTCTGCTGACTGACTATCGGAGTGAATTGGCGGAGCAGTTCCGCATCGGAGCAGAAATCGAGGTTTACTCTTCGAGAGATGAACTGCGCGAGAAAGTGATGTATTTTCTGGACCATCCTGCAACCCGGCGGCAGATCGCCGCCGCTGGCGCGGCGCGTGCGGCGCGCGACCATACCTATTGCTGCCGGATGAATGACCTGCTTGCTCACTTAACCGGCGGCAGGACGTTGCTGACTTCCCGTTAGGGTTCAAGCGTCATGCGGTAGATGTCGAGCAGGGCGTCACGATAGCGCGGCAGGGTATGCCGGGCGGCGACGCACGCGCGGCCGGCAGTACCGAGCGCGGCGTGCAGCGTTGGCTCGCGTTCGAGCCGCAGCAGGCGGTCGTAGGCCGCGGCGTCGTCGTCGGTGGGATAAAGGAGGCCGGTCTCGCCGTCGCTGACGACCTCGGGCACGGCGGAGTTGGCGGCGGCGACAATGGGCAGGCCGGCAGCCATCGCCTCGAGGAAAACGATGCCGAATGCCTCGTAACGGCTGGCATGCAGACAGCACCAGGCATGGCGGTAGAGGGCGACGAGGTCGGCGCGCGGCACGGGACCGAGAAAGCGCAGGTGCGCGTCCAGCCCGTCCGCTGCCGTCTGCGCGCGGAACCGCGGCAGGGCGCCGCCGATGTCGGGTCCGGCGACGGCCAGCAGCAGGTCGCTGCGTGCCTCGCGCAGGCGGCGGGCGAGCGCGAGCAGGGTGGCGATCCCCTTGCCGGCGTCGACGCGCCCGACTGTCAGGGCGTAGCGCCGGCCGGCGAGACCGCAGCCCTCCGGGAGCGGCACGGCGGCGGCGAACTCGTTCGCGTCGACCGCATGCGGCAGGATAACGCTGCGCCCGACCGGCAGACCGCTGTCGCGTACCAGCTGCTCCTCCCAGCGCGAGACGAAAATCACCATGTCGGCATCGAGCAGCCACTGGCCGAGCAGCCGCTGGTAGGCGGTGCAGAAACGAGCGCGCTTGCGGTCGAAATGCGGCTGGACGATCAGCGGCATGCCGCACCGGCGGCGTGCCCGCTGCGCCGCATAGAGATTATGGTACCAGAAGGAATGCGCGTGCAGCAGGTCGCAGCCGCTGTGCCGCAGCGCCCGCTGCAGTCCGCCGATCAGCGGGTACTTGATCAAGGGGAGCGGCAGGACCGGGAAACGGTGGAGCGCAATACCCGCGTCATCCTCGTGCGCGGGGAGACCGGGAATGACCCCGCCGCCGTTGAGCGCGGTGGTGAAAACGCTGACCTGATGGCCGGCATTTGTCAGCAGCTGCGCCTGCTGCCCGACATTGCGCTCGACGCCGCCGAGCGCGGGCGCGTACTTCAGTGGCACCATCCCGATGTGCCACGGTGCGGCCGGATAGACGGTCCCGGACGGGCGCAGGGGACGCCAGGCGGCCGCGAGGTCGTGCAGGTAGATGCGCGGATTGAGTGCGCGCACCGCGCGGTTGCGCCGGGCGAGCACTGTGCGCGGCCTGCCACCGGGCGGGAGTAACAGGACATGGTTGCGGCGCAGGCGATGCACGGACTCGACCCCCTGCGGCGATTCGGGATCCGGATCAGTGAGCCAGCCGGCCTGCAGCGCTTCTGTCCACAGCGGGGTGGCGGGGTACGGCTTGAGCAGATGCACGGCGACCGGTCCGAGTCCGCCCCGCTGCAGCCGGCGGTAGCAGGCGATGGCTTCGCGCACATGCGCGTCGTTTTCCTGCGGATGGCCGACAATGAAAAAACCGCTGACTGTGATGCCGGCACGGTGGCAGGCGGCAATCGCCCCGGCGAGGCGGGCGGGATCAACGGACTTGCCCAGCGCGGCCAGCATCGCGGGCGCCCCGTGCTCGATTCCGAGCCCGATGCGGGTGCAACCCGCCGCCCGCATCGTCTGCGCCATTTCGTCGTCAAGGTTCTCGTAGCGCAGGCCGTTGTCGGATGACCAGGTGAGGCGCTTGGGCAGCGCCGCCATGCCGCGGAAGATGGCCAGCGCGCGCGCGCGGTTGAAGGTCAGATTGTCATCCTCGAATTCGAGGTGGTCGACAGCATAGCGGGCAATGAGCTCGCGGATCTCCGCAAGCACGTTGTCCGCCGACCGCCCGCGCCACTGCTTCCCGAGCACGGGCGCGATGGAACAAAAACGGCAGCCGAGCGGGCAGCCGCGCGAGGAGATCAGCGACAGCGAGCGCTGCCGCTTGCCGCGCTGGCTGCGGGCGAGGTAGCGGTCAGTTGGCAGCAGGTGGCGGGCGGGAAAGGGGAGCGCGTCGAGATCGATGAGTGGCTGGGGCGGCAGCGGCATCCGGTCCGGTTGCGTCGCGGCCCAGACCCCGGGGAGCATGGCAGGCGGCTCGCCGGCGATGAGCCGGGGCAGGACTGCTTCCCCCTCGCCGAGTACCAGGTAGTCGGCACCGGTCGTGCGCGCCAGCTCGGGCAGGGTCGACGGGTAGACACCGCCGAGCACCACGGGCCGGCCGGGAAAACGGGCTTTCAGCAGGGGAATGAACTCGCGCACGACGCGGGCATGCATGGTGAATGGCACGGTGAGGCCGAACCAGTCGCTGTCTGCGGGTAGCCGGTCGAGCAGGCGGGGGTAGGGAAGGCCGATGCGGTAATACGCGCCGCGCGGGTCGCGGACACGCGCGAAACAGTCGGGCGCGGCTGCGACGGCATCGATGACGGTGACCTGATGCCCCGCGTTCTCCAGCGCAGCGGCACAGTACCCCAGCCCTAAGTTGTTACTCTGTACCGGCAGCGGATCGCGTACGAACCACGGCGCGGCCAGTAACGTGACATTTGCCATACGCTTCGCGCCTCGCTGTCAAGCCGGCACTGTACCATCCGCGGCCGGCTGCCGTCAATGCTTTGACAGCATTGCCCCGTCGGTGTTATAAGCACTTCATGGAACGCGTGCTGGTGATCATTCCCTGCCACAATGAGGCGGCGTCGCTGCCAGCAGTACTGGCCGATGTCGGTGCGTATCACCCGCCGCATGACACGCTGCTGGTTGATGATGCGTCGACTGACGCCAGCCGGCAACTGGCGGAGGCGGCCGGGGTGCCGGTGATCAGCCACCCGTGCAATCTCGGCTACCTCAAGGCGCTGCAGACCGGCCTGGCGGTTGCCCTGCGCCGCGGCTATGACGCTGCGGTATTCTTCGATGGGGACGGGCAGCATCGGGGTGCGGATATCCCCGCCGCCATCGCTGCCTGGCGCGCCCGCGGCGACGACCTGCTGATCGGGTCGCGGTTCATCCCCGGCGGGAGCGGCGGCACTATGCCGGCGGAACGGCGTCTCGGGATGGTCTTTTTCGCCGTGCTGAT
>CAZFBR010000244.1:0-4910 GCA_964517215.1 uncultured bacterium
ATTCCTGCGGCGAGCGATGTTTGGGGCCGATGACACGTTCATTTCGCAGTTGCGCGAACAGCGGGTCATCGCCTGCCGCCACACCCACCAGCGGCGCATCGTAGATGCCGACGCTGCCCAATCCCGGAACATCGCAGGTATTTTTTTGTTGCAGCACCGTACCAATAGCGTCGGTTAGCTCAGCAAGATGCATCGGACCCTTCCCCCGGTTACCGATAAGCCCTGCCGTTCATGCCTGGCCATGCCCAACCCGGCATCCGGGATGCGCATGATCAGCCGTTGCGTTTCCGCCGCAATTCTCCGTTTCCCAGCCGATAACTGCCGCGTGCATCTTCGCGAGACGCCGGTTGCACCGGTCGGGCGGTGCCTGCAGGCAGAAGTGCATGGTTATCGCAACACTGCCAGTGCTCTGCTGCATCCTTCAGCGGTAAGGTAGAGAACGACACCATATCCGCCATGAATATCAGCGATCCCGCACGCTTCTTCGACTTGGATGCCGGCCAGTGCCAGCTTCGCATAGATGCCCGCCAGTGCGCCGGCTTCTTCATCTCCCTTGATCAGCAGGGCAGCATGCGGGCCAGCGAGCGCAATTCCCGCCTTTCTGGCCCCGTTCACCAATTGCACGCTGTCCTTGGCAAAGAGCGTAAATTGCGTTGCGTTCGGATTCACCGGAATTGCCTTGAACGCGTGGAAATCCACGCCAGCTCCGGCCACGGTCGCCAGCAGCTGCGAGGCGGCGGTAATCGTGCCGTCGATGGTGATGGTGTAGGATTCAATTTGTTGGATCGCAAGTGTCATCGATTTCTCCCCGTCGTTGCCGGTGCCTCTCCGGCGTCATTCGCTGCATGCGGTCCTGCACGTCGCGCCCGCCGGATGCCGTGGGTGGTGGCCGGATACCGGGCAGGTGCCACACCCCGGATCAGAAACGAACGTTCCGTTGCCATTCGCCCCACCCCTCCCGTCCGGGCGAACGGCAGGAGGTTCAGCGGATCTGCAGCAGCTTGTGCAGCTGCACGCTGAGCCGCCACTGCGGATGGGCGAGGCAGTAGGCCACTGCGGCGGCAGTATTCTCCTGCCGCCGCGCGTCATCGCACGGCTGCAGAAAGAAATGGCGGAACGCCAGCCCGGCGTACTGCTGCGGGTCGAGCCCCGCCTGCGGATAGACCAGCTTCAGTTCGTCACCCGCCCGCGCCGCCAGCTCCGTCCCCGCCTTCGGACTGACACACAGCCAGTCGATCCCGGCGGGCGGGACGAGCGTGCCGTTGGTCTCCACCGCGACGGTACAACCGCGCGCATGCAGGGCCGCAAGGAGCGGCGGATCGAGCTGCAGCAGCGGCTCCCCGCCGGTACAGACCACCAGCGCCCCGCCCGCCGCGTCGCCCGGCCAGCGGCGGACGATCGCGTCGGCCAGCGCAGCGGCTGCCGCAAATTCGCCGCCGCCGTCGCCCGTCGTCCCGACAAAATCCGTATCGCACCAGACACAGGCGGCCAGTTCCCGTTCCTCGTCACGCCCCGACCAGAGATTGCAGCCGGCAAACCGGCAGAAGACCGCCGGCCGCCCGGCATGAAAACCCTCGCCCTGCAGCGAGTAGAACAGTTCGTGAACCTGATAGGCCATCAGGCGGTCCCGCCGGCATAGGCAGTCGGATCGGGCACCTCCGCCTCGCGAAAGGCGGTGCGCCGCTCGACGCAGGTCGGGCAGGTGCCGCAATGGCGTTCGCCACCGCGATAGCACGACCAGGTATGCGCAAAATCGACCCCCAGCTCAACCCCAAGCCGCACTTCCACGGCCTTGCGCATCGCCACAAACGGCGCCAGCACGCGGACCGGCTGCCGGCGGTTCAGGGCCAGCAGTTCGTTGACCCGTTCAAGGAATTGCGTCGTGCAGTCCCAATAACCGTACTCATCCTGCGCCTGCGCCCCGTAATAGACCTCAGCGCAGCCGCGCGCCTCCGCCGCCGCCGCCGCGAGCGCCAGCAGGGTCATATTGCGGTTGGGGACATAGGTCGGCGGCTGGGCGCGATCCGCCGCCGGCAGCGCGGCCAGATCGGGCACCGCCCCGCCGCCGGCCACCAGCGTCGAAGCTCCGGCAATCAGGTCGGCGTAGAAGCCCAGGTCAATCACGCGATGCTCCGCCACCGCCGGCACCTGCCGCACCTGCCAGCGCGCCATCTCCAGTTCGCCGGCATGCTTCTGCCCGTAACAGAACGACAGCGCATAGAGCGGCGCGCGGTCGAGGCGTTTGGCCGCATAGTGCAGCAGCACCGTCGAATCGAGCCCGCCGCTCAGCAGCACCACTGCGGGCTGCGTCACAGCGTCGGCTTCCGCCCCTTCCTGCAGTATTCCGCCTCGACCGCCGTGGTGATCCCGCCGCGCACGAGGAACTCAAGGTCGACCTTCATCTCGCGCGGCTTGAGCAATTTGACCAGGTCGTCGAGGATGGTATTGGTCACCGCCTCGTGAAAATGCCCCTCATTGCGGAACGACCACAAATAGAGCTTGAGCGATTTCAGCTCAACGATGTGTTTGTCCGGACAGTAATCGATCGTCACGGTGGCGAAATCGGGCTGGCCCGTCATCGGGCACAGGCAGGTGAATTCCGGGCATTCGATATGCACCCAGTAATCGCGCTGCGGGCACGGATTCGGTTTCGCTTCCATCTGCTTCGACGGTGTGGTTGCCATGGCGTCCTCCTCATTTCAACGAAAGCGATTGTAGCATACCCGTTCACGACCGTCATCCGAAACGGGAATGCGGTGCCGGAACCTGCTCGCAGCATTTGACAAGGAGTGCCGGTAAAGGTACACACTCAGCAGAGGTCGTCGCCATGGTTTTGCAGCTGCACCCCCGTTCGGCCTTATGCGGACGGCATGCCTGACCGCACGATTCGCCCATTTCGTCCACTCATAACCCCGGTGTACATCAGTTTTCGCGGTTGCGCCGGTCGGCAGCGTGACCACATCTGTTCAGCCTATCGGCATGGCCGGTGCGCATGCGCAATCATCGTCCCTCACTGACCGACCCGGCGGAATTGCGCCGGCGAGCACGACAGCGTCTGCGCCAGCAAACCGAAACCGCCCCGGCCACCGGTACCGCCGAAGAGCTGGCCCGCGAGCTGGCGCTGCGCACACAGGAACTGGCGCTGCTCCGCGCTGAACTGCTGGCCAGCCACGAGCGGTTCCATATTGTCGCCGACCTCACCTACGACTGGGAATCATGGCTTGCCCCGAGCGGAGAGCTGCGCTGGGTCAGCGACGCTGTCACCCGGTTCACCGGCTATACCCCGGACGAATGCCATGCCATGGCCGCCTACCCGCGACCGATCATCCATCCGGACGACCGCGCCCGCGTCGGCCGCAAGCTGCAGGAGGCGCTGCGCGGCGCCACGCACCATAACGTTGAATTCCGCATCCGGCGCAAGGACGGCAGCACCGGCTGGTGCGCTGCCGCCTGGCATACCGTGCACAACGCGGGCGGCCGGCCCTGCGGCGTCCGCATCAGCGTGCGCCTGATTGACGATTACAAGCAGGCCGAAATCGCGCGCCAGGAAAGCGACGCGCGGTTTCGCGCCATCGTCGCCAGCCCCATCGTCGCCATCGCCGTGTCGCAGGGCGACCGGATCATCGACGCCAACCCCGCCCTGCTCGCCCTCTTCGGCTACGAGTCGCTGGCCGAATTCGTCAGCCGGCCGCTCAGTGAGCACCTCACCCCATCGTCGCAGGAACTGAGCGAACAGCGCTTCGCCCAGATCCGCAGCGGCCATTATCCCTCGGCACAACATGTCTACGATATCGTCCGCCGCGACGGCAGCCGGCGCACCCTGGCGGCCAGCTCGGTCATGCTCACCGTAGCGGGGGACACCTGCCGCTTTTCCTCGTTCAGCGACATCACCGACCATCAGCAGACCCTGGCCGCGCTGCGCGCCACCGCATCGGTGCTGCAGGCAACCCTCGACGCGACCGCCGACGGCCTGCTGGTTGTTGACCGGCACGGGCAAATCACCGGATGCAACCGCCAGTTCACGCAGATGTGGAAGATTCCGCCGGCAATCATCGACGCCCGCGACGATGCGCGCGCCATGGCCTACGTCCTCAGCCAGCTCACCGCGCCCGACGCCTTCGTCGCCAAGGTGCAGGAGCTGTACGCACACCCGGACCGGGAAAGTTTCGACATCCTGCATTTCAAGGACGGGCGCATCTTCGAGCGCTATTCCCAGCCGCAACTGCTGGACGGGCTGCCGGTCGGTCGGGTCTGGAGCTTCCGCGATGTCACCGAGCACCGGCGGGCGGAACAGCAGCTGCTGGACCGCGAGGAGTGCCTGCGCACCATCTTCGCCGCCAGCCCCGATGCCATCATCATGACCGACGCTGATGGCGTCATTGTCACCTGCAACACGAGCGCCGCCACCCTCATCGGCGAATCCGCCCCGGCGGCCCTGACCGGCCACAACCTGCCGGAACTGCTGGCCGAACGTGCCGACGAGCCGCCCGCCGCCGCCCTGACCCGGGCGGCTGACGGACAAGCCGCCTGCAGCGAATGCACCCTCAGCCACCGCAACGGTCAGCACCTGGCCGTCGAGTTTTCCACGGTGCCGCTGCGCGATGATCACGGCCGGGAGTACGGGCGGTTGTGGCTGGGACGCGACATCACCCGGCAGCGGCTGCTGGCGCGCGAGGTGCAGGCGAGCCAGAAACGCTATCGCATGCTGGTCGAGGACATTCCCGCCATCATCTACATCGCCACCGACGACAGCCGTGCGGCCCTGCGCTATATCAGCCCGCAATGCGAGGTCCTGCTCGGCTGCCATCCCGACGAGCTGCTGTTCGAACCGGCGGCCTGGACCAGGCGGATGCACCCGGAGGACCGCGACCGGGTCGAGCAGGCGTACGCCGATTTCGTCCGGCGCGGCG
>CAZFBR010000245.1:0-4873 GCA_964517215.1 uncultured bacterium
CAGCAGCTTGTCAATGTCGGCGAAATGCAGTCCCGTAGTCGGTTCATCAAGGATGTACAGGGTCTTGCCCGTCGACCGGCGCGACAGTTCCGTCGCCAGCTTGACCCGCTGCGCCTCGCCGCCAGACAGTGTCGTCGCCGCCTGCCCCAGCCGGATATACCCCAGCCCCACCCGGGCGAGCGTCTCCAGCTTGTTGTAAATCTGGCCGTGGTGGCGGAAGACCTCGCAGGCGCGGTCCACCGTCATATTCAGCACGTCGGCGATGGAGTAGCCCTTGAACTTCACTTCCAGCGTGTCGCGGTTGTAGCGCGCGCCATGGCAGGCGTGGCAGGTGACGTAGACCTCGGGGAGGAAATGCATTTCGACGCACAGCGTCCCCGCTCCTTCGCAGGTCTCGCAGCGCCCGCCGCGCACGTTGAACGAGAACCGGCCGGGCGCATAGCCGCGCGCCTTCGCCTCGGGCGTCTGGGCAAACAGGTCGCGAATGGCGTTGAACATCCCGGTGTAGGTGGCAGGGTTCGAGCGCGGGGTGCGCCCGATCGGCGACTGGTCGACATCGATGATCTTGTCGATGCGCTGCCAGTTTTCGATATCGCGGCAGCGGCCGACCGGCGCGCGCGCCTGCAGCAGCTTGCGCTGCAGCCACGGGAACATGATATCGTTGAGCAGCGTGCTCTTGCCCGAACCCGAGACCCCGGTCAGGCAGATGAAACGCCCGAACGGGAACTGCACGTCGAGATTCTTCAGATTGTGCTCATTGGCGCCGCGCACCGTCATGAACTCCGCCGGGAATTCCGTCTGCCGGGCGCGGCGGAACACATGCTGCCGCCCGGCGAGAAAGGCGCCGGTAGGCGACTTTTTGTTTTTCACAATCTGCGCCGGAGTGCCGACCGCCACCACCTCGCCGCCGTGCTCCCCCGCCCCGGGGCCCAGCTCGACCACATAGTCCGCAGCCATGATGGTGTCCTCGTCATGCTCGATCACCAGCACGGTGTTGCCGATCTTCTGCAGGTCGCGCAGCGCGATCAGCAGGCGGTCGTTGTCGCGCGGATGCAGTCCGATGCTCGGTTCGTCGAGGATGTACAGCACCCCGACCAGCGCCGACCCGAGCTGCGTCGCCAGGCGGATGCGCTGTCCCTCGCCGCCGGCCAGGGTCGCCGCACTGCGGTCGAGGGTCAGGTAGTCGAGACCGACGTTGATCAGGAACTGCAGCCGCTTGCTCACCTCGCGGTAGATCGGCTGGAAGACCGCCTGCCGTCCGGTTTCGTCCTTCACCAGCGACTTCCGGCACTCCTCGATGAAGGCCAGCGCCCGGGCCACGGTCAGGGCGCACAAGTCGACGATGTTTTTGCCCCCCACCGTCACCGCGAGGATCTCCGGTTTGAGCCGCTTGCCGCCGCAGGCATGGCAGGGGGTTTCCGACATGTACCGCCGGTAGGACTCCCGCTGTTCCTCCGATTTCGTCTCGCGGTAACGCCGCTCGAGGGAATTCATCACCCCCTCCCAGCGATGCTGCGCCCGCCCGTCGAAGTTCGCGCTTTTCCATTCCACCGGGATGCGTTCGTCGGTCCCGTAGAGCAGCACCTGTTTGGCGCGCTCCGACAGTTTCTCGTAGGGCATATCCAGGGTAAAGCCGTACTGTTTCCCCAGCGCGGCGATGATGGTGAAGGTGTAGCCGCTGGTCCCCTGAAAGGGCGCCAGCGCCCCGTGCCGCAACGCGCGGGTTGGATCAGGGATGACCAGTGCGGGGTCCATCTTGAGCTCCACCCCCAGCCCGCCGCAGGTCGGGCAGGCGCCGTAGGGTGAATTGAACGAGAACGCGCGCGGGGTCAGCTCCTCCAGAGTGAAGCCGCAGGTCAGGCAGGCGAATTTCGTGCCCAGCATCTCATGCTGCTCGCCGGCGATGATCTTGACCCGCTCGTCGCCCAGTTTCAGGGCGGTGGCCAGCGAATCGGTGAGGCGGTTCTTGCTCTCCGCCCGGACCGCCAGGCGGTCAATCACCACATCAACCGTGTGCTTTTTCTGCTTGTCGAGTTTGATCGGCTCGTCCAGCCGGAAGACCTTGCCGTCGACCATGACGCGAACCAACCCCTCGCCGCGCAGCCGTTCGAACAGCTCGCGGTATTCCCCCTTGCGCCCGGTCACCGCGGGCGCCAGCAGCATGATTTCCTTTCCCGCGTAGCGGGTGAGCAGGTCGTCCACAATGCTCACCGGATCGCGCCGCTGGATGGGGCCGTGTCCGTGCGGGCAGTTGACCGTTCCCAACCGCGCATAGAGCAGGCGCAGGAAGTCGTAGATCTCCGTGATGGTGCCGACTGTCGAGCGCGGATTGTGCCCGACACTCTTCTGTTCGATGGCGATGGCGGGCGACAGACCCTCGATCGATTCAACATCGGGCCGGTCAAGCTGGCCGAGGAACTGCCGCGCATACGCGGAGAGCGATTCGACGTACCGCCGCTGCCCCTCGGCAAAGAGCGTGTCAAACGCCAGGGTCGACTTGCCCGAACCCGACAGCCCGCAGATCACCACCAGCTGATCGCGCGGGATGGTCACGGAAATATTCTTGAGATTGTGCACCTTCGCGTGGCGCACGATGATAGCATCAGCCATTGCCTTCTCCTGCGCGCCGGTTTACCGGCGCAAACCGGCATGTTACCTTGCCTGCCCCGTGAGTTCAAATGCCGGCCGTTTCCGCACCGCCCGCCACCGGCTCCCGATCCGCTTGCACCCCGCCGGCAGATAGTTTATAGTCCCCGCACTATCTATGCCCGATTGCAATCCCCGCCGCTTGCGGCGACCGGTATCAGCGGCACCTGGTGCCGCTGCACTTTAACGCAGGACGAGGAGCCAGATTATGAGTGAGGAAACACCAGACCGGAAGTTTGATCTGTTCGAGCTATGCACGGCCATTCTGCTGGGTTTGACGGCCATCGGCGCCGCCATTTGCGGCCAGCAGGCGGGGCAATGGGGAGGCAAGCAGCTGGATGCGTTCGGTGAAGCCAACACCCTCGCCACCAAAGCGGCCGCGCAGTATAACGAAGATATGGTGCTGCTCAATGCCGACTATGCGGCCATCGCCAACGCCAAGGTCCACATCCTCGAGGCGCGCGACGCAGCGGGCGCGGAACGCGAGCGCCATCTCGAAATTGCCAACTACTTTTACACCACCCAGCTGACCGAGCAGGCCTATCAGGCGATGGGGCTGCCGCAGGGCTTCTTCGTCGATGACGAAGCCGACAGCGCCGCCCCGGCCGCAGTCCCGGCCGCAGCAGCCGTAGCGCCGGCCGCTGCCGAAGCAGCCGCACCCGCCGCGACCGAAGCGACTGCATCCACCGCGACCGAACCTGCCGACGCCGCTGCCGAGGCCGGCGTTGACCGCGATATTCCCGACGCGGCGCTCTTCACCTCGCTGGCGGTCGAACTGGACGAGTCCTACACCGATTCCATGGTGGCCACCGGCCAGGCCATGTTCAACGAGGCCGACGCCCGTTTCGCCGAAGGACGGCAGGCCAACAACAACGGCGATGAATTCGACCTGGCGGGGCTGTTCTTCACCATCGCCCTCTTCTTCGCCGGCCTCGGGCTCGTCTTCAAGAGCAGCGTGCGCTGGAAATTCTTCATGATCGGCAGTTTGGTCTTCGTCGCTTCGCTGATTTACATGCTGACGCTGAATTGGACGGCATAGCGCAGCCCTGTTCCATCGCAGTCACAGCGGCGGGGTCTGCGGACCCCGCCGCTTTTTGTCACACGCCTATTTGACACTGTGCCACGGCCACAGTACAAGCGCAAAATGATCCACTCATGCGCGCATCTTATTCACGCAGACAGCTCAATCCATTTCTTCCATCACTGTTTTCCAGTACGACGGTCGCACGGTAACTAAAACGATGCGAAAACGCTTTTCAAAACCTGCGAGCGGTTGCACCGCAAGGAACACAGAAGAGCCATCGTCCTTCCCCCGATACTCGTAACACCCCTGTTCAAGCAGTGCACTTTCAGGCAACACCCATTCTTCAGTTTTCCCTCCCCGGCGCATTGCACTGCGATGGGTCCAGCCATGTGCATATATTGAGCGTTCGAAATGGCGAACAACCTCATCAACAATCTGCCAGCCGTCATCGGCGGCAGAACCGTTCCCGCACTTTCTCAGGACATACCACTCGCCTGGTGAATCCACCATACTCAGAATTGTGTGATGTGTTTCCCACCACACAAAGTTGTTCGCCAACGGAATATCAAGGTTTACATACGATGGCAATAGCGCCACCCATCCCACCATTACAAGGATCACGGCTGCTATTATAGCAACAATAATTGCGGTAAAACACAACTCATAAATATGAGCACCTCATCAGCGAGCGACAAGCGCCATGTGGGCGCTGCTGCCTGCGCCCGCTGCAAGCGGGACATTCCTTCGGCAACAACAGCTTCGGACAGCACCTGCCTCCTCATCAGTTACGGCATCGTGTCTCCCGGCATCACTTGCGACATAGGACAATAGCGCAGCAACAAATAGCGCACTCCAGCTGATTTTTCCGCCCAATCAATCTCATGTTGTGCAGGTACATCATGCCCCCCGCGCACTTGCTGCATCTTCCACACAGGTCGCAACGCGTCATTGAGGGCATAGGCCGTGCTCTTCATGACAGTATCACCGTCGCAGCGGCAACACACCCTGCCATCCGAAAATTCCTGCAGCGTCACCGTCACCCCGTGTATTGACTGAACCGACGTCACCGCGTGAAAGCAAAAACTCGCCCGCGACCGTTTTCATTATTACCGCCGTTCGTCATTGCGGCAGGAAAAGGCTGTCGTGTCAATTCCTCGACCCGCGGAAAAACGCTATTTTACCGTAACCGTAGCGATCATGAAC
>CAZFBR010000246.1:0-4817 GCA_964517215.1 uncultured bacterium
ATCTCGGTTCGCTCGCCGCGCTCGGGCTTGATTTGGCGAAGCACGATGTGCGCTTCGTCGAGGATGACTGGGAATCACCGACGCTGGGGGCGTGGGGGCTGGGCTGGGAGGTGTGGCTGGACGGGATGGAGATCACCCAGTTCACCTATTTCCAGCAGTGCGGGGGGATCGACCTTGATCCGATCACTGTCGAGCTGACCTACGGGCTGGAGCGCATCGCTACCTATCTGCAGGGGAAGCAGTCGGTGTACGAACTGCAGTGGTCGGACGACGTCACCTACGGCGAGGTGCATCAGAAGAACGAGTGGGAGCAGTCGACCTACAATTTCGAACTGGCCGATACCGACGTGTTGTTTCGCCATTTCAACGAACATGAGGCGGAGGCGCAGCGGCTGCTGGCGCGCACCGTTAGCGTCGACGGCAAAGCGACGCCCGAACCGCTGGTCATGCCCGCGTACGACCGGGTGCTCAAATGCTCGCATACGTTCAACATGCTTGATGCACGCAGTGCCATCTCGGTGACCGAACGGGTCAAGTACATCGGGCGGGTGCGCAAACTGGCCGGCGGCGTGGCGCAGGCCTTCGCCGCCCAGCGGGCGAAGATGGGGTATCCGCTGTGCCGGGGCGAGGTGCGCGCATGAAGCCGCTGCTGATCGAACTGGGGTGCGAGGAACTCCCTGCGGGCGTGGCCAAGCCCGCCGTTGAGGCGCTGCGCGAGAAGGTCCTGGCGCTGCTGCGCGAGCATCGCCTGGAATACGGCACGGCGCAGGTGTTCCATGCCCCGCGCCGGCTGGCGTTGCTGGTGGACGGGGTGAGTGCGGCGGGGACGGCGGTGACGGTGGAGAAGACCGGGCCGTCGGTCAAGGCCGCGTATGCGCCGGACGGGAAGCCGACCAAGGCGGCCGAGGGGTTCGCCCGCGGCGCCGGGGTGACGGTGGACCGGCTGTTCACCGTTAAAACCGACAAGGGAGAGTATCTCGCGGCAAAGGTGGAACTGCCGGCGGTCACGCTGCCGGCGCTGCTGGCGGAGAAGCTGCCGGAACTGCTGGCGACGCTCCCGTTTCCCAAGAATATGCGTTGGAATGCGACGAAATTTTCTTTCAGCCGGCCGCTGCGCTGGCTGGTCGTGCTGCATGACACGGCGGTGCTTCCGGTGCAGGTGGCCGGGCTGACCGCCGGGCGCGAATCGCGCGGGCATCGCCAGCATTCGGCCGGGACGGTTACCATTGCCCGGGCCGCCGACTATTGCGCCGCGCTGCGGCCGCTGTTCGTCATCCCCGACGCGGCTGAGCGCCGGGCACTGATTGAGGCCGGGGCGAAGGCCGCGGCGCCGGCAGGCGGGACAGTGGCGCTTGATGCGAAACTGCTCGACGAAGTGGCGGACCTGGTCGAATATCCGTTTCCGTTCCGTGCTGATTTTGACGCGCGCTACCTCGCCATTCCGACCCCGGTGCTGGTCGGGGCGATGAAGAAGCATCAGCGCTATTTCCCCGTCTATGACGCGGCGGACCGGGCAAAGCTGCTGCCGTGCTTCATCGGGGTGGCCAACGGCGACGGGGCGCAATACGACCTGGCTATGGTGCGCGAAGGCAATAACCGCGTGCTGCGGGCGCGGTTCGAGGATGCGGAGTTCTTTTACAAGACCGACACGGCGAAGCCGCTGGCCGACTATGGCCATGAACTCGACCGGATCATGTATGAGAAGACGCTGGGGAGCATCGGCGACCGCGTGCGGCGCATCGATGCGCTGGTGACGGAACTGGTCAAGTGCGGCGAATTCCCCGCGCTGACCGCGCAGCAGGCGCACAGCGTGGCGCGCCTGTGCAAGGCGGACCTGGCGACGAAAATGGTGTTCGAGTTCACCGAACTGCAGGGCGTGATCGGCAGCGAATACGCCGCCCGCGAAAAGTACGACGGGCCGGTGGCGCGCGGCATTGCCCAGCATTATTGGCCGACGGGGCCCGAGTGCGCGGTGCCGGCCGAGGTGCCGGGCGCGCTGGTGGCGCTGGCCGACAAGTTTGACGCCATCGCCGGCGGGTTTGCCACCGGCAAGGAGCCGACCGGCTCCGCCGACCCGTATGCGCTGCGCCGTGCCGCGCTGGGGATCGTGCGCATTCTCGCCCGGCCGTACGGCAAGACCCGCCTGCAGGTGCCGGTGCGCGAGCTGTTTGCCGCGGCCCTGCGGCTGGTCGCGGAGAAGGTGAAATTCGATCATGCCGCCGTGCTGGCGAAGATCATGACCTTCTTCGCGGGCCGGCTGGAAAACCACCTGCGCGATGCGGGCGACGCGGCGGTGGCGGAAATCGAGGCGGTGCTCGCGGTGCAGTGGCAGATCCTCGACGAAGTCCACGAGAAGCTCGCGGCGATGATCGCCTTGCGCGCGGCCAAGGACGACGTGGCGGCGCTGGCGGCGGCGCTCAAGCGGGCGCAGAACATCACCCGCGGCGTGCAGGGGATCGCCGACCGCGCCGCAATGGAGCTGTGCCGCGAGCCGGCGGAACGGGAATTGCTGGCGGCGACGGAACAGGTGGCGGGCAAACTGCAGCCGCTGCTGACGGAACGCAAGTATGCGCCCGCCCTGCGCGAGCTGGTGACGCTGCGCCCGGCGCTCGACCGGTTCTTTACCGATGTGCTGGTGATGTGTCCCGAGGTGGAACTGAAGCAGAACCGGCTGGCGCTGGCGCGCCAGGTGGCGAATCTCTTCCTGCAGGTCGCCGACTTTACGAAGCTCGGTTGAACCGGCCGGCTGGGTAATCGCGGACCCGGGCCGACACGGTTTTACTGGTGCTGCAGTGGATGCATGGTTGGCAGGCATGCCGCCGATTGTGCCGGAATGGTCGCAGGTCTGGGACAATATGATTGTGCTGCCGCCGTGGTGGGCGCAGGCCTGGGCCTGCGTGATTTTCCCCTCTCCCGCCGGGAGAGGGCAGGGTGAGGGGGCAACCCGGTCATGGCCGTCCCTGTCAAACGAATATGAAACTGCCGGTCGCAACGCTGCTGCTTGTTTTCTGTGCGCTGGCACCCGCCTGGGCGGGTGGCGAGGAGCTGGTGCGTGCCATGCTCGCCAAACAGGCGACCTACGCCGCCGTGCAGGGCGATTTCGTGCAGGAACGCCGCATGTCGGCCATGGACCAGACCGCCCGCGCGGCCGGGGTGATTTCCTATGCCCGCCCGAACTGCATGCGCTGGGATTATCATGAGCCGATGGCGAGCAACCTCATCAGTAACGGCGACACTCTTTGGTATTATGTGCCGGAGCTGCAGCAGGCGCAGGTGATGAATCTGGGCGCGCATCCCTCGGTGCAGCGCCTGATGATTGCGCTGTCGCTGGGGAGCCCGGGAGCATACGAACAGCTGGTCAAGAGCTTCCGCATCTTCGCGGCCAATCGCGACGGGAAGCTGCGCATCACCCTCAAGGCGAAGCAGGCGGACCTGTATGTGAAGCAGATCAATGTCGCGGTCAATCCCGCGACCATGCTCCCCGAACGCATCAGCATTACCGACCGCAATAACGATGTGTCGGTACTGCAGTTTTCCGGGTTCCGGTTCAACCCGGAACTGGCGACCGATGCCTTCAGCTTTGTCCCGTCCGCAGGGGTTGAGGTTATCCCGCTCGACATGCTGGGCGTCTGGTGATTGCTGCCGGCAGGAACACGGGGTGAGGCTGCGGTGAAACTGCTGACGGGCTCCGCCATCCACGACGAAGTGATCGAGCAGGGCGCCAAGGTTGTGCGCCAATCGCTGTGGTTTGCCACCGCCAACGTCAAGGATATGCACCTGGGGCTCGACGATCATGTCGGCTCCGTGGTTGAGCTGTTCGCCGACCTGTGCCGGCGGCGCGTTGAAATTCGCCTGCTGCATTCGTCGGTCCCCTCGGGGCCGTTCCTTGCTGAGTTGAAGAAGTATCATCAGCGCCTGCCGCACGCTTTTTTCCAGATGCGCCGCTGCCCGCGCGTCCATTTCAAGATGATCCTGCTCGATGCCCGTCGCCTGTATATGGGGAGCGCCAACCTCACCGGCGCCGGCATCGGCATTCGCGGCGAGGGCCGCCGCAATTTCGAGATGGGCATCCTGACCGACAGCAGCCAGGCGATAGATGAGGCGGCCGACTATTTTCTCAATGTCTGGGACGGCCATGCCTGCCGCGTCTGCAAGCTGAAGAAGCACTGCGCCATTCCGCTGTCCAGCCCGTTCGACCCAAAGTAGTTCATTCTCCGTCGGTGCCGCTGCTTGACAAAAGCGCAGGCGTGTGTTATCATCATGGCAGCGGGGTAGAGCAGCCCGGTAGCTCGTCAGGCTCATAACCTGAAGGTCTCTGGTTCAAATCCAGACCCCGCTACCATTTTCTTTTGTATATTTAACGTTCAGACAGGCAATTGCGCCTGTCTTTTGTTTTACCCTCTGTCTGCCGTAATCGTGTCACAACGTGTCTAATCCGGACTTTTTGCGTTAAGAATTGACCCAGAACTGAACCAAACTCGCCCGACACCTGCCAAGACACGATTAAGTCCCCTGCCGTGTCACTTCAATGAAAACAATGGCGGGTTCTGAGTTTCCGTTGTTTATAGTATAATGAAGAGGAAGGTGAAAAACAATTGACGAAGTGATCTTCCCCCGGCGGGGTGGTCACGAGTTTAAGCAACTTTCGTCAGTCCCTCCTCAAAGTTAACCGGGCTCATATAGCCCGGGTGTAAAAACACCTGATAAATGAGAGCTCACGGCCCGGACTGGGGCAACGACAGTTGCAGTGAGCTTCTGTAGCTGCATGACACGAGGTATATGTATCGAAAGAAGGATGGCGCATGCTTCTTTCGGAT
>CAZFBR010000247.1:0-4767 GCA_964517215.1 uncultured bacterium
ATCATAGGGGTAGGTGAAAGTCAAGAAACCGGCAAATGATTCAAACAGCGTTGCTGTGCCGAAGACGGAAAGAAAACGAATCGAGCGACAATCGCGAAACGGTCGTCGGGATTTTGGCCGACGGCAGCGGTCCCGGCCTGCAGCCAGGCATGGGCGGCGAGCCGGTTGGCCGATGCCGGCTGGGCACCGCAACAGACGAGGTAGGGGATGCCCGCCTGCTGCAGCAGCCGGGCGGCGGCGAGGCAACGAACCAGACAGCGGAACAGCGGCCCATGCAGGCGTCCCCAACGGGTAACCGCGTTGCAGATGGCGCGGGCGGCAGCCTGCTGTTCAGGGGTGAGCGGTGGCGCGGCCGGACATGCGGGTTCATGGCGACCCAAAGCGTCAGCCAGTTCGGGAAACGGATGACGGGCAATCTGCCAACGGGCGCGATACAGTGCCGCCAGTGCGGCATATTGAAGCCGGACAGCATCGGACATGCGCATAATCAAACTATAGCACAAGGTCAGGTCATGGGCAATGCTGACGCATGACATCGGCCGGCGGATGAGCTATACTTATTTATCATGAACCCATGGCAGGCCGTGTTTCTCGACTTCGACGGCGTCATCCTTGAAACCACCGGAGTCAAGGAAGAGGGATATCGCCGCATCTTCGCCGATTACCCGGCGGTATGCGGGGCGATGACGGCGTGGCTGCGCGACAATGTGGAACAGTCGCGTTTCGTCAAGTTTCGCAAATTGTACGAACTGCTGGGTGAGGAACTGACGCCGGCGCGGGAAGCGGAACTGATCGCCCGCTATTCCGCGCTGACGCTGGCGGCGGTGCGCGAAGCGCCGTTTGTGACCGGGGCGGCGGAATTCCTCGCCGGCTGGCACGGTGCGCCGCTGCGGGTGATCTCCGGCACTCCGCAGACGGAACTGGTGGAGACCATTCGGGCGCGCGGCCTGGCGGGATATTTTGCCGCAGTTTACGGCGCGCCGCCCGACAAACCGGCATGGTTCGCCCGGCTGCTGCCGGAGCTGGGTCTTGATCCTGCCCGCTGTGTCATGGTGGGCGACGCGCCGGGCGACTGGCGCGCCGCGGCGGGTGCCGGTCTGCAGTTTATCGGGCGGGTGCCGCCCGGTGCGGACAATCCCTTCCCGGCAACCATCCCCGTGATAGCCGACCTGCGCATGCTGGCGGCGGAACTGGAACGATAGAATGCGGAATGCTGACCGTACGGTGCTGATCACCACCTGGCCGTTTGCCATGCTTGATGATGCGCCGCTGCGCAAACTGCGGCGGGCGGGCTTCCGCGTGCTCGAACCGGCGCGGGCGCAGCGGCTGAAGCTTACCGCCGACGAGGTGCGGCGGCATCTCGCCGCGGCGGACGGCGTGATTGCGGGCACGGAGAAGTACGACACCGCCATGCTGGCCGCGGCGGGGCCGCAGTTGAAGCTGATCTCGCGGGTGGGCATCGGAGTGGACAACATGGATTTCCATGCCTGCGCGCGGCACGGGGTCGAGGTGGCCTACACCCCCGGCGCCTCGACCGAGGCGGTGGCTGAACTGGCGCTCGGGTTCATGCTCGACTGTCTGCGCGGCATCACCCGCGCGGACGGCAGCGTGCGGGCGGGTTGCTGGGACCGGTACGTTGGCCGTGAGCTCGCGGCGCTGACCGTCGGTATCATCGGGCTCGGGCGGATCGGCAAGCGGGTGGCGCAGCTGCTGCGGCCGTTCGGCTGCCGGGTGCTGGCCAACGACCTCAAACCGGACCGGGCCTTTGCGCGCCGAAACGGAGTGACGCTGGCGACGAAGGAACGCATCTGGCGTACCGCGGATGTCGTGACGCTGCATGTGCCGCTGACGCCGCTGACCCGCGGCCTGATGGGCGCGGGTCAGCTGCAGGCGATGAAGCGCGGCAGCATTCTCGTCAATACCGCGCGCGGCGGTCTGGTGGACGAGCGCGCGCTGGCGGCGGCGCTGCGCAGCGGGCGGCTGGCGGCAGCCGGGAGCGATGTGTTCACTGTCGAGCCGTACGGCGGGATGCTGACGAAGCAGCCGAATGCGGTGCTCACCGCCCACATGGGCTCCTGCACCGACCTGAGCCGTATCGCCATGGAGGCGGGCGCGGTGGACAATCTGCTCGCGTTCTTCGCCGGGAAAAAGCAGTGGGGGCGCGTCCCCGACGATATGCGCGCGTGGAACGACTGATTCGCGCCGAATCCGCGCCGGCGGCGGCAGTTGCGAGCCCGGTCCGCAGCCGGCTGCTCGATGCGCTGCTGGCGGTGTGGGTGCTGCTGGTGTTCGGACTGTACACCTGGCGGTTTGCCACCGACTGGCTGGCAGCCAATCTGACGCGGGTGGCGGGGCTGTTCTGATGGGGGCCGCAGTGAGGCAACCGGGGCCGGAGTGTAGGGCGCAGACGGCGAGCGGAAGGCCGGGTACGCCCGCAATTGTGTCGCCCCGTTGTCCGGTCCGGCACCAGTACGGGTCGGACCACGGACCGGGTCTCTGCCGGCCGGTTGGTCGTGTGCAATGACGGGCTTCCTTGCCGGGCTGGTGTTTCTGCTGGTGGCGGCGCTGGCGGCGGGCGCGGTATGGCGCGCGGAATCGGCGGTGGCGCTCACTTTCGGGCTGGGGGTGCTGGCAACGGCGGTCACCTGGTCGGCGTTGTTCGGGATGGTGACGCTCCCCGGGCTGCTGACCCTGCTGACTCTGGCGGCGGTGGCCGGCGCGCTGGTGCGGCCGGCCGAGGGTTCGCTGACGGCAGCCGATACGCCCGTCTGGTCGCGGCTGGAAACGCTGATTATCGCACTGATCACCCTGCACCTGCTGGTGCCGGTACTGGCGGTGCTGGTGCCGCCCGCCGGCTGGGATGCGCTGACCTACCATCTGGCATTGCCTTCGTTCTACCTGCGCGCCGGCGGGTTGGCGGACAATCCCAGCATCCTGAACAGCACCTTCCCGCAGGGCATCGAGATGCTGTATCTGGTGTCGCTGTGGTTCGAGCCGCACGGTCAGCTGGCGCTGGCGGTCAATGTGGTGTTCCTGCTGCTGCTGGTAATCCTCTCGGTGAAACTGGCGCGCGCGCTCGGTGTGCCGCGGCCATGGCGGCTGCTGGCCGGGCTGGCGGTGCTGCTCATGCCCCTGACCAACCGGCTGGGCGGCTACCACAACACGGATATCCCGCTGACGGCATACAGCACGCTGGCGCTGCTCATGCTTGCCCGCCGGCAGCTGGTGCCGGCACTGCTGGCGGCGGCATTGGCGGTTGCGGTCAAATATACCGGACTGATTGTATTCGTCCTGACGGTCGTGATGGCGCTGGCACTGGCGTGGCGGGCGGGCCGCTGGCGCGGCGCGGCGCGGGTGGCGCTGGCGGCGCCGCTGCTGCTCCTGCTGGCGGCCGGGCCGTGGCTGTTGCGCAATGCGGCGCATACCGGTAATCCGCTCTTTCCGTTCGCGCAGGCGGTGTTCGCGCGCCAGGCGGCGGCTGCCCCCTGCGTCCCGATGCCGTCGCCGGCCGGCAACGGACATTCGGCACCAGCGCAGTTGCCGGCGGCTTATGCGGCGGGCGCAGCGGATGTTGCCCAACGGTCGGCCGTGGCGGATGAACGGGAGACCGCAGCACAGCTGCTGACTGTGCCGGCGACCGGTACGGTTGCGTTGGTGGCGTCGTCGAGATCGAGACAACGACCGGTTGCGGCCGGCGATGATTCGCGGGGCGCAGGACGGCAGGGATCAGCCGCGCCCGCAGCGGTCGGGTCACTCTTCACCGCAGTGGCCGGGCAGTATGCCGACAAGGGAGACGTGTATGAAAATCGGCTGGTGCGCCTGCTGCGCTTTCCGTTTGACATCACGCTGAACTTTGGACTGTTTGACGAATGGCGCTACGCGCTGGGTCCGCTCTACCTCGCCTTGGTGCCGATTGGCCTGCTCTTCCTGCGCTGGCGTGCCCATGCCCCGGCGGTGTTGCTGGCACTGCTGTACGGGATGCTGGTGGTGCAGCTGGTGCCGAACGCGCGCTACCTGCTGCCGGTGCTGCCGTGTCTTGCCGGCGTGGCCATGCTGGGCGCGGCGGGGCTGGCGGCGCGCCGGCGCTGGTGGCGGGTATTGCTGCTGGTGCTGGTGCTGGGCTGGGGAATGCTCAATCTGCCGCTGGCGTTCGCGCAGCATTACGGGAACCTGCGGCTGCTGGCCCGGGTCGGCTACGACCGTTTCGTGGCGGAAAAACTGCCGTTCCTCGACGGGGTTGACTATGTGCACCGGGTGCTGCGCACGGACCGCGGGCAGCTGACTGCCGAACCGTGGCGGGTGCGGCCGCGCGTCTGCGTGGTGGACAAGCGGATATTTCCGCTCGGCTTTGAGACGGTCAGCGGCCTGCAGTCGGGCATGGCGCGTCCGCCGTTCCGGCTCACCGGCACGCCGCAGCAGCAGGCGGACCAATTGGCGCTGGCGCTGCGCCGGGATGCGGTCCAGTTTGTGGTGGTCAGCAGTGATTTTGTCCGGCGCTATCGCGACCATCAGGTCTGGCAGGCCTGCGAGTACCTGACGGCGCACGGGCGGGCGGCGCGGCTGTTTGCGTCGGCGAACAGCGTGGTGTACCAGCTGCTGCCGGCCGGCGACAGCGATACCTCACCAGCGTACTGATGACACGGAAACAGCACGCTCGCAGCGCAGCGGCTGCGGCGGGTGGATACCGGCAGCGGTTAAGACAACTCGCGGCCGGCAGGATCGAAGGTGGGCAGGTTGGCGGGCGGCGGGCCGTCCGGTTCATCGGCG
>CAZFBR010000248.1:0-4753 GCA_964517215.1 uncultured bacterium
TGTTCGAGCAGGGCAAGAAACACGCGCCCTGCCTGATTTTCATCGACGAGATCGATGCGGTGGGCCGCAGCCGCTTCACCGGCATCGGCGGCGGGCACGACGAGCGCGAGCAGACGCTGAACGCGCTGCTGGTCGAGATGGACGGGTTCGAGACGAAGGAAGGGGTCATCATGATCGCGGCGACCAACCGCCCCGATGTGCTCGATCCCGCGCTGATGCGGCCCGGGCGGTTCGACCGGCAGATTGTGGTCGACCGGCCCGATTGCGAGGGGCGCAAGGGGATCCTCACCGTCCACGCGCGCAAGGTCAAGCTGGGCGCGGACGTCAATCTGGAAACGCTGGCCAAGGGCACTCCGGGGTTCTCGGGCGCGGACCTCGAGTCGCTGGTCAATGAGGCGGCCCTGCTGGCCGCGCGGCGCAACCTGGAAAGCGTGGGCATGCGCGAGATGGAGGACGCGAAGGACAAGGTGCTGATGGGTCCGGAGCGGCGCTCGGTGCTGATCTCCGACGAGGAAAAGCGGATCATCGCCTATCATGAGGCGGGGCATGCCCTGGTGGCGGAGTTCCTGCCGGGCGCGGATCCGGTGCACAAGATCACCATCGTGCCGCGCGGCATGGCGCTGGGGCTGACCCAGTCGCTGCCCAAGGAGGACAAGTACCTGCATCCCGGCTGGTACTGGGAAAACCAGCTTGCCCTGCTCATGGGCGGCCGGGTGGCGGAACTGCTGGAATTCGCGCAGGCGACGACGGGCGCGGCGAACGACATCGAGCGCGCCTCGGCGATCGCCCGCAAGATGGTGTGCGAATGGGGCATGAGCGTGAAGATGGGTCCGCTCGCCTACGGCAAGCATGACGAGGCGGTGTTCCTCGGGCGCGACCTGGCCATGCAGCGCGATTACAGCGAGGCGACGGCGGTCAAGATCGACGAAGAGACGCGGCGCTTCGTCGATGAGGCGGTGGCCAAGGCCCGGGGCATCCTCGAAGAGCACCGCGAACTGCTGGATACGCTGGCGCAGCATCTGCTCGATCGCGAGGTGCTGACCGGCGAGGATGTGAAGCGGCTGGTGCGCGGCGAGGAGCTGGGACCCGTGCCGGCGCGACCGGACGCGGAATCGGCCCCGGCGGCGGAATCGGCGCCGACGCATGTGGACATAACCCTGCCGTGACCCGGCGCGGCCGGAATGGCCGGGGTCGGACGGCGGCGGCAGCGGGGCGGCATGGCGGCTGACCGGTTTTGCGCCCGCGGGCGCAGCCTGTGGTCGGGGGGGATGCCCGTCGTGATGGGGATCCTGAATGTGACCCCCGATTCGTTTTCCGACGGCGGGCAGTTTGCCGACCCGGCGACGGCGGTGGCGCGGGCGCAGGAGATGCTGGCGCAGGGCGCGGCGCTCGTTGATGTGGGCGGGGAGTCGACCCGCCCCGGCGCACCGGCGGTGGACGAGGCGGAGGAGTTGCGGCGGGTGACGCCGGTGACGGCGGCGCTGGGCGCGGCAGGGGTGGCGTTCAGCATCGACACCACCAAGCCCGCAGTGGCGCGGGCGGCGCTCGAGCACGGCGCCTGCCTGGTGAATGATATCAGCGGCCTGCGCGCCGGTGATGCCCTGGCGCGGCTCGCGGCGCAGTACGGGGCGGGCCTCTGCGTGATGCACATGCAGGGCGAGCCGCGGACGATGCAGCAAGCGCCGCAGTATGCGGATGTGGTGGCCGAGGTGGGCGCGTTTCTCGCCGGCGCGGTGGCGGTGGCGCGGGCGGCGGGGGTGGCGGCGGACGGCATTTGCGCTGATCCCGGGATCGGGTTCGGCAAAACGACCGCGCACAATGTAGCGCTGCTGCGTGCGGCGGCAACGCTGGCCCTGCGTGCGGGCTGCCCGCTGCTGATCGGGCTGTCGCGCAAGCGGTTCCTCGGGGAACTGCTCGGGGAACCGGCGCTGGCGCCGGCCGACCGGCGGGGGGCGACCCTGGCGGCAAACCTGTACGCGGCGGCGCGCGGGGCGGCGCTGCTGCGGGTGCATGACGTGCGGGAAACGGTACAGGCGCTGGCGGTGACCGCGGCGCTGACGGAAAGGCGGTAGGAGCGACTATGCTGGCGGCATTGCGTTCGATTGATGCGGGCGATATCTTTGAAATTGTGGTCATCTGGGTGGCCTTTTACTACATCTATGTGCTGATCCGCGGCACGCGCGCCATCGAGGCGATCAAGGGACTGGCGTGGCTGGCGGCCATCACCATCATTGCCGACTGGCTGCAGCTGCAGCTTATCTCCTGGGTGATGAACAAGCTGTGGACGACCTTCATCGTCGTGCTGGTCGTCCTCTTCCATCCGGAAATCCGCCGGGCGCTGGCGCGGCTGGGCGAGCGGCGTTTTTTCAACTTCGCGCTGCCCGAGAAGGAGCAGGAGCAGGAAGTGATCGAGGAGGTGGCGCGCGCCGCCCAGCGGCTGTCGAACGAGCGGATCGGCGCGCTGATCGCCTTCGAGCGGGAGACCGCGCTCAAGGGGCACATCACCGCGGGGGTCAAGCTGGACGCGCGGGTGACCACGGAACTGCTGCACTCGATCTTTTTCCCGAAGACCGCGCTGCATGACGGGGCGGTCCTGGTGGCCAAGGGGCGGGTGGTGCTGGCCGGTTGCATCCTGCCGCTTCCTGCCGCGCATACCGCCATCGACCAGAAATACGGCACGCGGCATCGCGCGGCGATCGGCCTGTCGCAGGAGACGGACGCCTGCGTGGTAGTGGTTTCCGAGGAAACCGGCACCATCTCGATTGTCATGAAGGGCAACATCACCACCGATCTGACCGAGGAATCGCTGCGCGAAATGCTGACGCTGTACGTCGGCGGCGGCGAACTCGGGTTGTGAGGGCGACGTCATGAAAGTGCGCTGGGAACTGCTGAAGAATTTCGACTGGCGCGGGGCGCTGACCCGCGATATCGGCGCCAAACTGGGCGCCGGGGCGCTGGCCATCCTGCTCTGGCTCACGGTGGTGAGCCAGCAGACGGGTGAACTGACCATCAAGGTCGGGGTGGACTACCTCAATCTGCCCGCGGACCTGGCGCTGGCGGAGGGGACACTGGACCAGGTGACGGTGACCTTCAAGGGCGCGCAGCAGACCATCGGCGGGCTGAACAGCGAGAATTTCCCGCGCCTGCAGATCGACGCGGCCGGAATGAAGCTGGGGAAGAACACCCGGTCGCTGACGGCCACGGACTTCGACCTGGTCAACGGCGTGCAGGCGGTGCGCATCGAGCCGGCGCAGCTGGAAGCCATCATCGAGCCGCGGCGCGAAGTGGCAATCCCCGTCCGGGTGATGCTGCAGGGGAGCCCGGCGCAGGGCTACGTGGTGGGCGAGCAGCGGGTGACGCCCGCAACGGTGCGCGTTGCCGGGCCGGAATCGCTGCTGCGCACGCTGGATTACGTCTTTACCGAAGAGATCTCGGTCGAGGGCGTGAGCCAGGCCCTTAACCGGAAGGATGTGGCGGTCAACCCGCACCATGCGCGGCTGCTGCTGCTTGATACCCTGCCGGTCGAGGTGACGGTGACGATCGTGCCGGAACTGATCCGCAAGACGCTGACGGAGGTGCCGGTGACACTGCGCGGCGCCCCGGCCGGCATTGCCTCGCAGATCAACCCGGCCCGGGTGACCATCGAAGTCGAGGGGCCGCGCGATGTGATCGAGGGGATGGGGGCGACGGGCGTGACCTGCTATCTTGACGTGGCGCAGGGTGATTTGGCGAACCCGCAGCTGTCGGTGGACAAGCCCGACCGGGTGACCGTGTTGCGGATCGATCCGCCCACGGTCAAGATCGAACACTGACCGCAAGGATGACACGACGGTGAACGGACGAAAACTCTTCGGTACCGACGGGGTGCGCGGGGTGGCCAATCGCGACCTGACGGTGGAACTGGCGGTGCGCCTCGGGCGGGCCGCCGCGGTGCATTTCCGCACCATGACCCAGCGGGAGCGCCCGCTCTTCTTTCTCGGGCGCGATCCGCGCCTGTCGGGCGGCATGCTGAGCGCGGCGCTGACCGCGGGGCTGTGCGCGGCGGGGGCGGAGGTCTGCGACGGCGGCGTGCTGCCGACCCCGGCGGTGGCGCTGCTGACCCGCCAGCTCGGGGCGCAGGCGGGGGTGGTGATTTCCGCCTCGCACAATCCCATGGATGACAACGGCATCAAGTTCTTTGACGCCGACGGGCACAAGCTGAGCGACGAGGAGGAGCGGGCGCTGGAAACCGTGATCTTCGACGACACGC
This sequence comes from uncultured bacterium, assembly GCA_964517215.1. Classification (GTDB taxonomy): domain Bacteria; phylum DAOPZR01; class DAOPZR01; order DAOPZR01; family DAOPZR01; genus CAZFBR01. The sequence continues at coordinate 4,250 of CAZFBR010000248.1, forward strand.
GCACCCTGCCCGCGCCGACCGGCGCGGCGGTCGGCGCCTGCCGCTGGCTGGCCGACGCGCCCGACCGCTACGCCGCGCTCGTGCGCGCCACCCTCCCCGCGGGGACGCCGCTGGCGGGCCTGAAGGTGGTGGTCGACGGGGCGAACGGCGCGGCGAGCGCCATCACCCCGCGCCTGCTGCGCGAGCTGGGGGCTGAGGTCGTGGCGATCAACTGCGCGCCCGACGGGATCAACATCAACGCGGGCTGCGGCTCGCTGCATCTCGATGCGCTGGCGGCGGCGGTGGTGCGGGAAGGCGCGGCGCTCGGATTCGCCCATGACGGCGACGCCGACCGTGTGCTCTTCGTTGACGAGCGGGGCCGGGCGGTGGACGGTGACCGGATCATGGCGCTGCTCGCGCTGCAGCTCAAGGCGGCGGGGCGGCTGGCGGACAATACGCTGATGACCACGATGATGAGCAACCTCGGGCTGGAGAATTTCCTCACCGCGCAGGGCGTCACGGTCA
>CAZFBR010000249.1:0-4690 GCA_964517215.1 uncultured bacterium
ATGCGTGCTGGTGCTGCGTGACGTCACTGCGGAGGCGGCCCTGCGCCGGCAACTGGTTGACACCCTGACCTTCACCCGCGAAGTGATTGCTGCCTCGCCGCTGGGGATCCTGGTGTTCGGCTATGACGGCCGCTGCCGCAGCGCCAACCCGGCGGCGGCGCACATGCTTGATGTGGCGCAGCCCGACCTGCTGCTCGCCACCGGGGCGGAGTGCATTGCCCCGCCGCTGCGCCGCCGCCTGCAACTGTTCGCCCGGCGGGCGATGCGTGCCGACCGGGAACTGCGCCGCGAACTGCATTTCCGCGCGACGCGGGGCGAATGCTGGCTGGAGGTGCGGATTATTCCCTTCCGCGAGGGCGGGCGGGAGTACCTGCTGGCCATTCTTGAGGACAGTACCGTCCGCCGCAACATGCTGCAGCAAATGCATGAATCCGAGGCGCGGTTCCGCGCGCTGGTCGAGCATGTGCCGGCGGTGACCTATCTTACCACGCTGGATGAACCTCCGGAGATTCAGTACGTCAGTCCGCAGATCAAGCTGCTGCTGGGCTGCGATCCGGAGGAGTTTTGCGCCAACCCCCGTGCCTGGCATGACTGGATGCATCCCGCCGATCGCGCGCTCGGGGCGCGGCGGCAGATTGTGGAACGCGGCGGGCAGATTACCAGCGAATACCGCATGTGCAGCCGCAGCGGCCAGACGGTCTGGGTGCGTGACGTGGCCAGTGTGATTCGGGCCGATAACGGCGAGCCGCTGTTCCTGCAGGGACTGCTTTACGATATCACTGCGGCCAAGGAGCAGGAGCAGCGCCTGCAGCGTGCCTATGCCGTGCTTGAAGAAACGCAGGACCTGGTGATTGTTTTTGGCCGGGACCGCCAGCTGCTCTTTGCCAATCGCGCCGTCCGCGCGCTGTGTGACGGGGCGGAGGGCGCGGCATTCGTGCAGAAATTCCGGTCGATGCAGACGGCGGAGACGCTGGCGATGCTGGGTCAGACGGCGATGCCGGCGGCACGCCGGGACGGAGCGTGGGCCGGAGAGCTCACGCTGTGCGGCTCCGGCGGCGTGGCTATCCCGGTGCTGCTGACCATCCAGGCCCATAACGCCGGGGACGAGTCGCTGACCTATTACGCGATTATTGCCCGCGATATTTCCGCGATCAAGCATCTGGAACAGGCGCGGGCGCAAAGCGAGGCGACGCAGGCGATCATCAACGCGCAGCCCGACGGGCTGCTGGTGGCGCGCCCGGACGGCACGGTCATTGCCGCCAATCCCGCCTTCGCCGCCATGGTGGGTCATCCGCTGGAGAGAATCATTGGCGCAACCCTGCACCAGATTATCGCGACAATGGTCTATCCCGACGATCGGGCGATGTCGCTGGCCAATGTGGGCAAACTGATGTCCGGCGCGGACCCGGAGCCGCATGCCATGGCTTTGCTGGGGGCGGATGGGCATCCGCTGCCGGTGCTGACCACCGCCGCGGTCATCGCCAGTGGCGCCAATGCGGGCAATTGCGTGGTCACCTTCAAGGATATCAGCAGTATTCGCGAGGCCGAGACCCTGCGGCGGGAAAGCGAGGCGATGGCCCAGGCCATTATCGACGCCAACCAGACCGATGCGGTGTTTCTGGTGGACCGGGAAGGGTGTTTCCTGACCGCCAACCAGACCCTCGCGGAACGGTTCAAGCGTCCGCTGGCCGAGGTGATTGGCAAGCGGCATGAGGACCTGATGTCGGTGTCTGTTGCCCGCAAGCGGCTGGCGATACTGGCGGAAGTGCTGGCCACCGGCCAGCCGCGCGAACTGGCCGACGAGCGCGAGGGCTTGCTGCTGGACAATTACTATTATCCGGTCCGCGACAGCCGCGGCCAGGTCACGCGCGTGGCGGTGATTTCACGTGATGTCACCATGCGCCGCCGGGCGGAAGAGCAGCTGCTGCGCCTGGCCACCGGCTTGGCGGAGGCGCAGCGCATCGCCCGGATCGGCAGCTGGGAATGGGATATTGTGACCGGCGAGGAATCGTGGTCGGACGAAACCTACCGCATCTTCGGCCTCAATCCGGGCGCGGTTCAGCCGAATTATCAGCTCTTCCTGTCGTTTGTCCATCCGGATGACCGCGCCGGCGTTGCGGAGGCCTCGCGCGCCGCTGTTGAGGACAACATCCCCTATGACATTACGCACCGCATCGTCCGCCGGGACGGCACGGTGCGCCTGGTGCGGGAACAGGGCGAGGTCGCGCGCGATGCGACCGGCCGGCCGCTGCGCAAGACCGGCACGATGATGGACATCACGGAAATGGAGGAGGCGCGGCAGAAACTGCATGCGTCCGAAGAACGGTACCGGTCGCTGTTTGAGTCGAGCGCCGACGGCATTTTCTTTACCGACATGCAGGGGCACGTCCTCGACGCCAACCGCGCGTTCATGGTGATGTCCGGGTATGTCAACAACGAAATGCGTTCCCTGCAGGTGCAATGGAGCGACCTGCTGCCGCCCGAATGGCGCGAACAGAATGACCGGGTGCGGCGTGAGCAGCTGCTGGTGCACGGCCAGACCCGCGAGTACGAGCAGGAATTTCTGCGCAGCGACGGCACCATGCTGCCGGTCAGCGTGCGCATGTGGCTGCTGCGCGACGAACATGGCGAGGCCGCGGGCACCTGGGGCATCGCGCGTGACATCACTGAGCGCAAAGCGGCGGAGAACCGCATTCAGGTCGCCCTGGCGGAGATGGAACGGTCGAATCGCGAGCTGGAGCAGTTCGCCTACGTCGCGTCACATGATCTGCAGGAACCGCTGACGGTGATTGCCGGGTATGCCGGGCTGCTGGCCCACCGCTACCAGCATGCGCTCGATGATAAGGCCCGGCGCTATATTGAGCTGACCGTGGAAAGCGTGCAGCGGATGCAGGCGATGATTCAGGGCCTGCTGCAGTATTCACGGATCGGGCACGGCGACCAGCCGCCGGAACGGGTGCCGCTGACGGAGCTGTTTGCGGAGATGCAGAAGAATCTTGCCGCTGCGATCGACCGTACCGGGGCGGTGGTGTCGGCCGGCGACTTGCCGGTGCTGAAGGTGCGCCGCTTCGAAATCCTGCGGCTGCTGCAGAATCTGGTCGAAAATGCGCTGAAGTACCGGGCGCCCGACCGGGCGCCGGTGGTGCGGGTCAGCGCGCGCCGCCTCGCCGACGCCTGGGAAATTGCGGTGGCGGACAACGGGCAGGGCATCCCGCCGCAGCATCGCGAACGGATCTTCCAGATCTTCCAGCGCCTGCATACCGGCGCGGAGTATCAGGGGACCGGGATCGGACTGGCGATCAGCAAGAAGGTGGTGGAGAAATACGGCGGGTCATTCCGGGTCGAGGATAATCCCGGCGGCGGCTCGGTGTTCAATTTCACCCTGGCAACCCGTATTGTTGAGGAGGAGCAGAACGATGCCCGATAGCAATCGACCGCCGCTGGTCCTGCTGGTTGAGGACAATCACGCGGATGCGGAACTGATGGCGGAGGCCTTTGCCGAAGCGGCGCCGCTGGTGCGGCTTGAATGCGCGGTGGATGGCGAAGCGGCCCTGGCCCGGCTGCGGGGCGAGGGTGAGCACGCCGGCACGACCCTGCCGGCGCTGGTGCTGCTCGATCTCAACCTGCCGCGCAAGCACGGCAAGAGTGTGCTGGCCGACATGCGCACTGATGCCCGGCTGCGCCATCTGCCGGTGCTGGTGCTGACCACCTCACCGGCGGAACACGATGTGCGCGAATGTTACCTGGCCGGCGCCAATGCCTACCTGACCAAGCCGGTCGGCTACCTGCCGATCCTGGACATGGTGCGCGCGATCACCGGCTTCTGGCTGACGCTGGCTGTGCTGCCGAAGGAGGCGCGCTGATGCGCATTCTGCTGGTGGAGGACAATGCCGCCGAAGCGCTGCTGATCCGGGAGCAGGTTGCCGAAGCGGATGCCGCGACCTACGGGCTGGAACGCATCGATTTCGTCGAGGCGCGCACCCTGACGGCGGCGCTGGCGCTGCTGCGCGGGGCCGAACTCGACATGATTGTCTCCGATCTGACGCTGCCCGACAGCGTCGGGATGGCGACCGTCGCCGCCCTGCTCGAGGCGGCGCCGACCCTGCCGCTCATCGTGCTGACCGGGAATGAGGACCGGCGCCTGGGCCAGGAGGCGGTGCAGCGCGGGGCGCAGGACTTTCTCACCAAACGGCTGTTTACCGCCGATGTGTTTTTGCGCGCGGTGGTCTATGCCTTTGAACGCCAGCAGCTCCGCGAAAAAATTGCCCGGCTGGCGGTGATCGATGAACTGACCGGCGTGGCCAACCGCCGCTACTGTTTTCAGGAACTGCGCCGGCTGGCGACCATGGCCCAGCGCTACGGCTCGCCGCTGTCGCTGTTCATCAGCGATATCGACCATTTCAAGCGGGTCAACGACACCCACGGCCATCTGGTGGGTGACGATGTGCTGCGCGGCGTGGCCGACACCATGCGTTCGACCCTCCGCGCGGTCGACGTCTTTTGCCGTTATGGCGGCGAGGAATTTGTCGCCCTGCTGCCTGAAATCGGCTCGGCGGGCGCGCTGCAGACCGCGGAGCGCATGCGCCAGGCGGTGGCGACGAAGCCCTGTGTCAGTGGCGACCTGACCATCCCGGTCACCGTCAGTATCGGGGTGGCGACGTTGCGGGACAGTGACAGCGCTGATACCCTG
>CAZFBR010000250.1:0-4685 GCA_964517215.1 uncultured bacterium
CGCTGGCCGGCAGCACGGCGGCGGTGGCGCAGCTGCTGGCTGCGCCCGTGCTGCTGGTGGTTGATGCGGCCGGGATGGCGGGGAGTATCGCCGCTATGGTGCAGGGGTACTGCACGTTTGCGCCGGGGGTGAATATCGCCGGTGTCATCGCCAATCGGGTCGGTTCCCCCGGACACACCGTGCTGCTGGCGCAGGCGCTCGCGGCGGCAGGGTTGCCGCCGCTTTTGGGCGGGATTCCCGCCGGCGCGCTGCCGGTGCTGCCGGAACGCCATCTGGGACTGGTCACCGGCGAGGCGCTGCCGGAGCCGGTGGTCGCGGCAGCGGCAGCGGCGGTGCGCGAGTATCTCGACCTGGGCGGCATGCGTGCGCGTGCGGCGAGCGGGGTGACTGCGGCCGCGCCGCCGGCGCCGTGCAAAGGGCGCCGCTGGCGGCTGGGGCTGGCTCGTGACGCCGCGTTCAGTTTCTATTATCCGGACAATCTCGAACTGCTGCAGGAGGCGGGCGCGGAGCTGTGCGCATTCTCGCCGCTGGCCGACGACCAACTGCCCGAAGCGCTCGATGCGCTCTATCTCGGCGGCGGGTATCCGGAATGCCATGCGCGGGCACTGGCGGCCAATACCGCGATGCTGGCGGCGGTGCGTACGCTGGCAGCGTCGGGGCGGCCGCTGCTCGCGGAATGCGGCGGTCTGCTCTATCTGGGTGAGGAACTGACGGATGCCGACGGTACTGGTCAGCGCCTGTGCGGGGTGATTCCGGTCGCGGCACGGATGCTGGACCGGCTGCGCTGCCTTGGGTACCGGGCAACGGAATTTTTGGCTGATACCCCGCTGGGTCCGCGCGGCCTGGGCCTGCGCGGGCATGAATTCCACTATTCGGAAATCGTGCGTGATGAAGTGGCGGCGGCCGGCTGGCGGCCGGCCTTTGCCATGCGGACGGCGCGCGGTGACGATGCGGGGACGGGGGGCTATGCGCGCGGAAACGTGCTGGCCGGGTATGTGCACTGGCATTTCGGCGCCCAGCCGGCAGCGGTCGCGGCCCTGGCGGCGGCGGCTTGCCGGTAACCATCGGCACACGAATGGAATGCTGCGCCAGTATGCGTGCGGCGCCATCCCCGGCTTGCTGCCGCCGGGGCCGCTGACGGCAGCGTCAGCCGTTTGCCGGCGATGCTGATGCGAATGCGGACATGGAGCAGCATGCCCCTGACGGGGACGGGAGATAACAGAATGAAACGATTGATGGCGGCGGGAATGATGGCCGGGATGCTGCTGGGCGCGGCCTGCGGCGGCGGTGCGCGCCCGGCGGCGGTGGCGCCGACAGCGGGTGACAGCCCGACGGCGGTGGCAACGGCGGCCCCGGCGGCAGAGGAACGGGCGGCGACGATCACCGCGGTATGCGATTCGGCCTACCTGCCGGCGGTGCTTGACCTGATCAACGGGGCGGAGGAGCGGCTGACCATCGTGCATTTTGAGTTTGTCTACGGCACCGCAACGCGCGCGGTGCAGGAGGCGCTGGGCGCGGCGGTCAGGCGCGGGGTGACGGTGACGATGGTGCTCGATGAGGAAAGCGCCAAGACCCAGCGCAGCATCGGGTTTCTGACGGAGCTCGGGGTCAAGGCAAAACTTGACGGGACGGAGACCCGGACCCATACCAAGCTGGTGGTGGCGGACGGCCGGCGCGTGCTGTTCGGCTCGACCAATTTCTCCACCGCCTCCATGCAGCTCAACCATGAGACCAACCTGCTGGTCGATGATGCGCGGCTGGGCGCGGCGGCGGAACAGTATGCGGCTGCGCTGGGGCGCGATGCGACCGCGTCGGTCGAGCTGGCGCCGGCGGAGCTGACCGGACTGACCGTCTATTTCGACCGCGGCTTCGAGCAGCCGCTGCTGGCGCTCCTGGCGGGCGCCCGGGAAACGATTGAGGTGCAGATGTACGGCACGCGCTATTATCCGCGCGATCCGCACAGCCCGTCAACCGCGGTGCTGCAGGCGCTGGCGGATGCGGCGCAGCGCGGGGTGACGGTGCGGGTGCTGCTGGAACAGGGGGAGGGCGGCGGTGAGATGACAGAACAGCTCAATCGCGAAACCGCGGCGTTTCTGGCGGCACACGGGGTGACGGTGCGTTTTGATCCGCGTGAGGTGATTTCGCATGCCAAGCTGGTGCTGGTGGACGATCGGGCCACGGTCGGCTCGATGAACTGGGGGTTCGGCGGGTTTCGCCAGTACCACGAAATGAACAGCATTGTCAGCGATCCGGCGCCGGTCACGGCGCTGCGTGCGTATTTTGCCGGTCTGTGGGCGGCGGGCGAACCGTATCGCCCCTGACGGGAATGATGCCGGATCCGGGTGACGCGCAGGCGGCACAACGACTGCTGTCCGGGCCGCAGCGCGGGCTGACGGGGCGTGGCGGCGAATGCCGGCGGTGACGGAGCGGACGGGCGGCCGGCGGACGTACGGCCGGCGAAATCTTGCAGGGGCGTTGCGGAGAGGATACAATCACCTGCCGGCCCTGACGGGACGGCAGTGACGGAGGAATGACAATGCGAACGTTGATGATGGCGGCAGCTGTGCTGCTGCTGGCTGGCCTGCCGGCACTGACCGGCTGCAACTGCGGCGGCCAGGCCGCGGGACCGGGTGCGGGTGCGCCCAAGCTGGTGGAGCTGATCCAGTTCTCCGATTTGCCGGTTACCAGCGAATACCGGCAGTCGATCACCGGCGGACTGGCGGAAGCGGGGCTGGCCGAGGGGAGGGAATACCGGCTGGTGACGCGCTCGGCGCAGGGCGAAATGCCCAACGTATCGGCGCTGGTTGACGCGGCGGTGGCGGACGATGCCGATCTGCTGATCACCTTCCAGCCGCAGGCCCTGTATGCTGCCCTGCAGCGTGCGGGCACCACCCCCACAGTATTTGCGATCCTGGACGATCCGTTTGTGCTGGGTGCGGGCCGGACGGATACCGACCATGCGGCGAACCTCACCGGCCAGTATTTTATCCCCGATTTCGCCAAACTGACCGAACTGATTCTGGCCTGCCGGCCGGCGACGAAAAAGCTGGGGGTCATGTTCCAAATTGGTGACGACGAGTCGGCGAAACGGCTGGCCGGCCTGACGGCAGCGGCACAGGCGCGGGGGGTGACGGTCGAGGCGCTGGGCTATGCCACCGCCGGTGATATCACCGCCACCGCGGCGGCGCTGGGCGGCAAGGGGGTGGATGGATACGTTCATCTGCCGGAACCATACTACATGGTGACCCTGACGGCGCTGGCGCAGCAGGCGAGCGCCAATCGGTTGCCGGTCTACTCCATGGCGCAGGGCGCGGAGGCGGCGGCCTGCCTGGTCAGTGCCAACGATTACAACGAACTGGCGCGGCAGTTCGCGCGGTTGCTGGCCCGGGTGATCAAGGGTGACGACCCGGCCACCATTCCGTTCCAGAACAGCAGCGCCATCCCGCCGCAACTGATCATCAACCGGCAGGCCTGTGCGGCAGCGGGGATCGTTTTGCCGCCGGAGGTGCTGGCCCGGGCGACGGCAGTCGTCGACTGATGCGGTAACGCGCCGTGCATGAACTGGGGCTGGCCCAGGCGCTGCTCGAACAGGTGCGCGCCGTGGCGCACGCCAACGGTGACCCGCGGGTGGAAACGGTGCGGGTGCGGGTCGGGGAGTATGCGGGTGCGGATGGCGAGGCCCTGCGCTTTGCGTTCGACACGCTGCGCGGCGACTACGGCTGGCCGGCGGCAGTGCTGGTGCTCGAGCGGGTGCCCGCGCAGCTGCGCTGCCCGGCCTGCGGGACGGCCCGGCCGCTGGCGCGGGAAGAACCGTTTGCCGGCGCGGATGAACTGCGCTGTGCGCGCTGCGGCGCCGCGGCGGAACTGATCCTGGCGCGGGAGCTTGAACTGACGTCCATCGACGTGGCGGACGACTGACCGGCGGCCCGGCAGTACGGTCCGGAGCCGGGGCGGACGAGTGGCCCGGAGGGATATTCCGGGCGGGACAGCGCCGGCAGCCGGCACGCAGTGCCGGCAACCGGACGCAACGCACAAGGACGGAACCATGGAAATCAGGGTCTATAAACGGATTCAGGAAGCGAACGACGCCATTGCGGCGCGCAATCGCGCGGCGTTTGCCGCGGCGGGGACGACCGCATTCAATCTCATTTCATCGCCCGGCGCGGGCAAGACGACGCTGCTCATCGCCACGCTCGAGCGGCTGCGGACGCGGTGCGGCTGCGGGGTGATCGAGGGGGATGTGGAGACCGATCGCGATGCGCAGCGGCTGGCGCATCTGGGCCTCCCGGTGGTGCAGATCACCACCGACGGGGCCTGTCATCTCGATGCCAATATGATCGCCACCGTGCTGCCGGAATTCCCGCTGGCAGCGACGCCGCTGCTGTTCATCGAAAATGTCGGCAATCTGGTCTGCCCGGCGAGCTACGACCTTGGCGAGCGCGGCAAGATCGTGCTGCTGAGCGTCGCGGAGGGCGACGACAAGCCCGCCAAATACCCCGCGGCGCTGATTGAGGCGACGGCAGTGGTGCTGACCAAGACGGACCTGCTGCCGCACTGCCCGTTCAGCACCGACCGGTTCTGGGCGGATGTCGCGACGGTCAATCCGCGGGTGCAGCGGTTCGCGCTCTCGGCGACGACCGATGACGGACTAAACGGCTGGTGCGACTGGCTGGCCGCCCAAACCC
>CAZFBR010000251.1:0-4621 GCA_964517215.1 uncultured bacterium
CCACTCGTACCCGCCCGCTTCGATGGCGTCGCATTCGCCGGAGAACAGCCTCTGGCCGTCCTCGACGCGGATCTCGAGCACGGCACCCACCTCCACGGGGCGTATGACGAAGCTGGAAATCGGCGCGGATATTTCCGCGAAAAACACCTCGCAGAACTCCTTGTTCACCGTCTTCTCGTTCCGGTTGATGTCGAACTTGATGCCGAGGTAGCGCCAGCTGTCCTCCGGCACGGAGATGCCGAACTCCTCCTCCACCTCGCGCAGGCCGTCGCGCACTACCTCGTCCTTCTCGTAGTGCCCCGCCACGGACACGTCGTAGTAATCCGGCATCAGCAGCTTGGCGGAGCTGCGCCGCTGGCAGACGACATACCGGCCCGTATCGTCCTGCCGGAACAGCCAGCAGTGGATCGACTTGTGCCACGAGCCCGTGACGTGCACCGACTTCTTCTGCTCATAGCCGACGGGCTTCATCGCCTCGTCGTAGATATTGATAAATTCTTCATGCATCGTAGCCGCCTCCGGAAATATTGTTATGCTTGGTATAAACCCTGTGATACTCCTTGACGAAGAACTCGTCCGAACTTTAGTGCGGGAAGTGCTGGCCCAGATGCCGGTGGCGTCGCCGACGCCCGAAGCGGTCCCGACCGGCATCTCCGCGCGCCATGTGCATCTTTCAGTTCGCGACCTCAAGGCGCTGTTCGGCACCACCTACCAGCTCAGGAACATGCGTGCGCTCAAGCAGCCCGGCCAGTTTGCCGCCGAGGAAACGGTTACCCTCGTCGGACCGAAGGGGACGCTGGCGAAGGTGCGCATCCTCGGGCCTGAACGCAAGCAGACGCAGGTCGAAATCTCGCAGACCGACGCGTTTGCGCTCGGGGTCAAGGCCCCGGTGCGGCAATCGGGCGACCTCAAGGGCTCGCCCGGGATCGTGCTGGTCGGTCCGCTGGGGGCGGTGACGCTGGCGGCGGGGTGCATCGTCGCGTCGCGCCATCTGCACCTGTCGCCGGCCGACGGGGTGCTGCTCAACCTGAAAGACCGGGACCGCGTCGGCATCCGGGTGGCCGGCGAGCGCGGCCTGCTGTTCAACGACGTGCTGGTGCGCTGCGGCAGCGAGCATGCCACCGAGTTCCATTGCGACACTGACGAAGGCAACGCCGCCGGTCTGGCCAGCGGCATGCTGGTGACCATCGTCCGATAACACAATTACCTCCGGCCGTACGGCCGGTTTGAGGAGGCGGGAACATGGCAAATGAAGCGTTGGGCATGATTGAGACCAAGGGCATGATCGCGATGATCGAGGCGAGCGATGCCATGGTCAAGGCGGCAAAGGTCGACCTTTGCGGCTGGGAAAAGATCGGTTCGGCGTACGTGACGGCATTCGTGCGCGGCGACGTGGCGGCCTGCAAGGCGGCAACGGACGCGGGCGCGGCGGCGGCGGAAAAGGTCGGCGAGCTGGTGGCGGTCCATGTCATCCCGCGGCCGCATGCGGCGCTGGAGAGCGTGTACGGGTTCATCAAGCCGAACGGCAACAACCAGTAACCGCCGTGCAGTTAGCCAAGGTTACCGGCAATCTCGTCGCGACCCGCAAGGTCCCGCACTATAACGGCTGCAAGCTGATGATCGTGCAGCCGGTGACGCTGGACGGGAAACTCGAGGGGGCGGAGAAGGTGGCAGCAGACGTCGTGGGCGCGGGCATCGGCGAGACGGTCTTTCTCGTTGAGGGAAGTTCCGCGCGCATGGCCATGCCGCAGGACGGCGTGCCCGTCGACTGCGCCATCATCGCCATCGTCGACGAGATCGAGCAGGACGGAAAACTGGTCTTCCGCAAGAGCGGGGAAGCGTAGCGATGCGGGCCACGGACATTGTGGCCCGGGTGCGTGCAGCGGGGATTGTCGGCGCCGGCGGCGCCGGCTTCCCCACCCACGTCAAGCTCGGGGCCACCGTCGATACGGTCATCGCCAACGGGGCGGAGTGTGAGCCGCTGCTGCGCGTGGACCAGCAGCTCATGGTGCGCGATGCCGCGCTGCTGGTGCGCGGCATGGTGCTCGCCCGGGAGGCGACGGGCGCGCCGCGCGCGGTCATCGCCCTCAAGCGCAAGTACCATGCCGCCGAGCATGCCCTGCGCGCCGCCCTCGGGTCGAGCGGGGTCGAGCTCTTCCTGCTCGACAACTTCTACCCCGCGGGCGACGAGCAGACCCTGGTCAACGAGGTGACGGGGCGCACCATCCCCGAGGGCGGCATCCCGCTGGCGGCGAAGGTCGTGGTCAGCAACGTCTGCACCCTGACCCAGATCGCCCGCGCGGTCGACGACGGCGAGCCCGTGGTCGACCGGTGGGTGACGGTGACCGGAGCGGTGGCGCAACCGGGAACGTTCTGCTGCCCGGTCGGCACCCCGGTCAGTGCGCTCATCGCCCGGGCGGGCGGCAGCACCCTCCCCGCCGGGCAGTGGGTCTACCTCGCCGGCGGACCGATGATGGGGAGCGTGCAGAGCGACGTCAGTCGCCCGGTCGGCAAGACCGACGGCGGCATTGTCGTGTTGCCCGCGGACCATTACCTGGTGCGCAAGAAGCAGCTGTCGTTTTTGCAGCAGGCCAAAAAGGCGCGCACCGCCTGCGTGCAGTGCGTCGCCTGCACCGACGTCTGCCCGCGCCGGCTGCTCGGGCACAACCTGAAGCCGCACGTCATCATGCGCGCCATCGGCTACGGCGTGCACCTGAGCGACGAAACGCTGCGGATGGCCTTCCTCTGCTGCGAGTGCGGGGCCTGCACCTACTTCGGCTGTCCGATGGACCTGACCCCGGGCGCGATCAACAGCGCCATCAAGCGGGAGCTGGCGGCCAGGGGCGTGAAGGGTCCGCAGGGGACGGCGGCGCCGGAGCTGTCGCCGCTGCGCAAGTTCCGCAAGATCCCCGTCAAGCGGCTCATCTCGCGCCTGCAGCTCGGGGCGTATGATGTCGACGCGCCCATGGCCGATGCGCCGCTGACGGTGCCGGCGGTGACCATCCCGCTCAAGCAGCATGTCGGCGCACCGGCCCAGGCGACAGTCACAGCCGGGGCAGCAGTAACGCGCGGGCAGGTCATCGGGGAAATCCCCGAGGGCAAACTGGCTGCCCGGGTGCATGCCAGCATCACCGGTACCATCACCAGTGTATCAGCGACGGCAGTAACCATCGCCGCAACTGCGGCCAAAGCGGGGTGAGACGGGATATGGACGACACGGCCATCGGCTTGGTCGAACTCAACAGCATCGCCACAGGCGTGCTGACGCTCGACACCATGATGAAGCGCGCGGCGGTGAACCTGATCGACGCATTTCCCGTCTGCCCGGGCAAGTTCATCATCCTCATCTGCGGGGAAGTGGGCGCGGTGCGCGACAGCGTCAAGGCGGGCTGCGCCGTCGGCAAGGAGCAGGTCATCGGCGACATCGTCATCCCGCAGGTGCATCCCGACGTCATCACCGCCATCGGCGGCACCACTGAGGTGAGCGAACTGGCGGCGGTCAATGTGTTCGAGACCTTCTCCATCGCCGCCTGCGTACTCGCCGCCGACGCGGCGGTCAAGGCGGCGGCCGTGCAGCTGATCGAGGTGCGGCTGGCCAAGGGGCTGGGCGGCAAATCGTTCTTCTCCATGACCGGCTCGCTGAGCGACATCCGCTCGGCGGAGAAGGCGGCGCAGGAACAGATCACCGATGACGGCATGCTCTTCTCCTCCGTCATCATCCCGTCGCCGCACGCCGACGTGGCGCGCGCACTGCTGTAGGTTGTCCACCCTCTCCCTCCGGGAGAGGGCACGGGTGAGGCGGCCCCTCACCTGCCGCTCACGCGGCTTCCTCTCCCGCGGGGAGAGGGGAAACAGGTTCGGTGAATTATGAACGCGAATGACCGCGAACGACTCGTCCGCATCGTCACTGACGAGGTAAAAAAACATCTGGCTGCGGCGGGGCACGTCCCGCCGGCGCGCCCGGGCAGCAGCACTGCCGTCAAGGTGCTGACCGAGGCGAAGGTCCGCGAGGTCATGAAGCGCGGCGGCACGGAGATCCGGGTGACGCTCAAGGCGGTGGTCACGCCGTCGGCCCGCGAACTGGCCGAGCTCAACAGCATCAAAATCATCGCGGGGTAGGAGCGGGCCATGCAGATTGTGATCGGATCGGACCACGGCGGTTATCCGCTGAAGGAAGACCTGAAAAAATACCTGCTGGACAAGGGCTATGCGGTCAAGGATTTCGGCACGCACAGCACGAGCGCCGTCGATTATCCCGACTTCGCGCATCTCGTCGCCGACGCCGTGGCGCGCGGCGACTACAATATCGGCATCATGATCGACGGGACCGGGGTCGCCTCGGCCATCGTCGCCAACAAGGTCCCGGGGATCCGCTGCACCCCCTGCGCGGACGAATTCACCGCGCGGTCGGCCAAAGAGCACAATAACGCCAATATGCTGACCCTCGGGGCGTCGACCCTGGCGGCGGCCAAGGCGCGCGACATCGTGCGCCTGTTCATTGAAACCCCGTTCGCCGGCGGCCGGCATCAGCCGCGGGTGGACAAGGTGCTCGCCATCGAGCGCCATTATCTGAAGGGATGAGGCAATTCATGGCCCATGCATTGTTCCGGAGCGACGCCGG
>CAZFBR010000252.1:0-4520 GCA_964517215.1 uncultured bacterium
GCTGCCCTGCCCCACCACGCTGTCGGCCCCGATCATCGCCCCGTCGCCAAGCTCCGCCCGCGCCCCGATCACCGCGCATGGCCCGACGCTGACCCCCGCACCCAGGCGCGCCGTCGGGTCAACCACCGCCGCCGGATGCACTCCGGGCTGCGGACGCGGTTCCGGATCGAACAGCTCCTGGGTCCGCGCAAAGGCAAGCCGCGGGTTGTCCACCATCAGGTGCGGCAGCGAATCCACCGGCAGCAGCGCTCCCGGGGGAACAATGATCGCCCCCAGGCCGGAAATCATGGCAAACTGGCCGGCCAGCGCTTTGACGCCGCCGGCCGTGTCATCAACAAAGGCGACGCACCCCGCCTGCGGCGCATCCAGCGTGCAGACCCCCGCGATCGTCCGGGTGCCGTCGCCCGCAAGCGTTGCGCCCAGTCGTGCGGCCAGGGCCGCTGCCGTCAGCGTCATTGTCACCGGCTGCCGTTGATTTCCGCAATGACTTCCTTGCCGATATCCAGCGTCGGATCAATCCAGATCAGCATCGGATCGGCCAGGTCCATGATCGCGTTGTAGCCGTGCGCCGCCGCCACCTTGGCGACCGCCGCCTCATACAGCTTCATCAGCGGCTCGATCTTCGCCTTTTCCTGTTCCATCAGCGTCCGCTGGTTCTCCTCCGCCTTCTGCTGCAGCTCCATCATCTTCTGGCGGATCTGGTCCTGCAGCTGCTGCTTGCGTGATTCCGTGTACATCAGCCCCGTTTCCAGATCACGCTGCAGGGTGCGGATCTCCTCCTGCTTTTCCTTCAGCTCGCGCTCGAGCGGCGCCTTGATCGCCTCGAGTTCCTGATACGCGGCCCGGTATTTCTCGAAGTTCATCAGCACTTCCTGCCGGCTCATGTACCCGATCGACAGATTCCCCGTTGCACTGGCCGGCATCACCATTGCCAGCAATGCCACCACCGCCACCACCATCAGCCCCGCCTTCTTCATGGTAACCTCCTGCGCCCACACGGCGCTCGTTTGCCCAATTTGACCATGCTACCGGCCGGAAAGTTGCGCCGGTCAGCGCAGCCATCCACCGGCTGCCTTGCCGTCTCCCGGTTCCGCCGGCCCGCTGCGCAGCGCGATCAGAACATCGCACCGAACCCGAAGTGAATCTCGCCCTGATGCGCGTCACCCGCGCCCGGTTCGCTGTCGGCCAGCCGATAGCCGTAATCCAGCCGCAGCGGCATCCCCATCAGCTTGAGCCGGAATCCAAGCCCGATCCCGTACTTGAAATCGCCGAACACCACCTTGCCCGGCGGCCCGAACACATTGCCGCCGTCACAGAAGAGCAGGCCGCTCAGCGTGCCCTTGACGATCGGATAGCGCCACTCAAGGTTGAAATACATCGACGTATGGCCGCCGTTCTCGCCCGGGTAAAGCGCCAGCGAGCGTTCGGGATAGCCGCGCACACTGTCGCCGCCGCCCAGATAGAACAGCTCGTACGACGGCACCTCGTCCGTGCTGAACGGATTGTCGATCATCATCCAGTTGGTGTGGAACGAGAATGCCGTATTGGCTGAAGTCGGAATCATGTAGGTGAAATCGACGCTCGGCCGGTTGTATTCGATGGTTCCGCCCAGCCAGCCGCCGGTCATGGTATTGCTCAACGACAGCCGGTAACCGGTATGCGGGTCCCAGCGGTTGTTCAGCGTCTCGCGCACAATATCGAAATTCATCGAGCTGGCGCGGTCATGGCTCTCGCCGGACGACACAATGCTCGACGGCGCCGCGGTGGCATCGATATTGTCAATGTCGATGCGGTCCCAGGTATAGCCCATAAAACCGTAGGTGTAATCGTCGAAAATGGGCCGGCCCAGCTTCAGGCCGCCGCCCATATGCCCCTCGTCATAGCCGTCAAGTTCATGATCGAGATTGAACGCGCTCAGGCCGAGATAGATCGGGACCAGCGGGCTGGGGGTCAGGGTATCGTCCAGATCGTCGTTGATCCACGGATCCGCCCAAGTAATGTTGAAGTTCTGCCGGCTTCCGCCGTATTCGATGCGCAGATTGAGATTCTGCCCGCGCCCGGTAAAGCTCCAGAAATCATCCCAGGCGAAGTTGCTTTTTTTGATTTCCAGCAGACCCATCAGGTGGTCGAGCTTGCTGTAGGCCATGCCGACAGACATCATGCCTGTTTTCGCCTCGGTCATGGTCACATACACGTCCTTGACATTCGGAGCGCGACCCGGCTTGAATTCCAGCCGGATATTTTCGAAAAAGCCGAGGTTGTTCAGGTTGCGTTCCGACATTTTCACCTGATTGCCGTCGTACCGGTCGCCGCTGCGGAATTTAAGCTCGCGCCGGATCAGTTTTTCCATGGTTTTGATCACACCGAGGATGCGAATGTCGCCGATATAAAACACTTCACCCTCGACAATATCGAGCTTGAGAATGAACCGGTTGTCCGCAAGCGGGGTGTACTGCGGCTGAATGAGCACATTGGCATAGCCCTGCGCCTCGTATTTTGCCCGCAGCTGCAGGATGGTCTCGTAAATGAATTTTTCCTTGAACACCATTTCCGGCTTGAAGCTCACCCCGTCCAGCAGGTCGGGCGTCGCGATCACCTGGTTGCCCGCCAGCTGAATCTCCTGCAGGTGGAACAGGTTGCCGCGCGTGATCCGCAGGACAATCGTCACCTTGGTGTGCGCCTGGTTGAAATTCAGGATCGGCTCGACCTTGGCGCCCCAATAACCCTCGCCGCGCAGGTCGCGCATGATCGCGGCGATGTCCTTGTTCAGCGTCTCCTCGTTGTAGCCCTTGCCCGCCACCGTTTCCAGTTCCCACGAGCGCTGCCAGCGGTCCATCAGCCCGTTCCAGAAGCCCTGCGGTTCGGTATATTCAACGGTGATGTCCGCCACCTTGATCTTGCGGTCCTCATCGATGGCCACGGTCACCGCCACCGTGTTCGTTGCCTCGTCCAGCACCGAGGTGATATCCACTTTGATATTGAAAAACCCTTCCTCGTTGTACAGCGCCTTCAGGTTGGTTTCCATCACCTTCAGCGCATACGGTTCCAGCGGCTGGTTTTCGTGGATCAGAATGGCCTGCAGCACCTTGTCGGAGTCCATTTCCTCGATCCCGGTGATTTCCACCGAACCCACCGTCGGGTTTTCCGCCATGAGGAACGTGATGATCATCGACTGTTCATCGGTCGAATCCCAGTCCACTTTGATATCCGAGAACAGTTTCGTGGCATACAGGTTATGGATCGCCTGGTTGCAGCCCATCTCCAGCTGCTGGAGGGTATAGCGCTCTTCCGTTTGCAGCGGCACGCAATTATAGAGCGTATCGGCATTGACATTGCGCAAACCGGAAAAAAGCAGTTTGCCAATCCGAATGCTGTCCGCCGCCGCCGCCGACCCGGCCATCAGAGCGGTCAGCAGGAGGCCCAAAATGACACCCCGGCATACACGTTTCACGCGCGTCCTCATTTCCCGGCCGCACACCGCGAGCACTGGCACAAGCCGGTCTAATTATTTGGGTGGTAGTATAACTTTTTTGGTATCAAGCGTCAAGATGAACCAGCGCAGGGCAAATTGACGATCTGCAGCTTCCGATTGCATCAGTCAGTATCAGCCGTAAGGAAGAGCGCCGCCGTCGCCGGAAAATCCTTGAGCTGCACCCAGTCCTTGCGCTCATTCAGCCATACCCATTCGTACATCGAAACCCGGCGCTCCCGAATCATGACCGCGAGTTCCGCCAAGGTCGCCCAGACCTGCCGGCCGCTCAAACTGAAGGCGTATTTGACATCAGCCGCTTCCTCCTCGGCAAGCTGCTGCCGTTTGCGGTAGCTTTCTTCCTGGGTCCGGGCGAGACGCACCAGTCGGGTCAGGCGGCCGCGCAGCGCCGCCTCAGTGGCGGTCAGTTCGCTCAGCCGGCCGCGCGTCTTCTCCTCGTCCTGACGGACCTGCAGCATTTCCAGGCGCCAGGTTTCCGCCTCCTGCTGCAGACGATGCAGTTCGGTTTCCGCCCGCTCGATATCCGCGGTAAGCTGCCGGTAGTGTTCCTCCGCCACGGTCTGGCGGCGCACCTGCGCTTCGGTCCGCTCCGCCTGCTCCGCCAGCGCCAGTTCGCGCCGCGCATGTTCCGCCGCCAGAAGCGAGCATTGGTCCTGCAGCTGCTGCGCTGCAGCATCAGCAGTCGCTTCCGGCTGTGCTTTCCGGTCACATTCTACTTCTCGGTCACGTTCACCACGCACTGCCGCCAGTTCGCGGGCCAGCACTTCACGCTCCTCGCGCAGCGCGGCCAGTTCGCGCGTCAGCTGCTCATGATCCGCCCGTACCGCCGCCAGGGTCTGTTCCGCCGCCGTCCGCTGCGCCTGCTGCTCCTGTTCCGCCTGCGTCCGCGTGTCGCGCAGCCCCGCCAGTTCGCGCGTCAGCCGCTCTTGTTCCGCCCGTACCGTCGCCAGGGTCTGTTCCGCCGCCGTCCGCTGTGCCTGCTGCTCCTGCTCCGCCTGCGTCCGCGTGTCGCGCAGCGTTGCCAGTTCGC
>CAZFBR010000253.1:0-4420 GCA_964517215.1 uncultured bacterium
GTGTCGGTGACGCCGCTGACCCTGGACCTGACCGCGCACGCGCTGCGCGATGAACTGGCGGCGTGGCGATGGTGAAGGCACGCCCGGCGGCGGTCCCGCCGCTGCTTGCCCAGGGGATCGCTCTGCTGCGCGAACGCGAATATTTCGAGGCGTTTGCCGCGCTTGACGAGTTCGTACAGGGCGAACCGCACCATGCCGAGGGACGCTTTTACCTCGGGCTCTGTTTGGCCAATCTGGCCGAGGACGAAAAGGCGGTGGAGCAGCTGGAACCCGCCCTGGCGGGGATGCTGCCGGTCGCGCTGCGCAATCAGGCGCTCGGGGTGCTCGGCTTTCTGTTCGGCCGGCGCGGCCAGCACGAGGAGGCGCTGCACTATTTCGAGCAGCTGCTGGCCGCTGATCCGGCCAGTGTTACCGCGCGTTCCGGGATCGGGTACGCCTGCTTCGAGCTGGGGCAGGTGGACCGCGCCCTGGCCATGTTCAGCGAGGGGGTGGCCCGCGCCCCGAAAAACGCGTCGCTGCGCAATGCGCTCGGGTATGTGCATCTCGAGGGGAAAAATGACATCCCGCGCGCGCTGGCGGAATGTGAGGCGGCGCTGGCGCTGGATCGCAACAACGGGGCGATTTACGATTCGCTGGCGTGGGCGCGGCACCGGCAGGGGGATGCGGTTCAGGCGCGCGAACTGATCGCGCGGGCGCGGCAGTTGTCGCCGCGGCATCCGCTGATTGAACGGCATCACGCGGTGATCATGGGCGAAGCGGTCCCGGCCGCGGAATCGGCGGCGGCCGCAGTTCCGGCTCCGGCAACCGGTGCGGCGCCGGCCGCGGCCGGCCGACAGCAGCCGGCGCCGGCGGCGAAGCAGCGCCCGAATCGCCGGTTGCGCGCATGACGGCATGGACCGGGAATGCGGTGATGGAGCAGTCGAAAAAACGACAGGAGCATGAAGAACATGAATAGACGCTGGGGTGTGGCGGTGGGTCTGGTGATTGCCGCGGGACTGGCGGTGCTGCTGGGGATTGAACTGGTGGTGGTGCTGGCCGGCGGGGTGAGCGGCGGCCATCAGATGTCGCTGCCGGGCATGCGCAAGGTGGCGGTGCTGCCGGTGACGGGCATCATCATCAACACGGAGGACTACATCCGGTTCGTGCGCGAACAGCGCGAGGACGATGCGGTCAAGGGTCTCCTGCTGCGCATCGATTCGCCGGGCGGCGGGGCGGCGGCGTCACAGGAACTGTTCACCGAACTGATGAAGTTCCGGGAAACCGGCCGGCCGATTGTCGCCAGCGTCGGATCATTGGGCGCTTCGGGTGGCTACTACCTGGCGGCCGCGGCGGATACGATTTTTGTCAATGCCTGCTCCGAGGTGGGGAGCATTGGCGTGATCATGGACTATTACAACGTCAATGAAATGCTGAAGAAACTGGGCATTGCCGAGCAGGTCTATACCGCCGGGCGCATGAAAGACGTGCCCAGCTCGAACCGGGCGATGACCCCCGAGGAGACCGCCTACCTGCAGGGCATTCTCGACGATGTGCACCAGCAGTTCATCGGGGACATCTGTCGCGGCCGGGGGATGGCACGGTCGGCGGTGGCGCCGCACGCCGACGGGCGCATTTTCACCGGCCGGCAGGCGCTGGCGCTCGGGCTGGTCGACGCCATCGGGACCTACGAAGACGCGCGTGATGCGGTGGCCCGGGCGGCGGGCATCAGCGGCACTCCGCATTACGCGGAGTACGAACCGCCCGAAGAGAAGGGGCTGTTTGCGGCGGCCACCTCGTTTGCGCAGCGGCTGCGCGCCCTGCTGCCGCCGCCGCAGGCGACGGGCGGCCTGCGCTTCCAGTATGCGCAATGACAACCATGCACTGCGGTAATTGCGGCAGGAATAACCGTCCGGAAGCGCGCTTCTGCACCGGCTGCGGGGCGCCGCTGGCCGGTGACAGCGCGCCGGCGCGGCCGGCGGCGGGAGCGGCAGCACCGTCGCTGCGGCTGCCGGCGGAATCGTCACCCGGGCGGCTGGCGGGTGTGGCGGCGGCGGCGGTGCCGCCGGGCGGCAAGCACATGGTTCCGGCGGTGATGTTGCACTGTCTTTTCCCGGGCCTCGGCCTGCTGTACGCCGAAGCCCTGGGTTTGGCGCTGGCGCATATCCTGATCAATACGGTCGGACTGGGGGCGGCGATGGTCCTGCTCTTCCAGGTGCTGCGCGCGCTGATTAGCCGGCAGTCGGCGGGGGTGGAACTGCTGCAGACCACCCTGCTGCTCGCCGGCCTGCTGCTGCTGTGGGCGCAGGGACTGGCCTCGACGCGGCGGGCGGTGACGCGGTTTAATGCCGCGCTGGCGGCGGGCAGTGCGCCCGGGCCGACCGGTGCGCGGGTGCTGCAGCTGGTCGTCTGGGAACTGCTGGCGCTGGTCGTGGTCACCGGCCTGCTGCTGACACGATAGGAGCGAATGCCGCATGACTGCACCGCACATCAATGCGCTGTATCCCGGAAGTTTTGATCCGGTTACGCTCGGACATCTCGACATCATTCGCCGGGCGGCGCCGCTGTACGCGACGCTGCAGGTGGCGGTGCTGCGCAATCCGAGCAAACGCACGATGTTTGCCGAACTGGAACGTGTGGCAATGATCGCGGACGAGGTGCGCGATCTGCCCATGGTTCGGGTCAGCACCTTCGACGGACTGCTGGTTGATTATGCCCGGCAATGCGAAGCCCGGGTTATCATTCGCGGTCTTCGCGCCATCACTGATTTTGAGTACGAGTTCCAAATGGCGCTGATGAACCGCACGCTGGCGCCCGAACTGGATACGCTGTACATGATGACCAGCCAGCAGTTTTCGTATGTCAGCTCGCAGATGGTCAAGGAAATCGCCCGGTTTGGCGGCGATATATCCGCGCTGGTGTCGCCGGCAGTGCAGCGGCTGGTGCAGGCGCGTATCAAGGAGCATTCCTGATGAATCCGATCATGACGCAGATCCACGCCGCCGCGCGGGCCAAGGCCGGGCGCATCGTGCTGCCCGAGGGTGACGATCGCCGCACCCTGGCCGCCGCAGAGCGGATCAACAAGGAGGGGCTGGCGCGCGAGGTGGTGCTGTACGGCGATGAGGCGCAGCTCAAGGCCTCCGCGGCGGCCGGGGCCGTGGATATCAGCGGCTGCCGCATTGTTCAGCCGGCGGCTGACCCGAATCTGGGCAGATACGCCGCGATTCTGCACGAGCGGCGGAAGGCCAAGGGGATGACGGAAGAACAGGCGCGGACGACGGCGGCACAACCGCTGTTCTTCGGTGCGCTGACGGTGGCTGCGGGGGATGCGGACGGCATGGTTTCAGGCGCCGTCAACACCACCGGCGATCTGATCCGTGCCGCGCTCTTCGGCATCGGCACCCGGCCGGGGATTCCGGTCATTTCCAGCTACTTCATTATGCTTACCCCGCGGGCGGAATTCGGCGAAAACGGTGCGGTGCTGTTTGCCGACTGCGCGGTGGTGCAGACGCCGACGGTGGAGCAGCTCGCGGCGATTGCGCGCAGCACGGCCGATTCGGCCCGGCGGCTGCTCAATTGGCAGCCGCGGGTGGCGATGCTGTCGTATTCAACCAAGGGGAGCGCCAAGCATGAGGCGCTCGACCGGGTGATCGCCGCGACGGAGCTGGTGCGGCAGCAGGACCCGGGGCTGCTGATTGACGGGGAACTGCAGGCGGATGCCGCCCTGGTGGCGGCGGTGGGCGAACGCAAGTGCCCGAACAGTCCGGTTGCCGGCAGGGCCAACATCCTGGTATTCCCCGATCTCAATGCCGGCAATATCGGGTATAAGCTGGTGGAACGCTTGGGCGGAGCGGAGGCGATCGGCCCCATTCTGCAGGGGCTCAACAAGCCGGTCAACGATCTGTCGCGCGGCTGCAAGGTGGACGACATTGTCAATGTGGCCGCGGTGACCATGGCCAGCGCGTAACCCGGATGCGGACCGGCTGGTGCGGACTGTTGCTGCTGGCGGCGGGGTGTCTGCTGACCGGGTGCCTGCTGACGGTTGAACCGCTGGCGGAGGATCTGCCGCGGCCGGTGCGCAATTCCGAATCGGCCGCCGACCTGCAGGCCTTTGCCAGCGCCCTGGCTGCCGTGCGCGCCGCAGCCGGTCCGGACGCCGTGGTGGTGCCGGACTGGCGGATTGACGACCAGGCGCAATTCAGCGTCGGGCCGGACACCGCCCATCCGGTGCTGCGCTGCGTGGCCAAGCTCAATTTCAGCGGCTGCTGGCAGTTGCGGGAGGTGACGCTGCATCCCGATCGCGCAGCGGATACCGGCGCGGATGCCTGCTGGCAGCCCGAGTACTTTCCGGAAATTGATCGTCTGGCCGGCGCGCCGCCGGCGGATTACGCGACGGTGATGTTTGCACCCCGGTTGCCCGATGATCCGCTCTGGCACGCGGCCG
>CAZFBR010000254.1:0-4398 GCA_964517215.1 uncultured bacterium
GGATGGGCGTGAAGATCAAGACGACCCCGGCCAGCGTGCAGGTCGAGGCGAAGCACGAGGTGAAGCACCCCTGCAACATCATCACCCAGCCCTATCCCGGGTTCCCGACGGACATGCAGGCGCAGATGATGGCGCTGGCGACGGTGACCCCGGGGACGAGCTTCATCCGGGAGACGGTCTTCGAAAACCGCTTCATGCATGTCGGCGAGCTGCTGCGGCTGGGCGCGGACATCACCATCGAGGGGAACACGGTCATGGTCAACGGGGTGAAGCATTTGACCGGGGCCAAGGTCATGGCCACCGACCTGCGCGCCTCGGCGGCGCTGGTGGTCGCGGGGCTGGTGGCCTCGGGCACCACGGAAATCACCCGCATCTACCATCTCGACCGCGGCTACGAGAAGCTGGAAGCGAAATTCAACGCGTTGGGCGCCGATATCAAGCGCGCCTTCTGGAAATAGGGGGAACGGGCATATGCTGCGCGGACTGTATACCGGGGCGTCGGGGATGCTCGCGACCATGGACCAGATGGACGTCATCAGCAACAACCTCGCCAACGTCAGCACGGCGGGGTTCAAGCGGGACGGCGCCACCTTCGCGGAAATGATGGAAATGAACATCCGGCGCACCTACGACAATGTCGTGGACGTCCCCGCCGGCACCATCGACCGCCGCCCGGAAGTCGGCCCGCTGGGGACGGGGACGGTGGTGGACACGGTCTACACCGATTTCTCCCAGGGCGCGCTGCGGGAGACGGGCAACACGCTCGACCTGGCGCTGGCCGGCGAGGGCTTCTACGAGATCGAGACCGCGCAGGGGATGCGCTATACGCGCGACGGCGGGTTCCAGGTCAATGCGCAGGGGTATCTGGTGGACAAGATGAACAACCCGGTCCGGGTGACCCTGCCCAACGGCACCATCGGGCCGGTGCAGATCACCGACCCGAATGTGAGTGTCGGGGTGGACGGCACCCTGGCGCAGGGCGACCCGACGGACGGCACGCAGCAGCAGCTGGGCACGCTGCGCATCGTCGATTTTACTGACCGGCGCGCCCTGCGCAAGGTGGGCGACAATTACTACGCGGCGGAGCAGGCGACGCTGACGGAGGCGCCCGCCGCCACGCAGGTGCAGCAGGGGTATCAGGAACAGTCGAACGTCAACGCGGTGCGCGAGATGGTGCGGATGATCGAAGTGCACCGGCTGTACGGCATAGAGGAAAAGATCATTACCACGCAGGACGGCCTGCTCAGCAAGGCCATGGACATCCCGCGCAGTTAGCGGAAGCGATAAGGAGCAGAACATCATGATGCGAAGCTTATGGTCGGCGGCAACGGGGATGATGGGGCAGCAGTTCAACATCGACGTCATCTCGAACAACCTGGCGAACGTGAACACGACGGGGTTCAAGCGCTCGCGCGCGGACTTTGACGACCTGATCTATCAGAAGCTCAACATCGCGGGGACCACCTCCGCCTCGGGCGCGCAGAACCCGACGGGGATCGAGGTCGGTCTCGGCGTGCGCGTGGCGGCGACGGCCCGGCTGGACAGCCAGGGCTCGCTGAAGAACACGGAAAACACCCTGGACCTGGCGATCGAAGGGGAGGGGTTCTTCCGCATCCAGATGCCGGACGGCTCGACGGGCTATACCCGGGACGGGTCGTTCAAGCTGGACGGGCAGGGGAACATCGTCAACTCCGACGGCTACCAGCTGGCGGACGCCATCAACATCCCGGCGGATGCGACGGACATCTCGGTTGACAGCGACGGCACTGTGTCGGTGCTGGTCAACGGCGAAACGACGCCGCAGGAGGTCGGGACCATCCAGCTGGCCAAGTTCGTCAATCCCGCCGGCCTGTCGGCAATGGGCACGAACATCCTCATCGAGACGCCGGCCTCGGGCAATCCGACCGACGCCACGCCGGGAGAGTCGGGGACGGGCCAGATCCGCCAGGGCTACCTGGAAATGTCGAACGTGCAGGTGGTCGAGGCGATGGTCGACCTGATCACCACGCAGCGCGCCTACGAAATCAACTCGAAGTCGATCCAGACCTCCGACTCGATGCTGAGTGTGGTCGCGAACCTGAAACGCTAAGCCGTTAGTGCCTGACCCGGTCCCGCCTTGAGCGGGGCCGGGCCGGCTGTTTATCCGGGCAAATGACCAAATGAGGAATGCCGTGACGCGAATTGCCGCCTCCGTATTGATCGTGACGCTGCTGCTGACGCCGCTGGCGGCGGGAGCGGTGACGGTGACGCTGCGCGCCGACGCGACGGTGGCGGATGACCAGATCTGGCTCGACGACATCGCGACCGTGAGCGATTCGCTCCCCGAACGGATCGCGCTCGGCCGCGCGCCGCTCGCCGGTGCCGCGCGGCAGCTGACGGCGGCGCAGGTGGCGGGCGCCGTGCGGCGCGCGTGCGGCCGCGATGCCGACATCACGGTATGCGGCGAAGCGGTGACGGTGCGGCGCGCCACGACCATCCTGACCGGCGCGCAGATTGTGGCAGCAGCCACCGCTGCGGCCAGGGAGCAGTTCGCGCACTACGCCCGGGTTGAGGTTGAACTGGCGGGCGCCCCGCCCGCCGATTTGACGGTGTACACCTCAGGCATGACCGTCAGTGCGCAACTGCAGGGTTCAGCCATTGGCGGACGCATGACCGCGCGCGTGGTGGTGCTGCATAACGACCGCCCGCTGAAGGTGCTGTCGGTCCCGCTGCAGGTGACCCCCTACGCGGTGGTGGCGGTGGCCGCGGGTGAACTGGTCCGCGGGACGGAACTGACCGCAGCGCAGGTGACGCTGGCGGAACAGCCGCTGACCGGTCTGCACGGCGCGCCGGTGACCGAACTCAGTCAGCTTGCCGGCAGGCGGGTGAAACGCCTGCTGGCCGCCGGCGCCGTCATTACCCGGGACGCGCTGGAGGAGATGCCGCTGATTGCCAACGGCGAGGAAGTGAGCGTGACCGTGCTGCGCGGCGGGGTCACCCTGACCACCCGCGCCCGCGCCCGCGAAGACGGCTGCCGCGGCGAGAGCATTCGCCTTTCCAACCTTGACTCCGGCAAGCTGCTCACTGCCGAAGTTGTCGCCCCCGGAACCGTAATCATCCGCTGACCTTTAGTGCACGATTCACCGCTGTGCAGGCAGCTGGACCGTTCGCGCCGTTCAACAAACAGTAATCGACGGTAGATGCCGCTAAAAGCGGTTGTACTCAGCGCGCAAATCGTGCGCCGTTGCGTCATAGAAGAGATGATACATATGACTCCGGCGATCGGTGGGAGAATGCAGCAGCACGACGCGAAAGGCCTGCCGGCCGAGCAATGCCGGGTTGTTCCACCACGCCGGGTGCGGGGGGAAATCGTCGACCAATTGCGCGGTGTATTCGACATCCCCGATGAAAATGGCCTGGCGGTTGCTCATCGTGGACCGGCGGGAAACGACCACGCCGGAGTCGGGGGGATCGCTGCCGCGATTGTCAGTGGCGAGCCGTGTCAGCAGCGCGCGATAGATCTCGGGTGAGCAGGTGCAGCGGAACCAGGCATTACGGTCCTGGTAGAAACCGTACAATTCCACGTACTGCAGATCGTTTAGTGCGCCGGCTTCCGGATATTTGCCGAGCGGTCCGAGCCTGTCGCGTGCCGCTGTGCCGGCAAAGTCGACAAGGTGCAGCCGCATGGTGTAAAAAGCACAACTGAACACTACCGCGAGCAATATCCCGGCGGCCAGCAGCAGGGTGACGAGCGGATGCGACCGGGGCGACGGTGCCGGGTCAGCCATAGGTGGCGAAGAGGACGATCGCCACGTGGATGACGGCAAAGAGGACGGCGAGCAGACCGAACACCTTGTGCAGCAGGAACCGCTGGCGAAACTTGAACTTGAAATAGCCGAGCGCCGCGGCGATGAACATGAAGACGAAGGCAACAATCCCGAACCAGCGGGCCAGTTCGTACGGTGCCATGGTCAGACAACCTTCAACTGGCCCTTGCCGGCGCGCTTGGCCTCGGCCAGTGCGATCTGGCAGTTCTGCAGGAAGACATCGAAGGGCTGGCCCTCAGCGCGGGTGGTCAGGCCGATGGAGACCGACGTGCTGATCTTGCTGTCGGTGAACGGCCGTTTGTTCACGCGTTCGCTGAAGCGCTTGAAGACAATGTCGGCGCCCTTGCGGTCGGTGCTGGGCAGGTAAATGATGAATTCGTCGATGCCGAAGTGGGCGATGACGTCGATGCCGCGCGTGCAGGCGCGCAGCTCGGCGATGACCGCCCGGCAGAGCTCCAGCCCGCAGGCTGGTCCGCAGCGGCGGATAACATCCTTGTAGTTGTCGATATCGACCAGGGCAAGCGAGAGCGGCTGCTTGTAGCGGGCGCTTTTGCTGTATTCGTTCTGCAGCCGCTGATGGAAGTGATGGTAG
>CAZFBR010000255.1:0-4386 GCA_964517215.1 uncultured bacterium
GCACCCCGGCGGGGGTCATGCACTTGCTGGCGCATTACGCGATTGACGTGGCGGGCATGACGGTGGCGGTCATCGGGCGGTCGCTGATCGTCGGCAAGCCGCTGGCGATCATGCTGGCCAACCGCAGCGGCGGCAACGCCACCGTCATCCACTGCCATACCGCGACGCGCAATCTGGCCGAACGTACCCGCAGCGCCGATATGGTGATTGTGGCGGCGGGGAAACCCGGCCTGCTCGCGCCGGCGATGCTCAAGCCCGGCGCGGTGGTGATCGATGTGGGGATGAACCGCATCCCGGACGGGAACGCGGCGGGCGGGAGCTGCCTGGTCGGCGACTGCGATTTTGCCGGACTGCAGGGCGTGGCGGGCGCGGTGACGCCGGTGCCCGGCGGGGTCGGCCTGCTCACCGTCGCCATGCTCATGCGCAATGTGGTGCAGGCCGCGGAGCAGCTGGCCACGGCCTGACCGGCAGCACGGGATGGCGGCGCGGCGGGCGGGAGCGGCAAGGGGGAGACGGCAGTGACGGAAGCAGCGGAACCCAAAACGACACGAAACCGCCGGTGGCTGTGGCTGGCGGTTGCCCTGTTCGCCGTGGCTGGCTGCGCGGCGGGCGGCTGGTACTGGTGGCAGCGCGGTTTGGCCGGGGCGGCTGACGGCAGCCTGGCGGTCTACGTGGTTGACGTCGGGCAGGGCGATGCGTTTATTATCCAGACCCCGGGCGGCAAGACCTATGTTGTTGATGCCGGCAGTGACGCTGAGGCCACCCTGATCCCGGAACTGCGGGCGCTGAAGGTTGCCCGATTGGCGGCGGTCATGGTCAGCCACCCGCATCAGGACCATATCGGGGGTGTCCCTGACCTGCTGAAGAGCTATCCCGTCGGCACCCTGTACGACTGCGGCTACCGGCACACCTCCCGCTCCTATCGCGAAACGCTGAAACTGGTGAAGGAGAAGCGCATCAATTACGTGACGCCGCGCGCGGGCGACCGTTACGATTGGGATGGTGCGGCGGTCGAAATCCTGCATCCCGACCGTGCGGATTACGACAACCTGAACGACAATTCAATTGTGTTCCGGCTGACGTACGGTTCATCGACGATGCTCTTTACCGGCGATGCGGAGGGGAAGGCGCGCGAGGCGATCCTGCGCCGGTTCCGCAACCGGGTGGCGGCGGATATCCTGAAACTCGCGCATCACGGCAGCACCAACGGGACGACTGCGGACTGGCTGCAACTGGTGGCGCCGCGGCAGGCGATCATCTGCTGCGGGGTCGGCAACCACTTCGGGCATCCGCATCCGCCGGTCGTGCAGATGCTCAAACAGAACAGTGTGACGGCCTTGCGCACCGATCTGCAGGGGACGATCAAGCTGGTGAGCGACGGAGAACGCTGGACGGTCACGCCGCTGGGGAAGAGCGACGCCCGGCTGCCCGACGACGCTGATGCCGAGCAGTAGGCTGGCATCCGGCAAAAAACTGCTGCAGATTGCGGTACTGGTTGCGGTTATCGCACCGCCGTTCCTGATACTCGCCGGCAGACATGCCCTGATCTGGGCCGGAATGATCGAGTACGATCTGGACGCGGAGAGTATTCCCGATGATATTGTGGCGCAGGTCGGCGCGGAAACGGGACTTGCGCTGCCCGCCGGATCGCGCGCGTTGCGCTATCATTACGTTCCACCGATCGATCCGATCGTTTTTGTAAAATTTGCTGTCCCTCCTGATGCGCAGCAGGCGCTGACTGCACAACTGGCAGCGCTTACCTGGCCTCTCCAGTCATCATTTCCCGAGCGATTTGCCAATGAACGCTGTACCTGGTGGCCGACAACAGTTGCGGCTCCGCTGGCAATGGCCAAGGCATTCAGCAACGACCGGTATATCGAGGCGTATCTGGTCCAGGAAAACGGATTGACACTTTATCTGAAGTACTTCACGATCTGAGGTGAACCAGCAGCACCCGCCGCCGCCGGCTGCTGGCAGGTCGGCGGCTGCGGGCGGGGTGCCGGCAATTGTTCGGTTACTTGTCGGCGGCGACGGGGTATGCTACATTCCACCGTATGGATCAGCGATTCAGCATCTACCTGAAAGAGCGGCAGGAACAGGTGAACGCCGCGCTGGAGCAGCTGCTGCCGGCGGCGACGACCCCGCCGGTGCGCCTGCATGAGGCGCAGCGCTATGCCGTGCTCGGCGCGGGGAAGCGCATCCGTCCCGTGCTGGTGCTGGCGGCGGGTGAAGCGGTGGGCGGGGACGACCGTCAGCTTATGCCCGCGGCCTGCGCGCTCGAGGTGCTGCACGCCTATACGCTGGTGCACGACGATCTCCCGGCCATGGATGATGACGATTTCCGCCGCGGCCGGCCGACCTGCCACAAGGCCTTTGACGAGCCGACCGCAATCCTCGCCGGCGACGGGCTGCAGGCGCTGGCGTTCGCATTGCTCGTAAAGACGCCGGTGGCGCCGGAACGGGTGGTGCGCGCGACGCAGCTGTTTGCCGAGGCGGCGGGCTCCTGCGGGGTGGTGGGCGGGCAGGCGGCGGATATGGGCGGTGAGGAACGTGTCGTAACCCTGCCCGAGCTTGAATTCATCCATCGCCATAAGACGGGCAAGCTGCTGGTTGCCAGCGTGGCGGTCGGCGGCATTCTTGCCGGCGGCAGCGACGAGCAGGTGCGGGCCCTGATCGCCTACGGCGAGCACGGCGGCCTCGCCTTCCAGATTATCGATGATCTCCTCGATGTGCTGCTGACCACGGAAGAGCTGGGCAAGGATGCGGGGAGCGATGCGGCCAACGGCAAAGCGACCTATCCCGCGCTGCTGGGCCTTGACGAGAGCATCCGCCGCGCGGAGGAAGAAGTGGCGGCGGCGCGTGCGGCGCTGACGGTTCTGGGCGAGCGGGCATGGCCGCTCGCGGCGATGGCGGACTATTTCATTGCCCGCCTGCGACAGCGGCGCGAACGCACCCTGCAGACCGGCAACTGATATGGCCGGCCTGCTCGACCGTATTGACAATCCCACCGACCTGAAGCGGCTCTCCTGCGCGGAACTGGCCACCCTGGCGGACGATATCCGCGCGTTCCTTGTGGAAAAGGTTGCCGTCACCGGCGGGCATCTTGCCTCCAACCTCGGCGCAGTCGAACTGACCATCGCCCTGCATTTCGTGTTCGACCTGCTGGTTGACCGGGTGGTGTGGGATGTCGGACATCAGTCGTACGTGCACAAGATCCTGACCGGTCGCAAGCACCGGTTCGATTCGCTGCGCCAGCTGGGCGGGATGTCGGGCTTCCCCAAGCGCGGTGAGAGCCCCTACGACGCCTACGAGACCGGCCATTCGTCAACCTCAGTATCGGTTGCCACGGGGATCGCCCATGCCAAGAAACTGCGGGGCGAGCCGGGCAAGGCGATTGCCGTGATCGGCGACGGTTCCATGTCCTCGGGTCTGGTCTTTGAGGCGCTCAATAATGCGGGCCAGTTCAAGGACAACCTCATGGTTATTCTCAATGACAATGAGATGTCCATCGCCCCGAATGTCGGGGCGCTGTCGGAATACCTCAACCGCCTGCTGGCGGCGCCTGTCTACAACAAGTTCCGCGACGACGTTGAAGAGCTGATCAAGCGCATCCCCAACGTCGGGCAGAAGGGGTACCAGCTGACGCGGCGCATTGAGGCGTCGCTCAAGCACATGATTGTGCCGAAAACCATTTTTGAGGAATTCGGCTTCCGCTATCTGGGCCCGATCGACGGGCATCGCCTTGAACCGCTGATCGAAATCCTCCGGCAATGCCGCAAGCTGACGGGGCCGCTGCTGCTCCATGTGATCACCACCAAGGGGTGCGGGTACCGTCCGGCGGAACAGCACCCGACACGCTTCCACGGGATCGGGCCGTTCGATCCGGACAGCGGTGAAGCGATCAAGTGCGCGGGCGTGCCCAGCTACACCCAGGTCTTCGGCGAGGCCATGATCCGGCTGGCCAAGGACGACCCGCGCGTGGTGGCGATCACGGCGGCCATGCCCGATGGCACGGGGCTGGTGCAGTTTGCCCGTGAGCTGCCGGAGCGTTTTGTCGATGTGGGGATCGCGGAAAGCCATGCGGTGACCTGCGCGGGGGGGATGGCAGCGACAGGCATGCGCCCGGTGGTGGCGATCTATTCGACCTTTCTGCAGCGCGCCTACGACAATATCATGCATGACGTCTGCCTGCCCAATCTGCCGGTGGTATTGGCACTCGACCGCGGCGGGATTGTCGGTGAGGACGGGGAAACGCATCAGGGGGTGTTCGATTTTGCCTACCTGCGCCATCTGCCCAACATGACCGTGATGGCGCCCGCCGACGAGGCGGAACTGGTGCAGATGCTGGCGACGGCGCTGACGCTGCCGGGTCCGGTGGCGGTGCGT
>CAZFBR010000256.1:0-4368 GCA_964517215.1 uncultured bacterium
CAACGCAACCAGACCATCTACCGCGTCGCCAAGACCCTGGTCAACCTGCAGTATGATTTCATCGAACAGGGATTTGACCAGCTCAAGCCGCTCACCCTGCGCGATGTGGCCGAACGCATCGGAATGAGCGAGTCAACCGTCAGCCGCGTCACGTCCAACAAGTACATGCAGATCCCGCGCGGCATCTTCCGCATGCGCGTGCTCTTCTCCGGCGAGATCCCCAGCGGTTCTGGCGGCCCCACTTCCGCGCGCGCGGTGCAGACCCAGCTGCGCACGATGATCGAGCAGGAAGACCCGCTGCGCCCGCTGACCGACTCCGCAATCCACCGGCAGATGGTGCAGGCCGGCCTGCAGATCGCCCGGCGCACTGTCTGCAAGTATCGTGAGGAACTGGGCATCCTGCCCGCCAAGCTCCGCCGCAAGAAACGCTGATTACGCCGCCATTCTCCCGCTGCGAAACGTCCTTTGCCGCAACCGTTTGGTCCGTTGCCAGCCGCACGCCAATCCCCCGGCACACCCCGGAAAAGCAGGAGCGGCGAACCGTCAAAAATGGGTTATTGGAAACTGTAGGTGGCGGTGAAGAATTGCGTGTTGCCGAGGATGCCCCCCGGGGCATAGGCGTAGTCGATGCGCAGCACATCAAACAGCTTGACCCCCGCGCCGGCGGACCAGCCGTTATCCAGTGCGTTGTCCGTGCGCCAGCCGCCGCGCAGCGCCCAGAAGTCGCCGGAGAGCTCCATGCCAAACCTGCCCGCGCAACGCGCATCAACCGCCTTCATCGCGTCACCGGTCAGGGTGAAATCAGCAAACTCGCCCAGCGGCAGCCGGTAGGCCGCACCCGCGCGCCAGGTCATCGGCAGACGGTTTGAGGTGCTGATGAATTTCATCCGGCTGCCCAGATTGGTCAGTGATGCGCCCAGCGTCAGATTGTCCGTCGCCTGCCACATGATTCCGGCATCAACCGCGCCCGCATTGGCGTCAATGCCGTCGATCGTGGACCGCACCAGCTTGATCGTTCCCCCCGCCCGCACCGTCGGGGTCAGTTGCTGCGCATACCCCGCGGCCAAGGCGAAATCCGAAGCGTCAAAGGTGCCGCCACTGTTCGCCGCCACATAATTGCCGGCCGCATCCTCATCCGTCCGCGCAAAACCGTCAACCCCGAGGTAGGTGATCTGCCCGCTCAGTGCCCGGTCGGCATCCACCTTATACACGAAGCTCAGATATTCGTGCTTGACGTCCGACAACCATTCGTTATGGGTGCCTGCCAGTTCCACATGCTCAACCCCCAGCGAGGCCGCCGGCTGGCCGTACATCCCGGCCGCATCGTTGGCCACCGCAGCATAGGCGCCACCCATGGCATAGTAGCGCGCGCTGGTCGGAATCTTCAGAAACTGCCCGGTTGCCGTTCCGGCCTGGGCATTGACCCCGTTCGACACCGCCAACGCCGGCGTCACAGCTGCGGTCGCCATCATCAATCCGTATGCGATTGTGGCCAGCCATGTCGTCAGCTTCATCGGCCCCACCTTTCGCTTACTTGCGCTACTACCCAATATTGGAGCAAATAACATACCACCAGCAAAAAGATAACAACAAAAACACGAACCCATATCTTATTGTATTTGTTTTGGTTGTGCACAATATTAGACAAACATAACCAGTGTTTGTAATTTGACAGTTTTAGCGGGTGTATTTTACCCACTAAAATACGGCTTTTGCGTCGGTATCGGTTTGCTTATAAAATGATCGCCACTTTGCGTGTGGTGGACTCGCCGCTACCCGTATCCCTAATCACAATGAAATAGACCCCGGACGCCACATTGCGACCATGCGCGTTCGTCAGATTCCACAGGTGGACGACCGAATTCACCCCGCCGACAGTATTGACATTGTCGGCATCGATCAGGTCGCCGGCGATATTGTAGATCTTGATCTCAAAGTTCCGATTGACCGGCAGCAGGATCTTGACCCCGGGGTTGGCGTTGCGGGCATGCCGGTCGGAACGCCACGGATTCGGGTAGACAATAACATCGTTGAGACCGGCAACCGGCACGGTGGAAACGCCCAGGCGGTAGATCGAGAAGTGCGGCACTTCCGCCCACACCTGATTGTTCACCTCGTCAATCGTGGTGACGAGGGGAAGCCATTCACCGGTAATCCCGTCGCCGTCATCATCCAGCTCATCCAGCAGGTAAACCTTCAGCTGCGCCCGCGCCCCTGCGGACATGCTGGCGGGGATATCGAAGATCACGCGCACCGGCTTGCCGAAGGCGTGGTTCATCGAGGCGCTGTCGGAAAGCCGCAGCGCCTGGAATTCCGCCGCCACGTCCGCCAGCAGCAGCGAGTTGAGGAACTTCACCCCGCCCCCTTCGACCGCCCGTTCGCTCGCCTGGTTGTAGAGCGAGAACGAATCGCCCGAATTCGGGAAGACGATGCTGAAACCCACCGCGGTATCAAACGTTCCCGCCGCAACGTACAGATAGACGCCCGGAAGCGCGGGATTGCTGACCAGGCCGGCATAGTCGGGCGGTTCGATGAACGTCACGGTAAAGGTCCCGGGCAATACATTCGCCAGGTTGCTGCAGCGGATCACCGTCGTGCCGGGAATATCGGCCTTGAACGCCACCACCACCTTGCCGTCGGCGTCGCTGGTCGCCATGCTGACATATTCGGCCGCCTCGCCGCGCGATGCGGCGAACGCCACGCGCACATTGGGCACCGGTGTGCCGGTGTCATCGCGCAGCGTCGCGGTCACCGTCACCGCGTCCAGCTGGTCGCTATAGGCAATGCTCTTGTCGATGGCCATGGCCGACGTTGCCGCCGACGGCTCCATGACGCGGAACACGCCGTAGGTCGAGAAATGCGTGGTGAAGAAGGTGATGGTGTTGGCAGCCGGGTCCACTACCCCTTCGTAATCAATCCACACGTTGTCGGTGTCGTTCCACCAGAACACCTTCAGGGTGCTCTCTTCCGGGGTGTTGTCGCCAATGCCTGCCGCCTGCAAATCATCGGCGTCGTAGTGCAGGATGACCAGGATCGGCGACGCCGAGGTCCAGCCGCTGGGCCAGAACTCGCGCGCCACCCCCGTCGCCACCATGGTGTCGCTGCCGGCCGGCGTCCCCAAGCCGACCGAGCTGACGCGGATGGCAGTCCCTGCCGCCAGCGTGTCATTTGATCCCACAACTGCCGTGACCACGCCGTTGTCGAACAGCACCCCGCCGTTGCTGGTGACATACGCCTCGTTCTGCAGATCAAACGTGCGCACCTTGGCCTGCCCGTTCTGCCAGTCAATCGAGGCCAATGCCGCCGCGCCTGCCGGCGCCCAGGACATGTAGAATTCATTCCCCGGCCCGGCCATGACCGTCTGTTCCGGCCAAGTGATCTTGTAGGAATGGGTGATGTCTTCCCACTCCATATCGGTACCCGCTTCCAGGCCACCGACATAACGCATTGCCACGTCGAAATTGCAATTTGCCAGCATCGCTGTCGGATAGCTCAGGAATCGCCCCAACTCAAACCTGCAGTTGCGGTCGTAGGCGTAGGAAATAACCTTGCCGTCGCGACTCCACTGCGGATTCATGTAGAAGGTGTCGGTGCCGTCCTGATGGGCACTGCTGTCATGATCCGCTTCCGCATACCCGGTGTCCATGATGGTTCTTGGTGATACCCGCACCATGTGTGTACCCCAGGCCTCCGCCGTGGTATTCACAAAATTCGCCGCATTCTTGATTACCCAGATTTCCGACTGGAACGCCCCGTACTGGCCATCCGCCTTCCCGTCCGCCACCTCGCGCCAATCCACCCGGGTCAGCGCCAGATGCTGGCCGTCAGGCGACCACGTCGGTTCAAACCAGAAGTAGGTCCGATAAGCGACACGGTCATCATACTCGCTGCCGGTAAATGGATTACGTTCACTTCCGGGAGGATACTGGCCGGAAGAGTAACCGCGCAGTAGGCGCGCCATTGAACCATGGCTTGGCGTGCGATTGAAATACTCCGTCGAACAGGCGTACTTGCCGGAATACGCGACGATATCGCCATTTTGCGAGACCGCGATATTCAGCGGCCCCGCCGCCCCGGCCTTGGTCAGGCCGTTGGCCGTAACATCCGGCGTCCACAGATTGACGTCGGCGCGTTCCGGACTGATATGGTAGCCCTCAGGATTGGTGATGGTGCTGGCCAGCCCCGACGGGTATGGCGTATAGAACACCCCCCAGAAACCCTTGCTGTATGAGGTGACATACCCGGCAAACACCGCTTCGGTATCGCCGTCGCCATCGATATCAGCCACATTCGCCCGGCCGTACGGGCAGGTATTCATCGACGGAATCGACAGGGTCTCGGTGGTATTGCCGTCCCGGCTGGTGGCGT
>CAZFBR010000257.1:0-4242 GCA_964517215.1 uncultured bacterium
GTTCCTGCTCGAGCAGCGACGCCGTCCGCCCCTCCTGCCGCGCCTGCTCGTATTCACGACGCGCCTGCTCACGCTCGCGGATCTTCGCGGTCAGCACCCGTTCGCCGATGGTCATGGTCATGCCGTACACTGCGGCGCGGGTCGAGCCCGGGAAGACATAGACGGCCTCAAGCGTACGCGTGCCGATATTGCGGTAAACCTGCGTAACCGTCACATCCGCAATCACCCCGGCGATGCGGACCGTGGCTGACGTCGCCTTAAGCGGCAGCTGATCGACCCCGGGACTATCGCTTTTCACCATGAAATAGGGTGACAGGGTGCGGTCAGCGGCATCCTCCGACGCCTGCGCCACAGTCGCCAGCAGGCACACCATGGCCATCATAACCATCAATGCTCCCAGCGTTTTCCCGCGTTTCATGATTGCCTCCCGGGCAGTATGATAAGGTGATGCATGTTCATAGAGACAGCAGGTTCATGCCGGCAGTTGCATGCTGCGGCAAAATCCACGCGGGCAAGCCAGCAAACCGCCCCCTTGCCCACGAGCTTCCCAGCGGTGCAACTGCCGAACCCCTATCTGGTCAGCGGCTTGGTCACATCCCACAGCCGCAGCGTCTGACCGGCCGGCGCCACCCGCAAAGCCAGTGCCACTTTGTTGGTGTCCTGGAAATAGTCGACCCGCAGATGGTGCCGCCCGCGCCCCAGGCTGATGGTGGCCTGCTTGGCCTGCACGCCGTGGCTGCCGTCATTGTTGATCAGCTGCTCGCCGTCGATATACAGGTTGGAGCCGTCGTCAGAGATCAGTTCAACGGTGTACTCACCGGCGGCCTGCACGCTGAAATCACCCTCGTAGGAGATGGCGTAGTCCGTGCTGCGGTACCCGATCGGGCCGTGGCTGTAGACGTTCTGCTCCGGCACATTCAGCACCGGGGTATAGAGTCGCGTTGCCTCCGGCTCCAGCGTCGCGAAATCGGGCAGGACGTCCTGGCTGCGGTTGATGAAGTAGAATTTGCCTTCCAGCCAGCCGCGCTGCCGCCGCGTGTGGCCGAACTTCGTTTCGATATCGGTATCTTCCGCTACCGCATCCGTCGGCTCGGCCGTTGTGGTGCTCGTGGCCATCCCCGCTGAGCTAAAGGTGATGCTGGCGACCCGGTCGCGCGTCACCCGGTACTCGCGCCCCTTTTGCGTGAATGTCACCGTCGTCGCATCGACCCCGGTCACCGTGCACTTGTAGCAGGTCTCGTCCCACAGCACCACCACATCCGCCTGCGCCGCCGCCGCCAGCAGCAGTACCAGCAAACCCGCCCATGCCATCCGCATATATGATTCCTCCCCGTTGTCTGTCCCCATCGCGCAGTGTAACAATCACGCACCGATGCGGTCAAGCCGCGCGCTCCCTGCTTCGACAGCAGGCGGGCGATGCAGGTTACATTGAGCCCTGCGGCCGATCGTGTGCAGTGATGACACCGAGGGCGGCGCAGCAGGCGACGTCGCTGCGCAGCGGACGCAAGCCGAGCCCGACACGGCGAAAGCCGCAGCGGGCCAGCAGCGCGCGCTCATGGTCCTGCCAGCCCCCTTCGGGTCCAATCGCCAGCACCAGCGGCCGCGGGGCCGCCACGTCCGGCAGCGGAACAATGTCCGTTCCACCCAAGTCGGCGGCCAGCAGCGCGTGCGTCGCCGCCAGCGGGGCAAGCTCGTCCTCAAGCAGCGGCCGCAGCCGGCGATGGATGCTGACCGCCGGCACTCGCGTATGGCCGGCCTGCTCCAAACCCTCCTGCAGGCGCGGGCGGTATTCGCCGGGTTGCAGCCAGTGCGTGGCGAAGTAGTTCTGCTCCACCCGCGCAGCATTGGTGAGGATGATCCGGTCGACGGCAAACGATGCCAGCGGCGACCAGAGCCGCTTGAGCACCTTGGGTCGCGGGAGTGCCAGGAGCAGAATGATCCCTGACGGCGGGGGGGGCGCGGCGGCAAAACGGCACCGCAGCGTCACCGCCGCGCCATCCAGCGCGGTGACGGTCGCCTCGCCCGCCGGACCGTCGACTATGCCGACCCGCACGCTGCGCCCGGGTTCCGCCCGCAATACCGTCCGGATATGCTCCGCCCGGCGATCGCGGAGGGTCACGGTCCCGTCGGTGGCGCATTCGCCCGGCGCCAGCAGGATGATGTTCATGACTGCATGCCGTTCACCCGCGCGCAGCCGTTAACCGCAGCGCCGGAAAAAGGAAACCCAACGTTCCCCCCCGGGTCACGCAGGCACGTACAGGATTGCCCGGCTCGGGAAAAGACCGGAGGGTCTGCCATAAAAAACCCGTACTCCCACCGGCAGGCAGGGGTACGGGCGTCAGGCACGAATAATCGCGAAACTTACGGCGTCACCAGGGCGCGGACTTCGGCCGGGATGGCCAGACCGATGGCCTGGGCGTTGGTGTCGCTGATGATCACGCGCCGGCCTGCCAGTTCGACGATGGGCATGGTTGCCGGCTTCTCGCCGCGCAGCACCCGCGCCATCATCCGGCCGCCCGCTTCACCGACCGCAACCCAGCCGATCCCGAACGCGCCGGTGGCGCCGCGCTGCACATATTCGGGATCGTTGAGAATCAGCGGAATCTTCGCATCCTG
Organism: uncultured bacterium; assembly: GCA_964517215.1. GTDB lineage: Bacteria > DAOPZR01 > DAOPZR01 > DAOPZR01 > DAOPZR01 > CAZFBR01. The sequence goes on from CAZFBR010000257.1 coordinate 2,617, forward strand.
CGTGACCTTGATGATCGATTCGAGCGCCTGGATGGCGGTGTTGTCGCCGGTGAGCCACACCCCCTGCACCCCGCGCGCGAGCAGCGCCTGCGCCGCCTGCATGACCTCGTTGGTGTTGGCGACCGTAACTTCCTCCAGCGTCACGTTCGAGCCGGCCAGCGCCTCGCGCGCGACCTTGACCGCCTTCACCGAGTTCGGCTCGGCCGGATTGTACAGCGTGCCGAGCTTCGTCGCCTGGGGCAGCATCACGCGCATATACTTGATGGTGTCGGTGACCGGGGGAAACGAGGCAATCCCGGTAAAATTCGGCAGATGATCGGTCAGCGATTTGCCCACGCCCGCGCCCAGCGGATCGTAGGTATAGCAAAACACCACGTTGGTGTTCTTGATGGTGTTCGCTGCGCCCGCCACGCAGGGAGTGGACATCGGCACAATGATGTCGATGCCCTGCGCCTCCAGCGACTGCATGATGCCGGGGATGTTGGCGATCTCGCCGCCGGCATGCCGCTTGATAATCTCCAGGTTCTTCCCCTCTTCGAACCCCTCGGCCTTGAGCCCCGCCATCACGCCGCTGATGCAGTTGTCACACGCCTCTTCCGGGCCGAAATAGGCGAAGGCGATCTTGTACATCCGCCCGCCGTCAGGCGCGGTGGCACTATTGTTCGCCGGCTGGCCGCAGCCGGCCGCCAGCATTGCGCACAGCAACAGCAGCATCAGCATCTTCATGTTATTCTCCCGTGCTTCAGATGTACTGGTCGCGCAGGAGCGCGGCCACTGATTCGTCAATCTGGTCCATCCGGCGCACTTCCTCGAACCGGTGCAGCAGGTCGGGCACGCGCAACCGCCGTTTTTCCGCGCCGCTGAAATCGAACACAATGCGGCCGCGATGCATCATGATCAGCCGGTCGCCAAGATTAACCGCCTGCTGCATCGAGTGCGTCACCATGAGCGTGGTCAGCTTCCCCGCGCTGACGATCTCCTCGGTCAGGCGGATAACCTGGTCCGCGGTTTTCGGATCGAGCGCCGCGGTATGCTCGTCGAGCAGCAGCAGTTCGGGCCGCCGCCAGGTCGCCATGATCAGAGTCAGCGCCTGCCGCTGGCCGCCCGAGAGCGAACCGATGCGGTTGTCGAGCCGGTCTTCCAGCCCCATTTTGAGCGATTGCACCCGCTCGCGAAACGCCTGCATCAGCGACGGCTGCAGCGCCCAGCCCAGCCCGCGTCCCCGGCCGCGCTTCGCCGCCAGGGCAAGGTTCTCCGCGATGCTCATGTCGGGTGCGGTCCCGCTAAACGGGTTCTGGAACACCCGCCCGATCAATCGGGCGCGACGATGCTCGGGCCAGCGGGTTATTTCCGTGTCGGACAATGTGATGCTGCCGTGGTCGGGAATAAAGGTTCCCGCCACCGCACCCTGCAAGGTCGATTTGCCTGAGCCGTTGGTGCCGATCACCACGACGAAGCTGCCGTCGGCGACGGTCAGATTGATCTCCTGCAGCGCGCGCACCTCGTTGGGGGTGCCCGCCTTGAAGGTATGGGTAACACCGGTCAGTTCAAGCATGGGCCGGCTTCCGGCGCAGTTTGGCCAGCGCCAGCGGCGCCGCCAGCGCGATAAAGACGAATACCGCGGTG
>CAZFBR010000258.1:0-4187 GCA_964517215.1 uncultured bacterium
CTCATTTCCTCGTGCCTGTCGCTGCTCGCGCTCATCAGCTGCACGCGCTGGGTGATCCGCATCCTGCCGCGGCTCAATATGAATCTCGTCTTCATCCTGCCGACCATCCTCATGCTCATCCTCATCTACTGGCTGGGCGGCGGCTGGGTCGGGCTCGGCATTGCCGCGGTCACGACCTGCATCGGCTGCATCCCGGTCTTCTACGCCAGCCGCCGGTCGCATACGATGGCGTTCCTGCTGGTGCCCATCGCGCTCAATATGGCGGGCTACGGCGACGCCCTTGCCCGCTGGATGCACCTCGTATGAAGGGCCTGACCCACTTCGTTTCGGGCGTCTGCGCGGCGTCCTTCATCCCGCAGGTGGTGAAGATGTCGGCCTCGGGCGAGGGCGGCGCCGCCTCGTTCATTCTCCTGCTGGCCGGCGCCTACGGCGTGCTCCCCGACACCATGGACTTCAAGCTCGGCCAGTTCTTCTCCATCGCCGAGACGGAACTCGATCCCGACCCCAAAAACCTCGATCCGCAGCACATGGCCGACGAATTCGCGCGGGTCATCAACGAGGTCGGCGACAGCGGCAAGCCGCAGCGGGTCCAGTTCTTCACCAGCCAGGTCGGCGCCAACCGCTGGCAGCAGTACAACGTGATCTTCGAGCCCAAGGCGATTGTCATCCAGTTCAATGAAGTGGTCAGCACCTCGCAGATCCCGTTCCCGGGAACCGCGCCCGCGCCGGAGCGGCGCATGGGCCGCGCCGAGTTCAAATACGAGCTCAAGAGCCGTTCGCTGGAGCATGACTGGCTGAACGACTGCGTGCGCTGGATGCGGCGCAAGCTCAAGGGGCCGGACGCCCCTCCCGGCCCGGTCAAGCCGTCGACCGTCGACATTTTCGGCGGCCCGCAGTTCGGGTTCCGCAGGGAAAGCGACGGCAAGATCTATTTCGACTGGCTGCCGTGGCATCGCACCTGGAGCCATTCGTGGGTGCTGGGCTTCCTGCTCACCCTCCCCGTCTATCCGATCACCTATTTCCTCGGACTGGACAATTGGTGGCTGTACGGGCTGGTCGCCTTCCTCGGGTTCTTCTTCCACGTCTTTGAGGATATGACCGGGCATATCGGCGGCGCGCTCTTCTGGCCGCTGCACAAGCCGCGCAGCGAGGGGCTGGAGCTGTTCAAGGCGAGCGATCCGCGCACGAATTTCAGCATCATGTACACGGCGATCATCCTCACGCTGTGGAACCTCGACCGGTTCACCACGCACGTCATCGCCTTCCCCCGCTGGTTCGCCAATTTTCCGGCGAACCTCGTCTACCGTTTCGGGTTCGGACAGGGCTGGCCGCAGCTGCCGGCCCTCGTCGCGGAATGGCTGGGACATGCCCTGACCCTGACGCTCTTCCTCGTCATTCCCATGGTCATCTATTTCAAGTTCATCGCCTGGCTCAAGCCGCGCGTGGTGGCGAAGGAAAACGAGCGGATGCAGCTGACGGTCGAGAACCTCAAGTTCCGCGCGGGCTATGCCGCAGCCGAATCAGCCGTGGCGCTCGAAGCGGCCGACGGCGACGACCTTGAAGACGTGCTCGACTGACCTGAGCGCCTGACGTTCCCCATGCCGGTTCTTCCGTACCGTCTGCGGTTTTCGCTGCTGCTGCTGCTGCTCTGCAGCGCCGGTTGCGGCGGGTCGCTCCCGGATATCACCGGGCCGCGCAGCGGGCAATGGCGCGATACCATGACCGCCGACATGACCCTGATCGCCCAGGCGGTCAGCCGGTACCGGCAGGCCACCGGCAGCTTCCCCGCGCGGCTCGATTTCCTCATCGTCGGCCCGCCCGCCTGGCCCGACTTGTGGGAGCCGCTGCTCCCGCGCAGCATCACCCTCGACGACCCCTGGCAATACGCCTACCGGCTTGACGTGTTCGACTATTCGCGCGCGGTCATGACCGGGCTCGATTTCCAGATCGTCAGCGCCGGGGCCGACCATCACTTCGGCACCGACGACGATATCGCCATGCCGCGCCCGCCCGAACTCTACACCCCGGGCCTCTCCCCGCTCGGCCCCGCCAACCGCCCGGCCGAATAGCCGCGTTCCGTCCGGCGACCGCCGCCGGTTCACCATACACTTCCGGACACGGCACTTTCACCACCCCAGCAAACATAGTATACTTGCCGGCGGACATGGAGGGAACAGCATGAACCTGATCATTCGCGGCGGCACCCTGGTACTGGAAGAAAAAACGCAGGTGGCGGATATGCTGGTGCGCAGCGGGAAGATCGCCCGCATCGGCAAAGGCCTCCGCGCCCCGCGCGCCGAAACGGTCGACGCGCGCGGCCAGTACGTCTTTCCCGGCGCCATCGATCCGCACACCCATCACGAACTCGACCTCGGACCCGGGCGCAGGTCGGCTGACACCTTTGCCAGCGGCAGTCGGGTCGCGCTGATGAGCGGCGTCACCACCATGTTCGACTTCGCCCATCAGGAGAAGCCGGGCGAGACCCTGCTGCGCGCCTTCGACCGCCACCAGCGCACGCTGCGCCGGCAGCGGCTCTACAACCGGATCCTCTTCCACAGCGGGGTCATGCGCCTCGCCGACGATCTCGAAGCGCAAATTGCTGCGGTGGCGAAGCGCGGGGTGCGCTCGTTCAAGCTCTGTCTCAATTCGCCCGCCATGACCAGCGAATTTCTCTGGCGCGCCTTCGCCGCCATCGCCCGGGTCGATGGGATCGCCCTGCTGCACTGCGAAGACGGCCAGATCGTCGAATACCTCAAGCGCACGCTGCACGCAGCGGGCAAGCGGGCGGCCCGCTTCATCCCCGCCTCGCGCCCCGCGTCGCTCGAGACCGCCGCGCTGGCGCAGGCGCTCACCCTCGCCCGCGCGCACGGCACCCGGCTCTATATCGTGCACCTGTCGACCGGCGAGGGGGCGCAGCTCATCGCCCTGGCGCAGCAGGCCGGCCTGCCCATCGTCGCGGAGACCTGCCCGCAGTATCTGCTGCTCGACGAATCGATCTATCGCGGCCGCAACGGCCATCTCCCCACCTGCACGCCGCCCATGCGCACGAAGGGCGACAACGCCGAACTGTGGCATGCGCTGCAGCATGAGACCATCAGCTGCCTCGCCACCGACCATTGCCCGTTCACCCGGGCGCAGAAAAACCGGTTCAAGGCGAGTTTCGTCGATTACGTCTACGGCCTCCCCGGACTCGGCACGGCGGTGCCGCTGCTGCTCTCGGAGATGACGCGGCGGAAATTCCCGCTGCCGCTGATGGGCCGGCTGCTGGCAACCAACGCCGCCCGCACCTTCGGGCTCTATCCGCACCTCGGCGTCATCCGCCCGGGCGCCGCGGCCGACCTCTTCCTCTACGACCCGCGCCGCCCCTACCGGCTGCCGGCGCAGGCGGGCAACTGCGACTGGAGCCCGTTCGCCGGCCGGCGGGTCAGCGGTGCGGTCACGACCACCATTATGGACGGCCAGGTCGCCTTCCTGCGCGGGAACGACTGATCCGGCGTCATGCTCGCCACCCTGACCTTTTCCGACAATATCCCGCACCCGCCCGAACTGCTTTCCTTCAACCGTTTGGCACAGCGCGTGCGCCTCGTCACCGCCTTTGCCCTGCTCTTCCTCACCCTGGGCATTCGTTACGCCACCGAAGCCATGGTCACCACCCCGGCGCTGGTCTGCGCCGCCGGGGCGCTGCTGCTTGAGGTCATCATCCAGCGTCTGCTCGCCCGCCAGACGCGCCATCTCGCGCCCGGCACCGCCATCCTCTTTCTTGCCGACCTGACCATTGTCACCTTCCTGGTCAATTTCTCCGGCGGGCTGGGGAGCATGTTCCTGTTCGGCTATTTCGCGATAATCGTCGCCGCCGGACTGGTCTTCGCCGCGGACGGCGCGTACGGTGCCGCCACGCTGGCCACCCTGGCCACGGGCATGCTGACGCTGGGCAAGTACTTCCATATCCCGCCCGTGCTGGCGCTGTTTGCCTTCGAACGCGCGTTCATGGCCGATGCCGGGCTGCTTTTCCTCACGCTCACCGTTATCTGCTTCCTCTTCTATCTCGCCGCGCTCTTCACCGCGCGCATCGCCCAGATTCTGCAGACCGCCCGGGAACATGAGCTGCGCGCACTGCGCCAGGCGGCGGCGGAGCAGCGGCTGGCCGCCACCGGCCGGTTGGCGGCGGGGTTAGCGCACGAACTCAA
>CAZFBR010000259.1:0-4176 GCA_964517215.1 uncultured bacterium
CTGATCCCATCGGCCGCGATCTGCGGGGGGGGCACATGCGCGCCGGGGGCGAAGACCGGCAGGTCATACTGTTTGCCCAGCGCCTTGAGCTGGTCGATGGCCGCGGGGCGATAGACGTCCGCGGCCACCAGCAGCGGGTTCATCCCCTTGGCGCGCAGCTGGTGCGCGAGTTTGGCGCAGGTCGTCGTCTTGCCCGAGCCCTGCAGCCCGCAGACCATGATCAGCGCGGGATGGCCCGACAGTTCCAGCCGACCGGGCTGGTCGCCCATGACCTTGAGGAACTCGTCGCGCACGATCTTGACGAACTGCTGGCCGGGATTCAGCGCGTCCAGCACTTCCGCCCCGATGGCGCGCGCACGCACGCCCTCGACGAAGGTCTTGACCACGCCCAGGTGCACGTCGGCCTCAAGCAGCGCCATGCGCACCATGCGCACCGCTTCCTGGATGTTGCTCTCACTCAGTTTGCCGCGGCCGGTCAGCTTCTTGAATACCGACTGCAGTTTTTCCTGCAACTGGTCAAGCATCGTTCCCTACTCCGTCATTCCGTCGCCAGGAGGCGGGCCAACGCCCGCCGCGCCGGCGCCTGCGCCGGCAATCCCGCCAGCGCTGCCGCCAGCTCGCGATACGCCGCCTGCCGCCGCTGCGCCTTCGCCGCCAGCCCGAGCGCGGCATCATAGCGCGCCAGCTGGCCGCGGGTGCGCCGCAGCAGGTCGGACACCGCCTGGCGGGTGATGCGCAGCGCCGCGGCAATCTCCGCGAGGGTATAGTCCTCACAGCAATAGAGGCGGTACAGCCGGCGCTGACGGGCCGTCAGCAGTTTCGCGTAACAGTCAAACCGCACCATGTCCGTCACCGACCGTTCCATCGCCCGCTCCTGTCAAGTAGATATACTTTACATTGTGCCGCCACCATTGTCAAGTGCGCTGCCGGCGGCAGCCGTTACCGGCTCGACAGCACCCGGTCGTGCGCATCGTTGTCCGCAGCAGGTTCTTCCTGCCGGTCACGCGCGGCACCCGGTCGGATAAAAGATTCGTTTCGTCCCGCTGGCGGCAGCACACGAATAACGTCTGCGGGCAGCTGCAGACAATCGGCGCATGGTGACCATGCCCGTATCGTGCCGGCCGGCGCCGGCTGGCGGGATGCCGAACAGCAATCAGTCGACTTTTTTGGCGGAATCGAGCGGCGGCGTACCGGGCAGCGCGCCCTGCCGCTGCCGGTGGTTGATATAGAGAAGCAGGATGATGTCGAGAATCCCATAGCCAAGGTCGTCAAGCAACCCCAGGGGTCCGAGAAACCACTCCGGCAGCAGGTCGACCGGGCTGAAGATGAGCACCGTGAGGATCACGATGGCGGCTATCGCCCAGCGCGGCTTGCCGGTGGCAACTGGCGCGGCCATGGTCAGCGGTTCCAATTGCTGCTGGAACTGACCACTTTGCGTTCCAGCGTCGTTACGGTTGATTCCAAGGCCGCCGCCTTGCTTTCCAGCGACGCCACCTTGCCGGTCAGGGCTTCAAGCTGCTGGCTGCTGGCGCTGCCGCCGGTTGCGGCCGTTGCCGCGGTCGCGGCCGGCCGCGCGCTGCCGGCCGCAGCCACCTGCTGGCGCAACGATTCAAGTTCAGTCACGGTGATCCCACTGCCGCTGCCGGAGAGCTGGCTCAGCCGCTGCTCCAGCGCAATCAGTCGGTCATTGACCGCCTGCAACGCGGTGATCTGCTGCTGCAGCTGTTCAACCCGCTGCCAGGGATCAGTACTGGGCGGGCCGGCCGCCGCCACGGCGGCCGGTGCCGCAGGAGTGGACGCAGGTGCAGTGGGAACCGCCGCAGGGATGGCAGGCGACTGGTTGACGGCCGGATCCAGCTCAACGCCGCCCTCCGTCACCCGGCGAGTGCGGGTCCCGTCACCACCTGCCGCTGCCGGTTCTGTTCCCGCGGCAACGGTCCCGGGAACCACCGCCGGTTCATCTGCGAAATACTGCGGCAGAAAATACCACGCCAGCAATGCCACCAGCACCACCAGCATGACCACCGCCGCGACCAGCGCCTTTTCCATGCCCCAACCTTACTCCACCCCGAGGCGGGCTGTCAAGGCCGGACCGGCGCCACCGGCCCGAACGGACGGCATCCATTCGTCTGCCCACACGCAGCAGCGCCCCTGCCAGCGGCAGAGGTGCTGCGTTCCGCCATCCGGTGTCCGGTATAACCGTCACACCGGCCGGGTTACCGGTCGTCAGCTCGGTTTCAGCGCATACCCTATGAATATGCCGCGCACCTGCCCCGGTTTGACCGGGCCCAAGTCACTGCGCAGGGCCGCTTCATGCACCACATCACGCAGGAAGAAATACGCGGACCCGATCACCCGCAGCCGGCGGTCGTCGTCGCTGGTCTTCGAATCCATTGCGTACATCGAGGTGTAGCTTGCACTCACACACTCGACGATGGGAACCAGTACCACGCGCCCGCTCCCCTGCTGGTGCTCGTAATACGCCAGGTCCTTGTCCAGATCCGTCTTGTAGCGGTACATCACCGCCTTGTTGGTGGTGCCGCACATGTTGCCCGGCTCCGCCAGCAGGATATCGCCCTTGTCGAGGAACCGGTGCTCGTCGTTCTGGCTGTCGAAGAAGCCGAACCACGCATTGTTGCGGTAGAACACCGCGCCCTTTTCCGGGTCGGTCCCGTCCAGGTCAACCGCGCCGAAGTAATTCATGCGACCGGCCGCGCCCGAAAGGAGCAGATTGTTGAGAATCAGGCGGTCCATCGCCAGGTCGGACGGTTCATGGCCCGTGGTGTAGGTGAAAAACCCGTCGCCATGCAACCCGCACAATTCACGAACATAGGTCTCCGCATTGTTCTGCGCATCGGTATAATCGCCGTCCTTGTTCAGGTCGAGGCGATACTGGTAATAGTCCACCACCCACTGGCCGGGAACAGTCACCGTCTGCGTCTGATAGACATTGGACGTCCAATAGGCAGCGTGCGCCGCATTATTACAGCAGGACTTGTTGGCGCAATACGTCCATTTGCCGCCGACCTTCTTCTTGTACGAGCAGACATGCCCGATGACGGTCGTGGTGGTCTGCACTTCGGTGTGCGTGTCCTCCCACGTCTCAACCGCCTGCCGCTCGATATAGCCGTCCCAGCCGTACGCCACGCGGTTATTGTACAGCGTCTCGATCGTCATGTTGTCATTCTTGTCGCCATCGGCATTCAGCTTGACGCTCAGCTTGCTTTCGTACAGGATCAGGTTGGCCGACTGCCAGCCCGCCTCGTTCCAGATGCTCGTTTCGGCAACGGCAGGATCGTACCAGCCGGTGATGGTCAGGTTCTTGGTCTCGTCGATAAACTCGGGATTCATCGTCTTAAACGCCCCGCTGAATCCCTGCACATTGTCGTTGAGATCGACTGCGCCGGTCGGGGAGAACCCGAACCCGTAATAGTTCTGATCGAGCGGGAAGTAGTACAGCGGCGCGCCCGACGCGTCCTGCAGGTAAAAATCAATGTCGGTGGTCAGTTCGCTGTCGAGCGTGTCCCAATATCCGCTCTGGGTCAGCGTGCGGCCGGCGATCGGATTGGTGAAGGCCATGGTGGTCAGCCCCATCTGTTCCAGCGCCTGGTCGAGCGTCTCCGCCGCGAGGCACTGGCAGTACATATAGCCGCCGCCGGTGACGAAATTGCCGATCGCCACCGCGTTGTTCTTGCCCTGGGTCGACGAGGTGAAGTCCTCATGGTGCAGGTGCACCCAGTCATGCCCTTCGAGCACCTCCGCGAGCGAATTGTAGGTCACCGAAGTCCCGTCGGCGTTGATATCCACCGTGCGCGGATAGCCGCCGTCGGCGTCGATGAAATCCCAGTCGGTGTAGCGCATGATCCCCGCCCGCTCAAGCACCTGGGTGACCGGATCGCTGATGTCGGACGAATAGACCAGCACCTTGGGCGCATTCATCAGGCGGATGGTCGAATCGTAGGTGAAGTCGCTGGTTGCGGCATTCACCACCGACGTGCAGGTCCCGTCCGCCTGCACCACCGCGCTGCGGCCGCGACCGGCGGCGATGGTGTCATATTTCACGCCCGCCGCCGCGCAGAGCGCGCGGTTGGCGGCAGTGTTCGGCACAGAGAACGCTCCGCCGTCGAGACCCATGAACCAGTACGCCTCATCGCCGTTTTGCACCGCATGCAGCAC
>CAZFBR010000260.1:0-4156 GCA_964517215.1 uncultured bacterium
CTGACCGCTATGCTTTCACCGCTGACGGCGTATCGCCGCGCCCGGTGCCCGGCCTTCGGGCAGATTGCAGGCCTGGATCACCTGCCGGTACCAGAAAACCCCGTCGGGAATGCGGCAGACGATTTCTTCAAGCTGGCCGCGCATCGCCTCTTCGTCCAGGGCAGTACGCTGCCGGTCGAGGGCATGCCAGATCACCGCCGCTCCGACAATATCCATCAGGGTGACGGTGCAGCAGATCGCCAGCAGCACCGGCAGCGGCAGGGTCGCCCGCGTCTGCCAGGCGATAATCGCCACCACCGGAATCGTGCTGAAAATGACAGCACCCGTGGCAATGACGCGGATCATTTTCACCGCCGCCACCGCTCCCGCCACCGCGGTATGATCGGCGGGTGCCATCGCCCGCTGTGTCCTGCTGACGATAAGCTCCATACCCTTCCTCTCAGTCCAGCGGCTGTGCCGCCAGCGCCAGATCGACGTGGCAATAGCCACCCGGGTTCCGGCCAAGATAGTCCTGATGGTACTCTTCCGCCGGATAGAACAGGTCGGCACGATTGATTTCGGTCACGAGCGGGCGCGGATAGCGCGCCGCCGCGCGCTGCAATGCCGCCCGCGCCACCCGCTCCTGCTCCGCGGTGGTGGCGACAATCAGGGAACGATACTGCGTGCCGATATCGTTTCCCTGCCGGTTGAGCGCGGTCGGATCGTGCAGGCGCAGAAAATGGCGCACCAGCCGGTCATAGCTGATCACCGCCGGATCAAAGGTCAGGCGCACCACTTCGGCGTGACCGGTCTGCCCCGAGCAGACCTGCTCGTAGCTCGGCGCCGGCACGCTGCCGCCGGCATACCCGACGGCGGTGGTCAGCACCCCGGGCACGCGCCGAAAATACGCCTCCGTGCCCCAGAAACAGCCGGCGCCGAAGATCGCGACATTGGCAGCCGTATCCGCGCTGCACCCGAACTGCGGCAGCAGCGCGCCGTAGCCGTTTGCCGCCAGTGCATCAACCGGCACAAAACGCAGGGCCGCAGAATTAATGCAGTAGCGCCGGCCCGTCGGTGCGGGCCCGTCGTCAAACAGATGGCCCAGATGTGAGTTCGCCTGCGCGCTGCGCACCTCGATGCGCGTCATGCCGCCGCTGGTATCCGACCGCTCAACCACGGCGCCGGAGTCAAGCGGTCGCGTGAAACTCGGCCAGCCCGTGCCGGAATCGAACTTGTCGCGGGAACTGAACAGGGGTTCACCGGATACCACATCGACATACAGCCCCTCGGCATGATGGTCCCAAAACGCATTGTGAAACGGGGTCTCCGTTCCGTTTTCGCGCACGATGCGATACTGTTCTGGCGTCAGCACCCGCCGCAGCGCCGCATCATCGGTCGGCCAGTCGCATGCAGTCGAACCGCAGACCGGCTTTTCGTCATCCATGCGTTTTTCCCCTCCGGCCAGTTCCTGCCGCACGCTGAGCGCGCCCAGCATCCCTGCCAGCACCGCCAGCACAAGAATCAGCCGGCGGGCCGGCGTCCGCAATGACTGGCGCAGCTTGCCCATAGGCGAACCATAGCAAGCCGCACTCCGCCCGTCAATCACCCGGCCATTGTATCTGTTCGCGCGTTTGACCGTGACGCCCGTGACAGTTATAGTAATTGCCGGTATGAATGCGCTGATCATTGCGGCAGGCATGGGCACACGGCTGGGACAGGACCAGCATAAGTGTCTCACTCCCGTGCATGGCCGCCCGCTCATCAATCATATCCTCGAATCACTCGCGGTCTGCGGCTGTCATGATGCGTGGATTGTCACCGGCTGGCAGGGCGAACAGCTGCAGCAGGCGCTGGGCGACAAGCGCTGCCATGTCCGGCTGCATTTCGTCCACAACCCGGACTTCCGGCGCGGGAACGGAATTTCCGTGCTGCGCGGCATCGACGCCCTGCCGCCGGGCGCGGAGTTCCTGCTGCTGATGAGCGACCATCTCGTTTCGCCCGACCTCGTGCATCGGGTCTGGCGTCAACGGCGGTGCGACTGCGCCGCAGCGGTCGGAATCGATCGCGATGCAGGGAGCATCCATGACCTCGACGACGGAATGAAGGTGCAGATCGACGATGTCGGGAAAGTGACCGCCATCGCCAAGACGCTGGCGACATACACCGGAATCGACTGCGGCGTCTTCGCCTGTTCACCCGCGTTTGCGAACTATCTGCGCGCGGCACAGGCGGCGGGCGAGGAATCGCTGTCCCAGGCCTGCGCCCGCGCCGCCGCGGACGGCAGCATGGGAACGGTCGAGATCACCGGCTTGCCCTGGCACGACATCGACACCGCCGACGGCCTCCAGGCGGCGGAGCCGTTCTATTTCGCGCGCCATCTGCGCCGCTCCGCCCGCAGCTTCGCCTGCTGGCTGGCGGGAGCAGTTGTTCTCCTGCTGCTTATCCATCACCTGTTTCCCGTCGGGAGCGTTCTGCCATGACTGATCCGCACCACACCTTTGCCCAGCTGGAGCCGCAGTTCAAGTATTGGGAGAAGCTGAAGGACTGCGTCGACGCGACGCTCGACTTCACGCTCAACCTGCGCCAGAGCGGGCATCCCGGCGGCTCGCACGCGAAGGTGCATATCCTCATCGCCACCCTCCTCTCGGGCGTGCTGCGCTGGGATATCCGCCACCCCGAGAAACGGTTCAGCGACCGCTTCGTCCTCATTGCGGGACATACCGCGCCGCTGGTCTATGCGACGCTTGCCTGCCTGTCGGAGGTGCTCAAATACAGATACAAAATCACCAATAATGAAAAATACCACATTCATGAACACCGGCAGGTGCTGGCGGCTGATCTGCTGACGTTGCGCCACAGTCGCGGCCTGTCGGGTCATGCGGAATACTGCGGCAAGACCATGTTCTTCAAATTTAACACCGGCCCGACCGGGCACGGCACCCCGGCGGCACTCGGGCAGGCCATGGCACTCAAACTCGCGGGCGCCGGCGATATCCGGGTATTCGGGCTGGAGGGCGAGGGCGGACATACTGCCGGCGGCAACCACGAGGCCAAGAACACCGCCTGGGGGCTCGGTGCGGACAATTTTTACTTTCTGCTCGACTGGAACGATTACGGCATTGACCCGCATCCGACCAGCAGCATCGTCCACGGCACGCCCGACGACTGGTTCAAACCCTACGGCTGGCGCGTGGCGGGCACGGAGCAGGGGATGACATGGGCAACGGTGACCACGGTGCTGCTCGACCTGGTCCACGGTCCCAACCCCGACGGCGTGCCCAATTGCGGGTGGTTCAAAACAAAAAAGGGGCGCGGGTACGGCCTCTGCGACGCTGCCTCACACGGCACCATGCACCCGATGAACAGTGAGGCATTCTGGGCAAGCCAACGGGCGTTTCAGGACAAATACGGCGTCCGCTTTGCCGGCGACGGTGAAGGCCCCTGCCCGAACGCCTGCGCGCAGACAGAACAGACCTACGCCAATCTGCGCATGATCATGGAAGTCATGACCAGCGATGACGAATTCACGCGGGTGATCAGCGACCGGCTGGTCGAACTCGGCGACATGGTCCCCGCGCATCACGACAACATTTACTTCAACCTCAAGAAGAATCCGCTCAATGACCCCGCACTGTGCGATTACGAAAAATATCCCGCAGCAATGTGGGCCAAGCCGGGCGACCGGCAGCCCAACCGCGCGGCCTTGGGCGTCTGGGGCGCTTGGGTGAACGCCTATTGCGCGAAACATTACGGTCGACCGCTGTTCATCGCCTCATCGGCGGACCTTGCCGAATCGACCAATATTGCGGGATTTGCCAAGCGGTCCGGTGATTTCCCCGGCTACGGCTATTATAACCGGAAAACCAATCAGCGCGGCGCGCTCCTCCCCATGGGGATCACGGAGTTCAGCAATGCCGGGGTGGCGGCAGGACTGGCCTCGGTTAATTTTTCCGAAGACGGCACCCGTGAATACAACGGCTTCCTTGCAGCGACTTCGACCTACGGCGCCTTCGTTTATCTGCATTACGGTCCGCTGCGGCTGTTCAGCCAGATGGCCCAGGACTGCGACTTGAAACTCGGAAAAGTCCTCTAAATAACAGGCCATTCCGGCCCAAAGACGGCAAAAAACTCACACACCCATTTCAGCATCATGGAACCGGCGATAACCCAGCTCTTC